>NC_019973.1:5882638-6200534 GCF_000230995.2 Mesorhizobium australicum WSM2073 | reverse complement strand
CGCTTGAAAAAAAATAGCTATTTGTGCGGAGCGTAGTCTTTTCAGTCGGCGCTTTTCAAGCGTGCCGGTCATCAGCGGGCATGTATGTGCCGGCAAATCATTTCGCACTCGGGAATCTGCACTTGGGGCTGTCTGCGGCTATTCTTTTTAAGTACTTGCCGGCAAACGAAAAAACCCGGCGCGATCGGCCGGGTTCGAAGAAGATCGTCCTGAAAAGGCGATGTCAGGCCGACAGCACCTTGAGGCGCTGGGCGAGGCGCGACACCTTGCGGGACGCTGTGTTCTTGTGCATCACGCCCTTGGTTGCGGCGCGCATCAATTCCGGCTCGGCTGCCTTGAAGGCGGCCTGTGCGGCGGCCTTGTCGCCGGAGGCGAGTGCCTCTTCGACCTGGCGCACGTAGGTGCGGACGCGCGAGCGGCGGTTCTTGTTGATCGCTGCGCGGCGGGCGATCTTGCGCGTTGCCTTTTTGGCCGAGGATGTGTTGGCCATGATGCCTCTCTTCTGATCTGGTCGGCGCACGCGGCGTGCCGCAGGGCGCAAAAAACAAACGGGCAGCCACGGGGCCGCCTCGGTTGGTGCGGCTTATAGTTCAGCTTTTCCGGCGCGTCAACGCCGACGGGCGTTCTTTTTGCCGATGCCACGGGTTTCGGACGCTGGCCCGCCACGCCCTACCGGTTGGTGAAATTCGGCTTCCGCTTTTCGGCGAACGCCGCCATCCCTTCCTTCTGGTCTTCGAGCGCGAAAAGCGAGTGGAACAGGCGGCGTTCGAAGCGCAATCCCTCGGCAAGCGTCGTCTCATAGGCCCGGTTCACCGCTTCCTTGGCCATCATCACCGATGGCAGCGAGAAATCCGCGATTTTGGCCGCCGCCTTGACGGCCTCTTCGACCAGCTCGGCGGCCGGAACGACCCGCGACACCAGGCCCGAACGTTCGGCCTCGGCGGCATCCATCATTCGTCCCGTCAGGCACATGTCCATTGCTTTCGATTTGCCGACGAACCGGGTCAGGCGTTGCGACCCGCCCATGCCGGGAATGACACCGAGCGTGATCTCGGGCTGGCCGAATTTGGCCGTATCGGCGGCAATGATGAAGTCGCACATCATGGCGAGTTCGCAGCCGCCTCCCAGGGCATAGCCGGCCACCGCCGCGATGATCGGCTTTCGTGCCCGCGTGAACTCTTCCCAGCCAACGAAGAAGTCCTGGCTGTAGGCATCCGCGTAGGAGATCGCCTGCATTTCCTTGATGTCGGCACCGGCGGCAAAGGCCTTGTCGGAACCGGTAACAACCACGGCGCCGATGCCAGGATCGGCGCAGAAACCGTTCACGGCCGAGACGAGTTCAGCAAGGATCCGGGAATTCAACGCATTGAGCGCTTTTGGCCGGTTCAGCGTGATCAGCCCGACCTTGCCACGCGTCTCGGTGATGATCGTCTCATAGTCCATGGGCTGCTTCTCCTTGCTCGACGGCGGTCTAGCTTACCTCTGACAGGTCCGGCAATAGAAGGTCGAGCGTCCGCTCTGCACGATACGTTGGACATGGCCGCTGCAGCCGGGCTTGGGGCAAGGCTCACCCTCGCGGTCGTACACGGCGAAGGAATGCTGGAAATAACCCAGCGACCCATCGGTGCGCACATAGTCGCGCAGTGAAGACCCGCCGGCCGCGATGGCGTCCGCGACGACCGAACGGATTGCCTCGGCGAGGCCTTCGCTTTGTTCCCTGGCCTTCTTGCCTGGCTTGGCGATGGTGCCTGCCTCGCGCAGGGGTGACAGCCCTGCGCGCCAGAGGGCCTCCGAGACGTATATATTGCCTAAGCCGGCGATCAGCCTCTGGTCGAGAAGCGCTGCCTTGAGCGGCGCTCTGCGGCCTTTCAGCAGCGAGGCAAGCAGAACGCCGTCCAGCGCATTGCCGGTGGGCTCGACACCCAGTCCGCCCAGCATCGGATGCGTCTCCGGCGGCTCTTCCGCAAACAGCATGAAACCGAAGCGGCGCGGGTCGTTGAAGATCACCCGGGAGCGCGCGCCGGCCGCGGAAACGACATGGAACACGACATGATCGTGCGCCGCGCTCTTCGAACGCTCATGATGGAACACGCCCGGTGTCTCGTCGTTGTCGCCGGTCTCGATGCGAAAGGAGCCCGACATGCCGAGGTGGCAGATCAGAACCGGACCGCCCTGCATATGCATGGTCAGATATTTGGCGCGCCGGCCAAGCGCCGTGACCGTCCTGCCCGTCAGCCGCTCCGAGAACCGTTCGGGAAAGGGGAAGCGCAGATCGGGTCGTCTCATCTCGACCTTGGCCAGATGAGCACCTTCCATGACCGGCTGCAGGCCGCGCCGGACTGTCTCGACTTCGGGCAATTCAGGCATGACCGCGAATCGTGGCGTGGAAGGACGTGCCGTTACGGCCGCGCGCCAGCCGCAGATGTTCGGCAACCGTCTCGCCGATATCGGCGAATGTCGCCCTCAGCCCTATGTCGCCGCCTTTGAGGCCGGGTCCAGTGCCGATGACCGGAATGCGTTCGCGCGTATGATCGGTGCCGCGCCAGGTCGGATCGTTGCCGTGGTCGGCGGTCAGGATGAGAAGGTCGCCCTGCTTCAGCTTCGCAAACGCCTCCGGCAGACGCCGGTCGAAGGCCTCGAGTGCGGCGGCATAACCGGCGACGTCGCGGCGATGGCCGAATTCGGTGTCGAAATCGACGAAATTGGCGAACACGAGGTCACCGTCGCCAGCCTCGTCCATGGCGCCCAGCGCCTGGTCGAACATGGCCATGTTGCCCGCCGCCTTGCGCACCTGCGAAATCCCGCGATGGGCGAAGATGTCGCCGATCTTGCCGACGGCGATGACGCGGCTGCCGCGCGCCGTCAGCCGGTCGAGCAATGTCGCTTCGGGTGGCGGCACGGCGTAGTCGTGGCGGTTGTAGGTTCGTTCGAAGGTGGCTGACGTCTCGCCGACGAAGGGGCGCGCGATCACCCGTCCGATCCTCAGCGGGTCAACCAGCCGGCGCACCACCTGGCACAATTCATAGAGCCGCTCCAGGCCGAAATGGATCTCATGCGCGGCGATCTGCAGGACGGAATCGACCGACGTGTAGCAGATCGGCTTGCCCGTGCGGATGTGGTCCTCGCCGAACCGCTCGATGATCTCGGTGCCTGGCGCATGGCAATTGCCGAGGATGCCTGAAACCTTGCCCTCGCGGATGATCGCCTCGGTCAGGTCGGCCGGAAATGCGGGAACCGTATCCGGGAAATAACCCCAGTCGAAGCGTACTGGCAGGCCTGCGATCTCCCAGTGGCCGGAAGGCGTGTCCTTGCCGCTCGAAATCTCCTGCGCCGCGCCATGGAAGGCATTGGCGAGCAGGTCCGTCCCGAAATGAGCAAAACCCAGTCCTGTCGCCGTCTCGGCCGCCTTGCCAAGTCCCAGCGATGCCATGTGGGGGACGAACAGTGGTCCCTGACGAAGCCCGTCGCGATCGGCGCGCTCTTCCGCGCAAGCTTCGGCGATGTGCGCCAGCGTGTTTGCACCGGCGTCGTCATAACGTTCTGCGTCGGCCGCGCCGCCGATGCCGAAGGAATCCAGGACAAAGAGGAATGCACGCGCCATCGGGTCATTTGTTGCCAGTGTGGACCTCAAGACATAGGGTTCCACGGCGGCCTTGGCAATTCGGAAACCAAACGGCAATACAGGCACAAAGATCAGGTGTCGCGACCAGTTGGGCGCCCACGGACAAACAAGAGGCAAGGCGGTCCTGTCATGAAGGCTGCGCTCAAGACATGGACTGCCCTCATGGCTGTGAACGGTGCGTTCTGTTGTGGACCGGCGTGGGCAGACTGGCGCGACGATATCGGCACATTTCGCATCGGTATCGTCGCCGAACCCGGCGCCGGCAATACCGTTCCGGGGCTGGCCGTGCTGACGCAAGCCTTTACCAATGCGCTCGGCATGAAGGTGGAATTCGTCGTTGCCCGCGATTACGCGGCACTGATCGAGGCACAGGCCAATGCGCGGATCGAATACGCCATCTATTCGGCGACCGCCTACGCCGCGGCGCTGCAACGCTGCGAATGCGTCGAGCCGCTCGTAGCTCCGGTCGATTCAAACGGTGCGGCCGGCATCCGCTCGGTACTGCTGACCAGGGACGGCAAATTGCCCGGCCTGGCTGACATGGAGACCCGCCGGATCGCCATGCCGCCGCCGGACAGCGTCGGCGGTTCGCTTTTGCCGCTGGCGGGCTTGGCCGCCGAACATGTCAGGATCGCCGAAGACGCACCATTCCTTGTCCATGCCCCGTCGGCGTCGGCGGCTGAAACCATGCTCGTCGACGGCGAGGCCGACGCCATGTTCGGCTGGGTGAAGGCAGCGGCCGATGGTCAGCCGCGACTGCCTGGGGGCACGCAGGCAAGGCTCGAGGCATCAGACCTTTCGGCGTCGGCCCTTCAGGTCGTGTGGACGTCGGGTCTGCTGAGATACGGTCCCCATGCGGTGCGCGGCGACCTCGATCCGGAAGCCAAGCGTCGGCTGACCGTGTTCCTCACCAACCTTAAATCGACGACGCCGGATGTCTACGACCTTCTGGAGCCGAAGCATGCTGGCGGCTTCATGCCCGTGGCTCCCAAGGACTATGCGGCGGCGGAGGCCATCGTGCGGATGGTATCAGTCGATGGGCGGCAACAAGTCCTTCAGCAATCGCTGCAAGGGATCGTGACGCTTCTGCGGGGACGCAGATAATAGGTTTCGCCCATCGTCATGCCTTTGGCGAGCGTCTCGACAAACCCGAGCTTCTGTTGGCTGTCGGTCGTCCAGCTGATGATCGGCTTATAGGCCAGGGTGCTGTCGACGCGGACGAGGAAGGTTCCGGGGACCCTGAGGCTTGCCGGAACCGTGGTGGCGGTGCCGGCGGTGGCCCCGACGCCGTTCACACCGTTGACCACCTTGCGCGACCACACCACCAGGACCTGCGGCGTGGCATCGGTGGTGACCTGTATGGCCGTGATGGTGATGTCCGGCACGGAGCGGTTATAGGGTTGAAGGGTCAAGGTGCCGATCTTCATGATGGCATCGAGGTCCACTTTGGCGATGGTCGGCTGTTGTGTGACGAGATCGGCGACCATGCTGCCGACACGGCTGACCTTCTTGCTCGTCTCGATGGCCTGCGAAGCCTCCATGGTCATGAAATACATGACCAGCAGGATAGGCGCGATAAGCGCGAACTCGACCGCCGCGACGCCACGACGATTGGACCAGAACCGGATTGATTTGCCCCAGAGCATTGATTTGCCCCAGGGCCCAGCAATTCCCTGATGTGCCCCCGCACGCATCATATTCACTGCCTTTTTTCTTGTTGTTGCTTCGGTGATTGTCTCAATTGTCGAACGGCTCGTTCTGCCAGGTCACCGAAGCGAAATGCAGCGTTTTGTTGCCGCCCATCGACTGCGCCATCAGGTTGGTCATGATGGGCCATTTGTAGAAAACCCGCAGCATGTTCCTTGACTCCGCCGCACCCGCCGTGACGGTAAAGGGCACATCGGCGCCGCTATTCGTCAGCTGGATGTTACCGCCCTGAATCCTAAAGCCGGCCTGGGCCGCGTCGGCGAATGCAGTGTATTGGCGAAGATCGACGCTCAGCTGATTGGGGCAATCCTGCGAAACGATGATTTCCAGCTTGCCGCAGATCATGTTCTTCAAATTATCTCCGGCGACGTCGGCGGCCCTCAACTGGCCGGTGCGCAGCCGGCGCGCGACATCATCTGTAATGTTGGCCATCACCTCCTGGCTGGCAAACGAGATGCAGCTTTCGAGGATGGCGAAGACGAGAAGCGCGAACGGCATCGCAAGCAGCGCGAACTCCAGCGCCGTGGCGCCGCGCCGGTCGCGCACGAAGCGCTGGAAAGGCCTGGCGCGCTCGATCTTGCGTTGATCTGTCGAGCCGATTTCCTTGCTCATGCGATGTTCCTGCCATCCTGGACGGTGCTGACAGGTGTATTAGTGCAAACCAATTGAGGTCCGGTTTGAATGATCGTTAAACTCGGCGCAGGCGCTTTAACCAGGCAGTAACCTGGGCGCTGGCACGGCCCGCATGGCTTATTTGCTGACGCTCATCTCGGCTTCGGACGATTTCTCCGCGTCGCTCTTGTAGGAGCTTTCGCAATAGGGCGTGCACGACATGGTCTGGACCTCCGCGCGCCGGTAAATGCGAACCGACGAGACCGCCTGGCGGACCACGGTAACCTGTGCGTCGACGATCGGGCTGCCCTCTGGGTCGAGAACGACGAGATTGGTGACACCGAAACCCTTGCCGGTGAGCACGATCGTCGAGGCATCCTGGACGGAGGCGTCGGCGATTGCCGGGTTGCCCACGACGATCGTATCGGCGGGGCGCGACAATTTCACGATCTTGGCCTGGTTCATGGTGACCTCGATCCCGGCGCCGGCCCTGGCGGGCGCGGTCAAGCTGGCGGCAAGAAGCACGGCAATCAGAATTGAGGATCTCGGCACGGCCATCAAGGCGCTCCACGCAGCGGACTGTTCAACGGAACATGAACGAGATTGGTGAACCAACGGTTAAGTTGACTTGTTGCGCCCAGATATGGCGGTCGGCATGGCCGAGCGCATCACCAAACTCGTGCAGGCGTCGCAAGCCTGCCCAAGCCCTTGCCGTTTGCGGCGTCGACCTGCAAAACAGAACATTAGCCAGCGCTTAGTGTGGAGTTAACCACGCAACATGTTCTAGCCGGGAAAGGAATCGGTAAGGCTGTTTATTAAGCCGATCGAAAGAGCTTCTCCCTAGATTTGCAGCATCCGATCAACCATCACAGAAGTTGACGGAAGTGCTGTAACACGTGGAGTAGGAGCTCTCGAATGTCTAATCTCATCGCACGTTTCGTGAAGGACGAATCCGGCGCGACCGCCATCGAATATGGTCTGATCGCCGCTCTCATCGCGCTCGCCATCATCACCGGCGCAGGCGCGCTCGGCAATGCCATCAACGCCAAATTCACGGCCATCGGTACAACGCTGAACAGCAGCGGCAGCTGATCTGCTTATTTGCTGATCACCTGGATTCCATTCTGGACAGGGGCCGCCACATTGCGGCCCCTGTTTCTCTGTGACCGGTCCAGAGTGCTGCCGACAACGACCGTCTTTTCATGCGGACCTCATCAATCGTTAATCGAACCGACCTAGATTGAGTATCCTGGAAATCCGCACAATAGGCATAAGCGCCGATGCTTGAAGCCCTGATCTTCGTCGTCTTCCCGTTCTGCATGCTGTTTGCCGCGATCTCCGACATGCTGTCGATGACGATCGCCAATCGCGTGCCGGTGCTGCTTGTCGTCGTCTTCGCGCTGGTGGCGCCGCTGACGGGCATGGACTGGGCAGCCTATGGCGGACATTTCGCCGCCGGCGCCATCGTCCTTGCCGTGACGTTCGGCCTGTTCGCCTTGGGTGGCATGGGCGGCGGCGACGCCAAACTGCTGGCCGCCACGGCCGTGTGGATGGGGCTCAACGTGCATCTCGTCGAATATCTGGTCGTCTCGACATTCATCGGCGGCCTTCTGACAATCGCCATCCTGCTTTACCGGAAGTCGACGCTGGCGGTTTTCACCGGCCGCAATCCATTCCTGCGTCATTTCGCCGAAGAGTCGGCCGGTGTTCCCTACGGGATCGCGCTCGGCCTGGGCGGACTGCTGACCTTTCCCGATTCCCCCATGATGGTATGGGCGCTGGCAAGGCTGGCGAACTGAATTCATCAAATTTTCGTCGGCTGGCATGCCTTGCAAGCCGCTTTGCGAAGCGGCGGCCCAGCATTTCCGTGCATCTCGGCGCGATCTAATCCAATTTATGTAAACCTTAAATTAATCACGATCGTAAGCATTGCATTAACCTTGTTTTGACGATTGCCGCTGCAAAGTCCGACTTGGCTAGGTGGTTTGCCAAGGGCGAGGGTTCGGACAGATGCCAGCATCCCGATTGATTATTCTGAGCGTGGCGGTGGCCGCGGCGGGCGGTGCTGGCTATGTCGCGAAAAACATGGTCGCTCCGCCGCCTCAGATCGTCGTCGATTCTGGCCCCCAGGCCCCAGCGGTATCCCTGCAGGACGTGCTCGTGCTTTCGGGCGATGTCGCGATGGGCAACGCGCTCCAGAACAGCATCGCCTGGCAATCCTGGCCCGCTGACGGCATCAACGCGAATTTCATCACCAAGGCCACCGCTCCCGATGCCCTGGAGAAGCTGAAAGGGTCGATTGCCCGTGTGCCGATGTATGCGGGCGAGCCCGTGCGGCGCTCCAAGCTGATCGGCGAGGGGCAAAGCTTCATGTCGTCCATCCTGCCTTCCGGCATGCGGGCGGTCGCCACGACCATATCGGCCGACACCTCGGCCGGCGGCTTCATTCTTCCAAACGATTTCGTCGACGTCATCATGACCCGCAGGGCCGATGCCAACACCGGGGCCGGCTTCAGCACCGAGACCATCCTGAAGAATATCCGTGTCCTGGCAATCGATCAGACCATCCAGGAAGACGAGGAAGGCAAGAAGACCAGGGTAGGCCAGACCGCCACGCTGGAGCTGACACCCAAACAGGCGGAGATCATCACCGTTGCCCAGCAGATGGCGGATCGCCTGACGCTGGCGCTGCGGGCGATCACGGACACCCAGGAAAAGAATGTGGGCGAGGCCGACTATCTCGTTTCCGGCAATGGTCGCAGGGGAACGGTGAGGCTGATCAAGTCGGGCGAAGTCTCCGAGGTAGGGGCAAGGAAATGAGGCTAAGCGCTAAACTGCCGGCAATCGTAGCCATGGCATTCGGCCTGCTGCTGGTCGGAGCGAATGTACAGGGCGTCGAGGCGAAGAGCACGCAGGTGTCGGCCACGACAGCCACCCAGCGCGTCAAGCTTGGCCTCAACAAGTCGGTGGTCATAGACCTGCCGAGCGATGCCTATGACATTCTTGTCGCCAATCCCTCCGTTGCCGACGCCGTGACCCGTACCGCAAGGCGTATCTATCTCTTTGGCAAGTCGGTGGGCGAGACCAACGTCTTCGTCTTTGGACCGAACGGCGAACAGATCGCAAGCCTGGATCTTGCCATCGAACGCGACGTCGCCGGCCTGGAAGACTATATCAAGCGCTTCCTTCCGACCTCGACCGTGAAGGTGGAACTGCTGAACGACAACGTCATTCTGACCGGCACCGTCGACACGCCGCTGGACGCGAAACGAGCGGTCGACTTGGCGACGATCTTCGTCTCGGGCGGTGAGGCGACGACGGGACAGTATTCGCAGACCGCCGCCGGCGGCTCGGCCCAGAGCGGTGTCGACATCAACAATCCGGACCAGGAGCGCCGCACCAGCAAGATCGTCAACCTGCTGCAGATTATCGGCGATGATCAGGTCACGCTGAAGGTGACGGTGGCCGAAGTCAGCCGCTCCGTCATGAAGCAACTCGGCGTCAACATGGTCGGGAGTGGCGGCAGCAATGGCATCAGCTATGGCGCGCTCAGTGACCCTTTCACGGGTCTTGGCAAGCCGCTCTCGAACGCGGGTTTGAGCATCGGCTCCTCCGCGCTCCAGGCATATATAAACGCCATGGAGCAGTCAGGGGTCATGAAGACATTGGCCGAACCGACCTTGACCGCCGTGTCTGGTGAGAAGGCGACCTTCAAGGTTGGTGGCGAATACAACATGGTGACCGGGGTATCCGCGAATGTATCGCAAGACAACCAGACGGGCTTGAAGACCTATTCCGTCGATAAGATCGAATACGGAATCGGATTGGAATTTCAGCCGGTGGTTCTATCGCCCGGCCGGATAAGCCTGAAAGTCAGGACCTCTGTTTCCGAGCCGACGACCGAGGGGTCCGTGACGTCATCCACGGACAATCACAGTATCGGCATGAATGCCCTATCACTGCGCAAGCGTCTTGCCGATACGACCGTCGAACTGCCCTCGGGCGGGTCCATGATGATCGCCGGCCTGGTTCGCGACGATGTCAGGCAAGCCGTCAACGGCTTGCCTGGACTGACAAAGATTCCAGTGCTCGGCGCGCTCTTCCGCAGCAGGGACTTCGTGCGCAACGAGACCGAGCTCGTCATCATCATCACGCCCTATCTGGTGAAGCCGGTGGCACGCAATGACCTCGCCAAGCCGGACGACAATTTCAACGCTGCCAGTGATGGTGCCGCCATGTTCCTGGGCAAGGTCAATCGCGTCTACGGCACCATGCAGACCGACAGACCCAACGGCCGCTATCACGGCGTTGTCGGCTTCATCTACAAGTGAACGGGAAAGCGGACATGTCTCAGTCAGCATTGAAGGCAAAGACCATGGCGATGCGCTCCGGCCGTTCTCGAACAGGCCTGCAGGCCCTTCCGATCCTCGCGGCAGCGTTGACGGCTCTCCTGGCCGGTTGCGCCCAGCGCGACAGCATCACCGTGGGCGCCATCCCCGACGACTATCGCACCAATCATCCGATCGTCATCGCGGAGAAGAACCAGAAGATCGATCTTCCCGTCGGCGCCGGCGACCGTGGCATGACCGGCTCGCAGCGCGACACGCTTCTGGGTTTCCTCGACGGCTATGATAAGTCTGCCGCTCCGACATTGACGATCCAGGTTCCAAGCGGATCGGCCAACGAAGTCGCCGCGACGGCGGCTGGCCGCGATTTCGCCCGGCTCGCGGTCGCCGCCGGTATCAAGCGCGACCGGATCGTCGTGGTCTCCTATCAGGCTGGATCGAGCGAGGCCTCAGCCCCGGTTCGCGTTTCCTATATCGCGGTGAGGGCACAGACCGACAAATGCGGGCGTTGGCCCGATGACCTGGTGGAAACGTCGGAAAACAAACACTACGCCGATTTCGGCTGCTCCTATCAGAACAATCTTGCCGCTCAGATGGCCAATCCAAATGATCTTCTCGGGCCGCGCAAGCAGACCACCATCGATGCGGAACGGCGTGGTCAGGTCATAGATGACTATCGGAAAGTTCCGTTGGCAGTGCCTCCGGTCAGCCAAGAAGTCGATTACTGATGACTGCAAAGTCTAGGGGCAACCAACCATGAGCAGCCTTGCCTATGACGCCACCGTCGAGGGCGCCGATATCTCGCCGCAGGACGTCGCCGCGATGCAGGCGTTGCGGCCGGTTCCGCGCATTTCGATCCAGGCATTCTGCGAGACCGAGGGCGTTGCCAATCCGGTCCAGCGCGCCGGCGAGGACCGTCGCATGACCAAGGCGCATCTCAAGGTCCATATGGGCGGCGTCGCCACCGCAATCGAATTCTACCAGTCGGCGCCGACGCCCAACCTGATCCTGCTGGAATCGCGCAGCGAACCCAAGCAATTGCTGGAGCAGCTCGCCCAGCTTTCGGAATACTGCGATCCATCCTCGAAAGTGGTGGTGATCGGTCACTACAATGATGTCGGTCTTTATCGCGAACTCATCCGTTCCGGCATCTCCGAATATGTCATCGCGCCGGTGTCGATGGCCGACATCGTCAGCGTCGTGTCGTCGATCTTCGTCGATCCGGATGCCGAACCGCTCGGCCGCACGGTCGCCTTCGTCGGCGCCAAGGGCGGTGTCGGCTCTTCCACGATCGCGCACAACGTCGCCTGGGCAATGTCCTCGCTGTTCAAATCCGAGGTCGTTGTCGCCGACCTCGATCTCGCCTTCGGCACCGCCAACATCAATTTCGACCAGGATCCGGCCCAGGGCATTGCCGAGGCGGTGTTCTCGCCCGAGCGCATAGACGAAGTCTATCTCGACCGGCTGTTGACCCAATGCGCCGAGCACCTGTCGCTGCTTGCGGCGCCCTCGACGCTGGAACGCGTCTACGACTTCGATCCCGATGCCTTCGCGCAACTTGTCGATACCGCGCAGCGCAGCGTGCCGCTGCTTGTGCTCGATGTTCCTCATGTCTGGACGGGATGGGCCAAGAACACGCTGGTCAAGGCTGACGAGATCGTCATCACGGCGACTCCGGAACTGGCCAATCTGCGCAACACCAAGAACCTGGTCGACATGTTGAAGCGGCTTCGTCCGAACGACCCGCCGCCGAAATTGATCATCAACCAGGCCGGCGTGCCCAAGCGGCCCGAGATCTCGGCATCCGATTTCGCCGAACCGCTCGGCCTGACACCAATGTCGGTCATCGGCTTTGATCCCCTGCTGTTCGGCAATGCCGCAAACAACGGGCGCATGCTGGGCGAGATGGATGCCAAGAATCCGGTTGTGGCCACGATCAACGAGATTGCCCATGTGCTGACGGGCCGCAGCGAAATCCGGGCGAAGAAGAAAGCTGGCCTGGGCAGTCTGCTCGGCAAGCTCTCGCGCAACAAGAAGTGACGCAATGGGGTCGGTAGTCGGTCATGTTCGGTAAAAGAGGCAACGACGACGGCAACCGGTTCACGCCGGAATTCCGCCAGCCGGCATCGGCACCGGCTACGATTGCGCCGGCCGCCGCGGGTCCGGCCGACACCGCGGTGCTTGCCCGGCCCGCGGCCACGCCTCAGCCGAGCGCACCTGTCGCGCCGCCGGCCAGGCGCGCGGTCGAAGCGCCACCCATGGCGCCGGAACCGAGGAGGGGCCGCGAAAAGAGCGAAACCTACTATGACACCAAGAGCCAGGTGTTCTCGGCTCTCATCGATACGATCGACCTGTCGCAGCTCGCCAAGCTCGATCCCGAAAGCGCGCGCGAGGAAATCCGCGACATCGTCAACGACATCATCGCGATCAAGAACTTCGCGATGTCGATCGCCGAGCAGGAAGAACTGCTCGAGGACATCTGCAATGACGTGCTTGGCTATGGGCCGCTCGAGCCGTTGCTGGCGCGCGACGACATCGCCGACATCATGGTCAACGGGTCCAAGAACGTCTACATCGAAGTGAACGGCAAGGTCGAGCAGACCGGCATTCGGTTTCGCGATAACCAGCAGCTTCTCAACATCTGCCAGCGCATCGTCAGCCAGGTCGGCCGCCGCGTCGACGAATCCAGCCCGATCTGCGACGCTCGTCTTCCCGACGGGTCGCGCGTCAACGTCATTGCGCCGCCGCTGGCTATCGATGGCACCGCGCTCACCATCCGCAAATTCAAGAAGGACAAGCTGACGCTCGATCAGCTGGTCAAGTTCGGCGCCATCTCTCCGCAAGGGGCAGAAGTTCTCAAGATCATCGGCCGTGTCCGCTGCAACATCGTCATCTCGGGCGGCACCGGCTCCGGCAAGACGACATTGCTCAACTGCCTGACCAACTACATCGACCGCGACGAGCGCGTCATCACCTGTGAGGACTCGGCCGAACTGCAGCTGCAGCAGCCGCATGTCGTGCGCCTGGAAACGCGTCCGCCCAATCTCGAGGGCGAGGGCGAGGTGACGATGCGCGACCTGGTCAAGAATTGCCTGCGCATGCGGCCTGAACGCATCATCGTCGGCGAAGTGCGCGGACCCGAGGTCTTCGACCTTCTTCAGGCGATGAACACGGGCCATGACGGCTCGATGGGCACGATCCACTCCAACAGCCCGCGCGAATGCCTGAACCGTATCGAATCCATGATCGCCATGGGCGGCTATTCGCTGCCGCAGAAAACCGTGCGCGAAATCGTCGTCGGCTCCATCGACGTCATCATCCAGGCGGCACGCCTGCGCGACGGATCGCGCCGCATCACCCATATCACCGAAGTGATCGGGATGGAGGGCGACGTCGTCATCACCCAGGATATCGTCCTCTACAACATCAAGGGCGAGGACGCCAACGGCAGGCTGCTGGGAGAACACGTCTCGACCGGCATCGGCCGCCCGCATTTCTGGGAACGCGCGCGCTACTACGGCGAAGAGCAGCGCCTCGCAATAGCGCTCGAGGCCATGGAGAAACGTGCTGACTGACGCACTCACAGGCGTGAAGGTTCTGGTCGATGTTTGGAATTGACGGCACCGTACTGGCGTTTGTCGTACTCGCCGGCTTCAGCGCCGGCGCGGTCGCCTATGTATTTCTGTTCAACCAGATCAGCAACGAGAAACAGGCCGGCAGGCGGCTGGAAACGATCAAGGCCGCCGAGACGGACCGTTCCGTCGTCAAGGCCACCCGCGACCGGGCGGCCGACGCCGCCAAGCGCCGCAAATCGGTGCAGGATTCACTGAAGGATCTCGACGAAAAGCAGAAATCCAAGGACATCGCCGTCAAGAAGCCGCCGCTGAAAGCGCAGCTTCGCCAGGCTGGGATGAAGGTGTCGATCGAACGTTTCTATATCTATTCGGCCATCTGCGGTCTCGCGCTGACGGTGGTCGCGTTCGTGGCCGGTGCGCCGATGATTGTCTTGCCCGGTGTGCTGCTCGCCGGAGCGCTTGGCCTGCCGCGTTGGTTCGTTTCTTTTCGTCGTAGCCGGCGCGTCAAGTCATTCCTCAACGAATTTCCAAACGCGCTCGACGTCATCGTGCGGGCGGTCAAGTCCGGCCTGCCGCTGAACGATGCCATACGCCTGATCGCCAACGAATCCCCTGAACCGGTCAAGACCGAGTTTCGCCGCATCGTCGATTCGCAGCAGATGGGCCTGTCGATCCCCGACGCCACCTTGCGCATGCCCGAAACCATGCCATGCACCGAGGCGAGCTTCTTCGGCATCGTCATCCAGATCCAGTCGCAAGCCGGTGGCAATCTCTCCGAAGCGCTAGGCAATCTTTCGCGCGTCTTGCGCGACCGCAAGAAGATGAAGGCCAAGGTCGCGGCCCTGTCGATGGAGGCGAAAGCATCCGCCGCCATCATCGGCGCCTTGCCTTTCATCGTTGCCTTTCTCGTCTATCTCTCCAGTCCCAACTACCTGATGCCGCTGTTCACGACCAGCGTCGGCCATCTGATCCTCGGTGTTTCCGGCATCTGGATGTCGATCGGCATCTTCGTGATGCGCAAGATGATGAATTTTGAAGTCTAGGCCGTGGCATGACCGAACAAGTCATCAAATCACTGACGGATCCCAGCCTCCTGATTGCGATGCTGGTCGCTGTCGCCGTGTTCGCAACCGTTTTTACGCTGCTGCCGGCCCTTGGCGGAAACCAGCTCAAGGCGCGCATGAAGTCGGTCGCGCTGGAGCGTGACGAGCTTCGCGCCAAGCAGCGCGCGCGGCTTGCGAACGAGGCCGATCGCCGCCGCAAGGGCCTGCGCGAGCAGCAGTCGGTCGGTATGCGCAACATTGTCGACCGGCTCGATCTGCGCCGTGCGTTGGCCGACGAGTCCACCTTGCAAAAGCTGAAGGTCGCCGGCTTTCGCGGGCAAAATCCGCTAACGCGATTTCTGTTCTTCCGTCTGGTGCTTCCTTTTGTCGGTTTCGCGCTGGGTCTGTTCTATATTTTCGTGCTCGGAGGGTTGCCCGATAAGCCATTGGTGATCCGGCTTTTCGTCTGCATCCTCGTTGCCTATGGCGGCTTCTATGCGCCGGTCCTCTACGTCAACAACCGCGCGACCAAGCGCAAGCAGTCGATCCAGCTGGCGTGGCCGGATGCGCTCGACCTGATGCTGATCTGCGTGGAATCCGGCATGTCGGTGGAAGCCGGCCTGCGCAAGGTCGCCGACGAGATCGGCGCGCAATCGGTGGCCCTGGCGGAAGAATTCATCCTGACCAACGCCGAGCTCTCCTACCTGCAGGAACGTAAGCAGGCTTACGAGAATCTTGCGAGCCGTACCGGCTTGGAATCGGTCAGGTCCGTGTCACAGGCGCTCGTCCAGGCCGAGCGCTACGGCACGCCAGTGGCGCTCGCACTGCGTGTGCTTGCCGCAGAAAGCCGCGACATGCGCATGAACGCAGCCGAGAAGAAGGCCGCCGCGCTGCCCCCCAAGCTCACCGTGCCGATGATCCTGTTCTTCCTGCCGGTGCTGTTCGCCATCATCCTGGGTCCTGCCGGCATCCAGGTCAGCCAGCGCGGCATCTTCGGCCAGTCGCAAAGCAACGGCACCCAGTAGGCGCATCCGCACAATCCAAGCGAAAGAGCCGCGCGGAAAATGCCACGCGGCTCTTTCGTTTGGCGCGATCGGGCGCCCCGCGCGACGATCAGTTGTTGGCGGTTTTCGCCGTTTTCGCCTTGTCCTGATCCTTGAGCTGGCTCCAGGCGTTCTGCTGGGCCAGCATCTGCCGGAGATAGGCGACGTTGGCCTGTGCCTGTTCGGGGGAAAGTTCTTGCGAGGCGATCTTCTCGGCTTCGTCGAAGCGACCTTGCAGCCCGACAACAAGCGCCAGGTTCTGACGCACCCGGCTGTCGGCATTCGGCTGCTGGGCGGCAGAGCGCATATAGGTCTCGGCGGTGCGCAGATCCCCTTCCAGCACATAGGACATGCCGAGATTGGAAAGGATCGACGGCTCGTTCGGCTTGAGTTCAAGCGCCTTGCGGTAGAGTTGGCGCGCTTCGTCCTTCTGGCCGACCTGATCGAGGATGGCCGCCTCCGCCGACACCAGCCTCCAGTCGGGGTATTCCGGCGTTTGTGCGCGGCGCACGGCGTCGAGCGCTGCCTCGAGCTGGCCATTGGCGGCCAATGCCTTGCCATAGGCGGCGAGAACTTCGCGGTCCTTGGGGTAGGCGATCGCCAGCTTGCGCATCACGGCAAGCGACTGGTCGGCATCGCCGTCCATCTGCAGCGCCGCCGCGAAGTTGGTCGCTATCCGCTTGTCGTTGGGGTTCCTCGCGTAGGATTGGCCAAGTGCGGCCGTGGCGTTGTGCAATTCTCCCGCCGACATCGTTTCCAGCGGCTTGCCGCTGGTGCGTCCGATCGAGCCTGTGGTGAGTTTGTCGGTCGCGCAACCGGCAACGCCCGCCGCGAGCGCTAGCATGAATGCCGTGGTAATGAGCCGTTTTCCCCGGATGTCTATCGTGCGGTTGGTCGGCATCGGCACCTGGGCCTCCATTCATGCGTGGCCATTGCGTGGCCATCTTCCCTCCAGCAGAAATATTCTGTTAACCCTAACGGAGGGTTAAGACGCGCCGACTCGCAAACTCGGCAGGAGAAACATCTGATGTCCGTTGAACTGGTCGAGAGCAAGCCGAAGAACCCGCTGCCGATCCATCTGGTCGCCAGGGACAGACTGGAGGCAGCCGGTCTGTCGCCGTCTATTGTCGCATGGGCCAAGGCAAACGGCTTTTCCGGCGAGGCTGGCAGGACGCTGGTCCTGCCAGGCGAGAACGGAGAGCTTGGCGGCGCCATGTTCGGCCTCGGTGAGGGCGAGGGCGCGCTTGCCGTTGGTGCGCTGGCGAAAACCTTGCCGGAGGGCGATTGGCATTTTGCCTCCAGGCCCGCGGAGCCGGAACTGGCGGCTCTTGCAATCGTGCTCGGCGGTTATGTCTTTGCCCGCTACGGCAAGAAACCGGGCAAGGCGCTGCGCTTCGAGCTGCCGGCCGGCGTCGATGCGCGGCGCGTTCGCCGCGTTGCCGAGGGCGTTTTCCTGACGCGCGACCTGGTCAACACACCGACCAACCATATGGGGCCGGGCGATCTGGAGAAGGCGGTGCGGACCCTGGCCGGGGCTCACAAGGCCGAAGTCTCGGTCATCAAGGGCGACGACCTGCTCGCACAGAACTTCCCGATGATCCACGCCGTCGGCCGCGCTTCGTCCGATGCCCCGCGTCTGATCGACCTGACATGGGGGCAGCAGGGCGCGCCGAAGGTGACGCTGGTCGGCAAGGGCGTCTGCTTCGACACGGGCGGCCTCGACATCAAGCCGTCATCGGGCATGCTGTTGATGAAGAAGGACATGGGTGGCGCCGCCAATGTGCTGGGCCTGGCCTCGATGATCATGGCCGCCGGGCTCAAGGTGCGGCTGCGCGTGCTGATCCCCGCGGTTGAGAATTCGATCGCTGGCAACGCTTTCCGCCCGGGCGACGTGCTGGCGAGCCGCAAGGGCATCACGGTCGAGATCGGCAACACGGACGCCGAGGGTAGGCTGGTGCTGGGGGACGCGCTGGCGCTGGCCGACGACGAGGAGCCGCAGCTTCTCATCGACATGGCGACGCTGACCGGCGCCGCCCGCGTTGCGCTTGGCCCCGACCTGCCGCCCTTCTACACCGATAACGAGGCGCTTGCCTCGGAGCTGGCGGCGTCGTCGCTGGCGGTCGAGGATCCGCTGTGGCGCATGCCGCTATGGCGGCCTTACGACGCGAAACTGTCGTCGAAGATAGCCGACATCAACAATGTCACATCAGATGGTTTCGCCGGTTCGATCACCGCGGCGCTGTTCCTCAAGCGCTTCGTCGAGAAGACGGCAAGCTGGGCGCATTTCGACATCTTCGCCTGGAACCCCGCCGATCGCCCGCATGGCCCGGCCGGCGGTGAGGCGCAGGGCATCCGGGCGCTGGAGCGGATCATCTCGACGCGCTATGGCTGATTGCCGCAAGCAGAGTCGGCGATTTCGAGAACTGAAACGGAACCGAAACAATTTGCCGTCATGCTGGCGCGATGTCGATTGCGATGCGCCCGAGCCAGGCCCTGCGACTGTGGCAGCAAGTGATGCTGTCGCAGGTGCGCGAGGACGCGCCTGATCTCACCATGCGCCAGACGGCGATCCTGTTCACCATCTACCTCGATCCGCCGCCGCACACCGTGCGCGGGCTCGCCGCCCGCCTCAACGTCACCAAGCCGGTTATCACGCGCGCGCTCGACACGATGGGCGCGCTGAAACTGGTGTCGCGCCATCGCGACGAGCTCGACAAGCGCAACGTCCTGATCAAGCGCACCGTCGAAGGCGCGCTCTTTGTCGAGCGTTTCGGAGATGGTATCATCGCCAAGGCCCACGAACTGCCGATCTGACAAGTGCTCTGTCTAACTAACTGGATTGCCGATTTGACCGCCCACGACGCCCGCCTGCACGCTTTCCGCTCCGACCTTGCCGATTCGCGCCTGATAGGCGAGGTCACGGCGGAGCGTTTCGTCGCCGGCTGGCCGGCGCGGATTTCCGCATCCGTTGCCGAAGTGCGCAAGGCGCCACGCCCGGATGCCGGCATCAACACGCAGTTCCTGTTCGGCGACGATGTCCTCGTCTTCGAGCAAACCGAAGGCTGGGCCTGGGTCCAGGGCGAACGCGATGGCTATGTCGGCTATGTCGCCGATGCCGTGCTGGGCGGGCGCGACCATGCGTCCACTCATATCGTTTCGGTGCCACGCACGTTTCTCTATCCCGGTCCGGACCTGCGCTTTCCGATTGCCGGGCAATTGTCCATGGGATCGACCGTAGCCGTTACGGGTGCCGCTGAAACACGGGGCACGCACTATGCGCTGCTGCCCTCCGGTAAAGCCGTGATCGCTGGCCATCTGCAGCCAATCGGCGAAGTGGCCGGCGACTATGTGTCTGTGGCCGAGACATTTCTCGGCACGCCCTATCTATGGGGCGGTGTTTCCGGCTTCGGCATCGACTGCTCCGGCCTGGTGCAACTGGCCATGCGCATGGCGGGCAGGAATGTGCTGCGCGATTCCGACATGCAGGCCGCCTCGATCGGCGAGCCGCTCGATGCGGGCCCTGATTTTTCGGGGCTGCGACGTGGTGACCTGGTGTTCTGGAAAGGGCATGTCGCCATCATGACCGACGCCGAAACCATGATCCACGCCAACGGCCACACCATGCTTGTGTCGCGCGAAGGGCTGAAGGAAGCAATCGCCCGCATCGGCTATCTCTATGGCGGGCCTACAGGGTTCCGGCGCCCGTAACCCTTTTCGATCCCCTTTTGTTCCGAATCTGCTTGGCGATTGACTGTCGCCGCGCTACCTCTGGCGCGTGACAGTTGAGCCCCGCCTCGCCGACCAGAATGCCGCAGTCGTCTTGCCCGAGCCATTCCTAAAATGGTTCGGCGAGAAAGGCTGGTCGCCGCGCGCTCATCAGATCGAGCTCCTGGCGAAGGCCCAGGCGGGGCAATCGGTGCTGCTGATCGCACCGACCGGCGCTGGCAAGACGCTGGCCGGCTTCCTGCCGTCGCTGACCGAACTGGCCGTCAGGCCAAGGCGAAAACCAGGCCAGGCGCGGCGCGGGATTCACACGCTGTACATCTCGCCGCTTAAGGCACTGGCCGTCGACATCGAGCGCAATCTCGGGAAGCCGGTCGCGGAGATCGGTCTGCCCGTCACCATCGAAACGCGCACCGGCGACACCCCCGCCCACAAGCGCCAGCGCCAGAAGCTTGCGCCGCCCGACATTCTGCTCACCACGCCGGAGCAACTGGCGCTGTTGATCGCGGCAGGCGACGCGAGACGCTTCTTCGAGGATCTGCGCTATGTCGTGCTCGATGAATTGCATTCGCTGGTGACGTCGAAACGCGGCCATCTTTTGGCGCTCGGCCTCGCGCGGTTGCGCAGCTTTGTCCCTGGCCTGCAGACGATCGGCCTGTCGGCGACGGTGGCCGAGCCGGACGAGTTGCGGCGCTGGCTTGTCAGCCAGAACCCACCGGGTGACATGGCGGAATTGATCACTGTGACGGGTGGTGCCAAGCCCGAAATCTCGATCCTCGATTCCGAGGAGCGCGTGCCGTGGGCAGGGCACTCGGCGCGCTACGCCACGCCGGAAATCTACCGCGAGATCAAGCGCCACAAGACGACCTTGCTGTTCGTCAACACACGCAGCCAGGCGGAGCTGCTGTTCCAGGAGTTGTGGCGCGTCAACGAGGACACCTTGCCGATCGCCTTGCATCATGGTTCGCTCGACGTCGCCCAGCGCCGGCGCGTCGAGAAGGCAATGGGCGAGAACGCGCTGCGCGCCATCGTCGCCACGTCGACGCTCGATCTCGGCATCGACTGGGGCGATGTCGATCTGGTCGTGCATGTCGGTGCTCCGAAGGGCGCCAGCCGGTTGGCACAGCGCATCGGCCGTGCCAACCACCGCATGGATGAGCCGTCCAAGGCGATTTTGATCCCCGCCAACCGTTTCGAGGTGCTGGAGTGCCGGGCCGCACTCGACGCCAATTATCTCGGCGCGCAGGATACGCCGCCACTGGTCAATGGCGGGCTCGACGTGCTGGCCCAGCATGTGCTCGGCTGCGCCTGCGGCGCACCGTTCCGCGCCGATGACCTATACGAGGAGGTACGAACGGCGGCACCCTATGCCGGCCTCGATCGGCCGACCTTCGACCGTGTCATCGATTTCGTAGCCACCGGTGGCTATGCACTGAAGAACTATGAGCGCTATGCCCGCATCCGCCTTAACAATGACGGGCTGTGGCGCGTCTCCAATCTGCGCGTCGCCCAGCAATACAGGCTCAATGTCGGCACCATCATCGAGGTGCCCGCCCTCAACGTGCGTTACGTCAAGGCCGGCAGCAAAGGCGCGGCGTCGCACGGTGGCCGCGTGCTCGGCAAGATCGAGGAGGCCTTCCTCGAAACGTTGACGCATGGCGATACTTTCATGTTCGCCGGCAAGGTGCTGCGTTTCGAGGGCATCCGCGAGAATGAGTGCTTCGTGTCGAACGCGCCCGGCAGCGACGCCAAGGTGCCATATTATGGCGGCGGCAAGTTCCCGCTCTCGACCTACCTCGCAGAGCAGGTCCGCATCATGCTGGACGATCCGCAGCGCTGGAAGAAGCTGCCGGAGCAGGTGGCCGACTGGCTGCGGTTCCAGTCGGACAAATCCATGCTGCCCAAGCGCGACGATTTGCTGATCGAGACCTTTCCGCGTGGCAATCGCCATTATCTGGTCGCCTATCCCTTTGAGGGCAGGCTGGCGCACCAGACGCTTGGCATGCTGCTCACCCGTCGCCTCGACAGGGCGGGCGTCAGGCCGCTCGGCTTTGTCGCCACTGATTATGCCTTGGCCATATGGTCGCTGGGCGACATGGGCGCGATGTTCAAAGCCAGGAAACCTTCACTGAGCGCGCTGTTCGATCAGGACATGCTGGGCGACGATCTCGAAGCCTGGCTGGCCGACAGCTGGCTTCTCAAGCGCACTTTCCGCAATTGCGCGCTGATCTCGGGCCTGATCGAAAAACGCCACCCCGGCCAGGAGAAGAGCGGCCGGCAGGTCACCGTGTCGACCGACCTGATCTACGACGTGCTGCGCAGCCATGAGCCGGACCACATCCTCCTTCAGGCGACGCGTGCCGACGCAGCGACCGGCCTGCTCGATGTCAGCAGACTTGCGGACATGCTCTCGCGCATCCAGGGTCGAATCATGCATAAGGCGCTCGAACAGATATCGCCGCTTGCCGTGCCGATCATGCTCGAGATCGGCAAGATGCCGGTGAACGGCGAGGCCGATGAAACGCTGCTGATGGATGCGGCGACGCTGGTCGAAGAGGCCATGGGGCCTGGGAATGGCTGAGGAATGAGTTTTTCGCTGGCGCGCGCATCGCTGATCGCCGAGGCCGATCTCGTCGGCATCGCGGGCGAGCGCGCGGTCTGCGATCCGCGCGGTGTGCTGTATTTCCCCGAGCTCAAGCTGCTGACGGTATCGGACCTGCATCTGGAGAAGGGGTCGTCCCTGGCAAGGCGCGGCACGCTCATCCCGCCCTACGATACTGGCGCGACCCTGCTCAGGCTGCAGGCGGTCATATCGGACTACCAGCCGTCGATCGTCATCAGCCTGGGTGACTCCTTCCACGACGGTGGCGGCGCAGCGCGCATGCATTCGAGCTTTCGCGAACGGCTGGAAGCGCAGATGGCAGGCCGTGACTGGTTCTGGGTCGCCGGCAATCACGACCCCGAAGCGCCGGCGGATCTGCCTGGCGAGACCGTGCGGGAACTGGCCATAGGCTCGCTGCTGTTCAGGCATGAGCCATCGAAGGTGAGGGTCGAGGGCGAAATATCTGGTCATCTGCACCCCTGCGCGCGCATTGTGCAACAAGGCCGCTCGGTGCGCAGGCGCTGCTTTGCCGGCGATGGCGGCCGCATGATCATGCCGGCTTTCGGCGCCTATACCGGTTCGCTCAACGTGCTCGACCGCGCCTATGCCGGGCTGTTTCGCCTGGAGTCGCTGATGGCCTACATGCTCGGCACCGAGCGCATCTTCGCCATCTCGCACTCGATGCTGCGGCCAGGCTGAGATCTATCGCCCATAATAGAGCATGACCGTGTGCTTCGCTTCGGCGAAGAACAGCCAGCGTTCGACCAGCATGCCGGCAAACTGGGCGATCGCGGCCAGCGCCGATAGCGCCGCCGCGAGCGGCCACGGCAAGGCGAAGGCGGCAAGCAGCAACAGGATCGGCAAACCGAAGGCCAGCGCCTGCGTGATCCGGCGCAGCTTTGCGCTGTGCTTGCGCGCGATGCGAAAACCCATTTCCTTGAGCAGGTAGTTTTCTTCCGTATGCGGCCACTCCAGCGACTGCACCGTGCCACCGGTCAGCCCCGTCGCGGTGTTGGCATTGGTCGGGATTTCAAGCCGGTCGTTGTGGCGCCAGGTCGCCAGCTTCCAGCCCCAGCCAAGCAAAGTGAGCAGCGCGGAAGCCGCCAGAAGCATTTTCGAGCCGAGAGAAAATGCTTGCAGCACAGCGTTCAGAAGCACGCTGCCGCTCATCGCCGAGTAGATGAGATAGCCGGGCAAGGTGTAGGGGCTGTGCCAGTGGGCGATGGGTTTCAGCGAGGCATAGATCATGCCTGTCATGCAGACCGTGGCTATGGCGCCGACGGCGGCCAGGACGCCGGCGGCCGCCACCCAGCCATCGAGGCGGCTAAGGAAGACCCAGCCTACGCCGAACACGCCTGCGGGAATGAAGGTGGCGACCGAGGCAACGCCTTCGCGCGACAGCCATGAACTGCGCCATTGCGAGAACGCCCGCCAGGCACGTTCGGGCCTGCCGAGATGGCCGGTCGATGACAACAGGCCGGCGGCGATCAGGCCGAGCGCCAGCCCCATGCCGACGAAGCCCGGCCAGAAATCGGGCGCGACGAAGCCGAGCGGGCCGAGCACGCCGAGCAGCGCGAGCAGCCCATAGCCGGCACCCGTGGCGGTGGTGAAGAAGACGACCGAAAAAGCTGGATGCATGGATGGTCAGCTCGAAAGCATGCGGTCGACCCAGCCAAGGAAACCGCCCTCGGCCCGTAGCGGCTCCAGCGCGGGAGCGGTCACCGATGCGGCGCGTTGCGTGTGAGCGCGCGGCGGCAGGTATTTGTTGGTCGGGCGATAGCCGAGTTCAGGCATCAGGTCGACACCGCCGCGCTCCGCCACCAGTTGCGAAACGGGGGATTGGGGATCGCCGAGGTCGCCGAAATGCCGGGCGCTGGTCGGGCAGGCGGCGACGCAGGCCGGCACGCGGTCCCCCTCGGCCAGATTGTCGTTATAGATGCGGTCGACGCAGAGCGTGCATTTCTTCATCACCCCGACATCGCCATCGAATTCGCGCGCGCCGTAAGGGCAGGCCCAGCTGCACAATTTGCAGCCGATGCACTTGTCCTCGTCGATCAGCACGATGCCGTCCGACGCGCGCTTGTAGGAGGCGCCGGTCGGGCAGACGGTGACGCAGGCCGGCGTCTCGCAATGCAGGCAGGAACGCGGGAAGTTGACCGTGCGCCCACCCATCTCGGTGATGTGCTCGTAACTGTGCACGCGGTTGAACCAGACCCCGTCGACATGGCCGCCATAGGGGTCGATGTCGGTCAGCGGCGCCATGTGGCCGCCGGTGTTCCACTCCTTGCAGGCGGTAACGCAGGCCTGGCAGCCGACACAGGTGTCGAGATCGATGACGAGGCCGAGCTTCTTGCCGCCTGGATTTGAAAGACAGGTCATTCGGCCGCCTCTCTTGCCTGCCGAAACCCGGCGCCGAAAGTGAGCTTGTCGGGCGAGGGTTCGAAATGCGGCGGCTGTTGAAAACGCTCGAATTGCGGTTCGGTGAAGCCGGCCTCCTCCGCCGCGCATTTGACGATGCGCACGCGCAGATCGAACCACGCCGCCTGGCCCGTGACCGGATCGGAATTCGAATAACGCTTGCCCTGCGCGTCGGCCAAGGTCTGGTCTCCGATGATGTGGTTGAGCAGGAAGCCGCGATTGCTTTCGGCGGCATTGTCCTTCAGCCCCCAGCTGCCGCGTCGCTTGCCGATCGCGTTCCAGGTCCACACCGTGCTTTGGTTGACCCCTTCGACCAGCTTGATCTGCCCCTTGACCCTGCCGTTGATGCTCTCGATCCACACCCAGTCGTCGTCGCCAAGGCCGAGCCCGGCGGCGGTTTGCTGATGCACGAACAGCCGGTTCTGGCTGGTGATCTGCCGCAACCACGCATTTTGCGAACCCCAGGAATGGTACATGTGCATGGGCCGCTGCGTCAGCGCGTGCAGCGGGTATTCTTCCTGGTCGACGGACGCTTCCTCGAACGGCATGTACCAGAACGGCAGCGGGTCCATGTAGGTCTCGACGCGCTTGCGTTCGCTTTCGGGCGGCACCACCCGGCCATGACCACGCGCGGCCAGCCGAAAACGCTGCATCGGTTCGGAATAGAGCTGGAAGACGATCGGCTCGGCGTTGGGGATGAAGCCCAGTTGCACCGCGAAGTCGAGATAGGAGCGGTTAGCCATCTTGTAGTAGCGCTGGTCCTGGGTGAAATCGTGGTGCCAGAACCCGCCATTGTCGATGTAGCGTTGCAACTGGTTGGGGTTGACGTCGCCCTTGCCGACCGAGGTTTCGTCCTTGCCGCGCCAGCCTGCGAGCGGGCCGATGCCGGGCGTGCGTTCATGATTGACGATGTAGTCGGCATAGTCGCGGTACTTCGGCGAGCTTTCGTCATCGACGAAGCCGGGCAGGCCAAGCCGCGCGCCGAGGTCGATCAGCACCGACTGGAAGGGCCTGACGTCGCGGTCGGGCTCGACGACCGGATGGCGAATGGCGTCGCCCGGCCCGTCGGCATGGCTGATCGGCCGGTCGAGCAGGCTGATGCAGTCATGACGCTCTAGATAGGTGGTGTCGGGCAGGACCAGGTCCGCGAACGGCACGGTCTCGGAGTAGTAGGCATCGGAATAGATGATGAAAGGGATCTTGTAGTTGCCCGCTTCGTCATGGTCGGTGAGCATGGCCATGGTCTCGACGGTGTTCATCGAGGAATTCCAGGCCATGTTCGACATGTACATCATCAGCGTGTCGATCGGGTAGGGATCGCCGGCCCAGGCGTTGCGGATGACTGTGTGCATCAGCCCATGCGCCGCAAGCGGCGAATCCCAGGAATAGGCCTTGTCGATGCGCAGCGGCGTACCCGCTTCGTCGACCAGCAGATCGTCGGGTCCACAGACGAAACCGAGCGGCATGCCGTCGAGCGGCGTCATCGGCCTGACATCCTTGCCGCAGGGCTTCGGGCCGGGCGGCGCCGACCTGGGATAGGGCGGCTTGAAGCGGAAGCCGCCCGGCACATCCACCGTGCCCAGCAGAACCTGCAGCAGGTGGATGGCGCGACAGGTGTGAAAGCCGTTGGAATGGGCCGAGATGCCGCGCATGGCATGCATCGAAACCGGCCGTCCCTTTATCGTCTGATGCCGGCGCCCGGCCCAATCGGTCCATGCCACCGGCAGTTCGATCGCCTGCTCGAAGGCGACATGGGCCAGTTCGGCGGCGATCCGGCGGATCGTTCCGGCGGAGATGCCGCAACGCTCCGCGACCGCATCGGGAGAATAGCTGACGTCCATGTAGCGGTCCGCGATCAGCTGGAACACGGGAAGGCACCTGCGCCCGTCGACTGTGAAGCTGCCGGTCAGTGCCGGTTTGGCATTTGAATCGACTGCGTTGACGGAGGTCGTCGCCACTCTGTCCCATGCCAGCGGATTGCCGTCGCTGTCGCGCATGAACAGCCCGTCATCGGCCGCGCCCGGCTCCTGGATAACCAGGACATGCGCGTTGGTGTAGCGGAGCAGATAATCGAGATCGACGCGGCCGGCTTTCAAGAGTTCGTGGATCAGCGCGAACACGAACAGGCCGTCCGTGCCGGGCCGGATGCCGATCCAGTCGTCGGCGATCGCATTGTAGCCGGTCCGGCATGGATTGATCGACACCACCTTGGCGCCGCGCGCCTTGAGCTTGCCCAGTCCGATCTTGATCGGATTGGAATCATGGTCCTCGGCAACGCCGAACAGCATGAAGTATTTCGTGTTGTCCCAATCGGGCTCGCCGAACTCCCAGAACGAGCCGCCGATCGTGTAGAGCCCGCCCGCCGCCATGTTCACCGAACAGAAGCCGCCATGAGCGGCGAAGTTCGGCGTGCCGAACTGGCTCGCCCACCACCCTGTAAGAGATTGTGATTGGTCACGGCCCGTGAAGAAAGCGAGTTTCTTAGGATCGGTCCGGCGGATATTCGACAGCCGCTCGGTGGCGATCGAGAAGGCCTCCTCCCACTCGATCTCGCGGAACTCACCCGAGCCGCGCGGCCCGGTGCGCAGCAATGGCTTCTTCAGCCTGGCCGGGCTGTAGTGCTGCATGATGCCGGAGCTGCCCTTGCCGCAGATCACGCCGCGATTGACCGGATGATCCTTGTTGCCGTTGATGTAGCGGACCTTGCCGTCTTTGATGTGCACGTCGATGCCGCAGCGGCAGGCGCACATGTAGCAGGTCGTCTTGGCGATGCTGTCGGAAACATCAGGCGAGGTGTCGACACCGTCGCCTTCATCGGGCGCCCGCGTGTCGGCAAGCGGGCGTTGCGAGGGGGCTGAATTGGCGCCGCGCGGCGGTCCTTGCATCATGATCCCGTGGTGCTCGCGCGGTCAGCGGATTTGGCTCGCGTCTTCGGCCCGGGGCCGCGCATATAATGTTCTTCGGGATGGTAGCGGTCGCCGGCCAGCCGTCGCCTTATACCGCGGCTCCAATGCGCAAGCAGGGATCTGAACCGCCCGATCATTTTGCTCTTTGCGACCTGCAGGCTAATTTTTTCTAAATTCCGCAGGAAAAGTAGAATAAAGCTATCGATCCGTCTAATCAGTTGTTCTTGTAAATTCGATCGATATTGGTTCTTAATACAGGCATGACCCTCGACCAGTTGCGCATTTTCGTCGCCGTCGCAGAGCGCGGCCACATGACCAAGGCGGCGGAGCTTCTGGGCATTTCCCAATCGGCCGCGTCGGCGGCCATTCGCGCTCTGGAAGAGCAGCATGGTGTCCATCTGTTCAACCGCGTCGGCCGCAACATCGAGCTGGCTCAGACCGGCCATCGGTTCCTCCCGGAGGCCAAGGCCGTGCTGGAGCGGGCCGCCGCCGCGCGCAATGTCCTGGAACATGTTTCGCAGACGGTCGCCGGCAGCCTCTCCATCGCCGCCAGCCTGACCATCGCCAGTTACTGGCTGCCGCGCCGGCTGGCCTCTTTCCACGAGGCCTATCCGGCCGTCAGGCTGAGCGTCACCATCGGCAACACAAGGCAGGTCGAGGCCAGCGTGCTGGATGGAACCGCCGATCTCGGCCTGGTCGAAGGGCGCACCGAGTCCGACTTATTGCGCCGCGTCAAGGTCGATACCGACCGGTTGATGCTGGTCGTTGCCAGCTCCCATCCAGAGATCGCCGAAACCGCGCCGGGCCGCCCTGACATCACCGGCCTGCGCTGGATAATCCGCGAGGGCGGCTCCGGCACGCGCGAGGTGCTGGAGGATCTGGCGCGCCGCGAGGGGATTTCGCTTGCCGACCTCAGGATATTCCTGGTGCTGCCCAGCAACGAGGCGGTTCGCCAAGCTGTCGAGGCGGGTGCCGGCGCGACCATCATTTCGGAGCTGGTCGTCGGGCGCGCGGTCGCCGAGGGGAGCCTGAGAGCCGTGCCGATCGAATTGCCGAAGCGCGACTTCGCCATGATTACCCATCGCGACCGTCAGGCAAGCCTGGCCCAGATGGCGCTGAAGGCGCATCTGGCCGCGGAGGCGAACGGGACTACGTAGGGGTAGGTTCAGCCGAACTTCCGCTGCGCATCGAGCGCCAGGCCGAGTCCGACCGACCCGAACATATCGCCTTCTATGACGGAAGCCCGCGGCACCAGCGACAGGATTTCCCGCCTTGCCAGCGGGATCGCCGTCGATCCGCCGGTCAGGAACACCGCGGTGATGTCGGAGGGCTTGACCCCGGCGTCGCGGATGGTCTGCGCCACCGTTTCGGTAACCCGCTCAATGTCCCGAGCGATCGTGGCCTCCAGCCCGTCGCGTGTGATCCCGGCGGCGAACGCCGCGCCCGGCAGCTTCACCGCCACGTCCGCCGATGACATGTCGGTCAGCTCTATCTTGGCTTTCTCGACCAGCGCCGCCAGCGCGTGCCCGTAGCGGTGCTCGACGATATGGATGAAGCGGTCGACCAGGTCGGCGCGCGCGGCCTCGTAGCGGATCTGGCGCAGATGCGTCATCGCCTTGGCGGTGTAGACCAGATTGATGCGCTGCCATGTGGCGAGATCGATGAAGTAGCTGGCCGGCAGATTGCGCTTGCCGTCCTTGGTCGCGGAGAGGTAGCCGAGCTGTGGCATGACATGGGCGATGCTCAGCAGCCGGTCGAAATCAGTGCCGCCGATATGGATGCCGCGGCTGGCCAGGATGTCGTCCTTGCGATCGGTCGATCGCGCGCGCTCCGGCGAGACCCGCACGATGGAGAAGTCGGACGTGCCGCCGCCCATGTCGATGATCAGCGCCAGTTCCTCGCGTGTCACCTTCTGCTCGTAATCGAGCGCCGCCGCGATCGGCTCGAACTGGAAAGCGATATGCTTGAAGCCTTGGGCACGGGCAGCCTTCTCGAGTTCGCCTTGCGCCTCCGCGTCGGCTTGCGCGTCGTCATCGACGAACTGCACCGGGCGGCCGAGCACCACGCTCTCCACCACGCCGCCGGCGTCCTCTTCCAGCCGCGTCCTCAGATGACCGATGAACAGGCCGATAATGTCGATGAAGCCGATCTGGCGTGCCTTGATCCGCGTCTTCTCGTGGGCGAGCGAACTGCCGAGCACGCTCTTCAACGAGCGCATCAGGCGGCCTTCGATGCTGTCGGTATAGTCCCCGATAGCGCGGCGGCCAAAATAGGTATGGCCATCCTCGAAATTGAAGAACACGGCACTTGGCAAAGTGGGCTGCCCGCCCTCCAGCGGGACCAGCCCCGCCTTGCCGTTCCGGATGACGCCTACCGTGGAATTGGACGTGCCGAAGTCGATGCCGCCGAATGCCTGATGCATCGCAGCCTCCTGTCATTGTTTCGTGGCGGCAAAACAGCGGCGACGCGTCGCGCTGTCATCGGGATGGCCGGACCGCTCCTGGCGAACGGTATGTGCTTGTTTGCCCCTGGGTTGGGAGGCGGCGGTTTATCGCATGGCGGCGAAAAGGGGAACCCCTCTTTTCCCGCGGCATCAATCCTTGCGGAACACCAGCCGGCCGAGCCAGCCCGTCACCATGGCCAGCGATACGGCGAACACGCCGTAGAGGAACGAATAGTCGTGGGCAACGCGGAAGATCGATTGTTCGAAGCCCGATTTGCGGATTTCGAGCTGCGCCGAACTCTCCTTGACGAATAGGCCGCTCTTGAACAGGAATGCGCGCGCCTTGTGCGTGCCGACCGAGACATCAGGCGCCAGCCTGACGGTAGCGCGAAACAGGTTCTGCGACAGGAATTGCACGCCGCCGACATTCTCGCTGTAGAGGCCGGCGGCGGCCTTGCGTTCGCGCAACGCGGCCGTGAATTCCTCGATCGTCGCCGGGCTGTCACCGGCTTCGGCGGGCTGCATGTAGAGGTTGGAGGCGCCGAGCGACAGCTGCTTGTAGCTGTTGGGTTCGGTGATGTCCTGCAGCGGCCGCGTCGTCGCGACCGAATAGGACACCGGCACGTTCTCGAAGGTCTCGGAATCCAAATTGACCCAGACGCCCAGCACCCGGTCCTTGCGGCGCACGACCACCGGTTTCGGCGGCCCTTCGAGCACGACGATGACGTCGTAACGGCCCTGGCGTGCGACCAGCGGGTCGGGATTTTCCAGCGAACCGAAGATGGTCAGGTCGGCCCCGGAAAAACCGGCGGTGATCGACACCGCGTCGGTGGAAAGGCCGATCTGGATGCCTTCCGTCAGCGGCGTCTGCGCCTTCGCCGGCGCGGCGGCGGTCAGGGACAGGAGAGCGACGGCTGCGAGCGCTTTCAGGCCATTCATCAGTTGAGGCCCAGGCCGGACAGCGAATAAAGGTTGGGCGGCGTGACGAACAGATCGGTGGCAAGCCGGATCGCCACCGCCAGCACCAGCAGCGCCAGCAGCGCCCTCAATTGCTCGCCGCGCAGCCGCTGGCCGGCCTTGGCGCCATATTGCGCCCCGGCCACGCCGCCGGCCATCAACAGGAAGGCCAGCATCACATCGACGGTCTGGTTTGTGGTGGCGTGGACCAGCGTCGTATAGGCGGAGGTGAAGATGATCTGGAACAGCGAGGTGCCGATGACGACATTGGTCGGCACTTTCAAGAGATAGATCAGCGCCGGCACCATGATGAAGCCGCCGCCGACACCCATGATCGACGACAGGAAGCCGATGCCGGCGCCAAGCCCGAGCACCGGAATGACGCTGACGAACAGCTTCGACGCGCGGAAGCGCATCTTCAGCGGCAGGCGGTGGATCCAGTTGTGCTGGCCGGATTTCTTCAGCACCGGCGCCGCGCCGCTGCGCGTGGCGCGCAGGGCGTTGATGCTCTCGACCAGCATCAGCCCGCCGACGGTGCCGAGCAGCACGACGTAGAGCAGCGAGATGAACAGGTCGAGCTGGCCGAGCCTGCGCAGGAAGCCGAACACATAGATGCCGCCGGTTGAGCCGACGACGCCGCCGGCCAGAAGCACGCTGCCGAGCTTGAAGTCGAGCGTCCCTCGCTTCATGTGCGACAACACGCCGGAGACGGAAGAAGCAATGACCTGGTTGGCGCCGGTGGCGACCGCGATCGCCGGCGGGATGTTGTAGAAGATCAAGAGCGGCGTGATTAGGAAGCCGCCGCCCACCCCGAACATGCCCGACAGGAAGCCCACCGCGGCGCCCATGGCCAGCAGCACGAAGACGTTGACGGAAATTTCCGCGATCGGGAGATAGATGCCCACCCGTCTGTCTCGATCAGTTTGCCTGTCGGCGAATAAAGCCGCTGCGGGCACTATCGCATCGAAAAGCCAATTTTCTCTTGCGCCGATGCGGCAGCGGGACCAAACCCCGTCACCGCGCCGAAACAAAAAACAACTCAATCAGTTAACAGGCAAATGTAAGGCAAGGGCGTCGTGGAAACGACGCTTCTGCCGTTATTTGCGCGCCAGCAATGCCTTGACCAGCTTCTCGTCGACCGCGCCCGTCGCTGGCAGCTTGTTGTCGGTCTGGAAAGCGATGATCGCGTTCTTGGTCTTCCCGCCCATCACGCCGTCGGCGCCGCCGGCGTCATAGCCGTTCTTGTTGAGGATGAGCTGGATGTTCTTGACCGCCTTTTTCATGTCGATGCCGGCCGTCGTCTGCGGCGTGCCTTCCTGCCAGGATTCGGGAATGTCCACCGAATTGGCCGCCGCGTTGAGCGGCTTGGCCTTCCACAATTCGGTCGCCGCGCGCGCGCGCTCGAGCTGCTCGGGCCGCAGCGCGTTGGCGATCTCATCGCGCTTGGCCGCGGCATCCTTGTCGCCGGTCTTGGCGACGAGCGCGAACCATTTGTAGGATTCCTCCAGGTTCTGCTTCATGCCGACGCCCTTGGCGGCGAGGATGCCAAGATTGAACTGGCTGTCCTTGACGCCGAGGTCGGCGGCCGCCTGGAACCAATGCGCGGCCGATTCATTGTCGGTTGCGCCGTCGGCGGCCATGGCGAACAGCACCGCCAGATTGTGCATGGCGCTGGCGTTGCCCTGCGCGGCGGCGAGCTGGTACCAGGTCTTCGACTTCTTGATGTCGCGCGCGACGCCGATGCCCTTCTCGTAGAAATTGCCGATGCGGTATTCAGCCGGCGCGAAGCCGAGTTCCGCCGATTTCTCGTACCATTTGGCGGCAGCCGGCATGTCTTCCTTGACGCCGCGCGACTCGGCGTAGCGCGAGCCGACCTCGAACAGCGCCTTGGCGTCGCCACCGGCGGCGGCGTCACGCAAGGCGACCGGGCCGGCATCGGCCGGAATGTCGAACTTGATCGCGGCTGTCGCCGCCGGCTTGTCCATGGGCGCAACGGCGCCAGTCGTGTCGTTGGTCGTCGCCTCGGTCGCCACTGGCGCGGCAGGGGCCGCTTGGAGATCGGCATCCGTCGCCTGCGTAGCGCCGGCGGCTGCTGCCGGATCCGTCATGGCCGGGGCAGCGGTCATCGGAGCAACCGGCGCGGCCGAAGCCATCGCGTCGGGGGCGCTCGGGCCGGAAGCCATGGCCGACGTGACCGGCGAAGCGGGGTCGGCCGTGGGCGCTGTGTCCGGCATCGCGTCCGTATCAGACGGCATGGCCACGACGGTCCGCGCCGCCATATCGTCCTTGCTGGCGAGCGCGGATTGTTCGGCCTGCCTGGCCGGACGGGCCGGCGCGCTGTTCATCGTCGTCGGCTGAACTTCGGTCTTCGGCTGGCTGGCGGTATCGAGAGATGCCGTCCGAACCGGCTGCGGGGCGACGATCGGGGATGCGTCGTTGCTTGCCACCTGGGCGGGATCCGAAAGGAACGCCTTGCCGAGCTGCAGGCCGGCAAGCGCCAGCATGATCGCTGCCGCCGCCATCAGGATCGGCTTGCGCCGCGCCTTGAGCAGGTCGCCTATCCTGAGCGCCTTGACCGGGCCTTTCATCGTCGACTGGCGCTTCAGGGCGTCGGCCTCGGCCGCGGCCGCCTGCGCCGCGCGCCGGGCGGCGGCGATGAAATCCGATTTCGCCGCGTCGCTGTCGCCGAGCTTTGCCGGTTGTCCGCGCTCGTCGCGCACGCGCTTCATGATGGCATTGAGGTCAGGCGCGCCGGAGCCCGGCTCCAGCGGGCGGTTGGCGACCTTCGGGTCGAGCGGCTCGTCGAGATCGACACTCGGGATGTCGGCGCTCGGCGCCGAGCCGGCCAGCGGCGGAACATCCGCCGCTTTCTTGCCCTTGAAGGCCCGCGCCAGACCGCCGAACATCGACTTGCGGCCTGCCGGCTGGTCCTTTCCGGCGGTGGTGTCGGAACCGAGTGCGGCCATCGCGGCGGCGGCGGCGGCTTCCGCCGGCGAGCGCGTGCCCGGCCGGGGAGACAAGCCCGTTCCAACGTGCAGTGCGGGCTCGCCGGGCTCGGTGCGCACTATGGCCGCGGCACGCGCGTCCAGATCGGCCATGTCGCCAGTCAGCGGCAGCTCGTCCATGGTCATGGATGGTGCGTTCACGGCCATCTTGGGCCGCTGCAAGCCACGCCAGCCACTGGGTTCGATCGAGGCCGCGTCCAGGAGCTCGCTTACCGCCTCGGACGGGTCGCTGGTTTCCAGCGAGCCCAGCCTGTCGACGATCTTGAGCAGTGTGTCGTGAATGGCCTCGAAGGTCCGCGAATTGCGCTCGTCGGAACGCCGCGTCAGCGTCTCCAGGGTCTTCAGATCCTGGGCGAGGCCGGATACCGCGGCCGTATTGGTGCTCGTTCCGGCCAGCGAGCGCACCGCGTTCTCGGCCGCCTCACGTGCCGCGCCGAGGATGGAATCGCGGGTCCCGGCCAGCGCTTTTTCGATTTCGTCGAGGCGTGGGCTGATGTCCTCGAAGTCCGGCAGCGGCGTGCTGGGCTTGGAAAGATGCGCCGACAGGCCGGCGACCTGCGCCTCCAGGCTGCGGATCAGCGCCGGATCGATGCCGGCCACCTGGGCCGCCGAAGCGTCCAGCCGGCTTGAAATATCTTCGAGCCGGCTTTCCAGGCCCCGGATCGCCGCCTCGCCGGCGGGATCGGGAGCGCGTGTCTCCATGCGCTTGGCCAGTGCGGTGAAGCGAGCGTCGATGGCGTCCATGATGCCGGCACTGTCGACCTGCGGCATGCTGCGCTGGTCCAGCCGGTCGGCAACCTCGTCCAGCCGGCGCTCGAGATCGCGAAACAGCATGTTGCCCTGCTCGATGGCGTCGCCCTGGCGCCGCTCCATCATGCCCGACAGCACGTCGAAGCGCTGCTCCAGCCCGTGGAAGATGTAGTCGGCGTCGGGCATGGCCGGCGCCTGATCGATCTTGTCGGCGATCAGCGCGATCTGCTTGGCGAGCCGTTCCATCGCCTGCTCGGGCAGGTTGGCGCGGCCGGCGAGGTCGTCGACCCGGCTCGACAGCGTGTTCAGCCGGTCGATCACGACATTTGCGGGACGGTCCTGCGCCACTTCCTCGATCTGCTGGGCGAGCGAGTCGATCCGCTTCTCGATGCGCTCGAAGGCTTCGTGGTCGACTGAATTCGCCTGTGCGGCGACTGTCGAGGCGACGATGGCGCGGGAAATCTCGTCCAGCCGCTCGTCGATCATGGCCAGCGTGCCGCCGCCGCGATTGTCCTGCTGGCTGGCGAAATGGTCGACCGCCCCGGCCAGCGTGCGGACCTTCTCCTCCAGCGAGCGCAGGGACAGCGATTCCGGCAGGTTGTTGACGGCGTTGCTGATTTGCTCCAGCCGGTCGGTCAAGGCGGCAAGGGCGGGGTCGTCGGAGCGTTTGCGCTGGTCGGCGTCGACGCGGTCCTCGAAGGCCGTCCAGCGGCGATCGAACTCGTCCCAGCGACGGTCGACCTTCTGCACGCTCTCCTCGCGCGCCAGCGTGTCGAGCGCGGCCTTGACCTGTTCGAGTTCCAGTCGCAGCAGGTTGACGCTCCTGTCGTCGCTCTTCTCCGACAGCGATTTGATGGCGCCGGAGAGCCGCTCGAATTCCACGCCGAGTTCGGCGCTGCCCTTGCCCGATGTCCCGGACTTGGCGTTCGACTGGAAGGCGCGGTCGATGTCCTTGCGCAGCGCGTCGAATTCGCGCTGCAGCCCTGAAGTCACCTGGTGGCGCAGTTCCTCGCGCATGCCGCGCAGTTCGCCGGCGATCTTGCCGACCATGGCGACGCTGTCTTCTTGGCCGCGCACGCGGTCGATGTCACGCGCGATCGCCTGATAATTCTGGTCGAAGGGTGCAGGGGAGGGCGCCGGGTTGTGCGCACGCGGTGCCGGCTGCGGATCCTCGTACCAGCGCTGCTGGGCCGTCGGCTGCGCAGCGGGATAGCGCGGGTCGGAGGCGGGGTAACGCGGTTCGGCGCCATATTGGCGAGGCGCGGGTCGTGCCGTCGCGTCCTCGCGCGTCTGCCCCAGGCGCTGTTCCAGCGTCTCCAGGGAGCGGTTCAACTGCTCTAGCGTGGTCTGCGGCTTGCGCTGCCTGCCGACATTGAGTGTATCGAGGTAGGACCGCTTGCTGTTCATCGGTGCGTCCGTCTTTCAGATTGGCCGGCTTGCCGCCAGCTCCCCAAGTCCCTGCCGGAACGAGGCGACCGCGCTTCGATGCCACGGTGGAAGACAAGCTTCCCGGGTTTCCCCGCGCTCCGAAAAACCGTGAAAATTCGATACAGGATAACCACGGGTAGCCGACACGCGCACATTTCGCCCAACGTGGTAAACAACGCGTTAACCAAGCTTAAGAAATTTCAAGGAAGTTGGCTGACGCGACTTCCGGTGCGGCATAAAGCATCGTTCTCAGAACGCCCTTGCGTCATGAGGCGGCTACCGGTATAGAATTGACGTAAACGTAAATGGCGTATCAACTGCGCTGTTTTCGATTTGTTTGTCGAAACCACGGCCGGAAGCACGCCCCCGCTTCCAGTCAGGCGACGCATGGTCCGGGACCGCGACGCCACCAGACGGGGAAGCCAGTGACCATGAAGCTTATCTCGGCCGGCGAGACCGCGGCCAACACCAATAATGCAACCGTTGAAGCCGGCGAGGATCTCTCCCGCATCGGCGAGATGGCCAAGAAGTACGGCGTGACGCTGCGCACGCTGCGTTTCTATGAAGACAAGGGCCTGCTCAACCCCCAGCGCGACGGTTCGACCCGTCTCTATACGCGCCGCGACAAGGCGAGGCTGAAGCTGATCCTGCTCGGCCGAAAGGTTGGGTTCTCGCTGCGCGACGTCAAGCAGATGATGGACCTCTACGATCCGACCGGTTCCAACACCAAGCAGTTGCGGCTGGCGCTGGATAAGTCGGAAAAGCAGCTCGCTCGCCTGCAGAAGCAGCGGGCGCTGATCGACGACGCCATCAATGAGCTCGGCGGCTCGATGTCGGCGGTGCGTCAGATGCTGGCCGAGCGTTCGGCGCCGCAAGCGAGCGTCGCGAGCTAAGCCGCCCTCCGATACTGTCGGACCCTTCACCATAAAGCCGCGTGGCCATGCCGCGCGGCTTTTCGCTGTCTGGCCTGCCTGCTTCGCGCTGGCTTGCGCATTGCCGTGACGCTTGGCCGATTGCGCCCGTGTGGCGGAAATCTTGCCGCAGCGCAGATATTGACGTTTACGCAAACGTCAATATTTGCTATTGCGGCTTCGACATTGGCCCGCTTGCCGCGCACGGCTTGATTTCGGGGTCAATCCGCATGGTGGAGGAAAAGCATGCCGATCTACAGGGCCCCGGTCCAGGACACGCTGTTCGTGCTCAACGAGGTGCTCGGCTATCAGCGCTATTCGAACCTTCCGGGATTCGCCGACGCAACGCCTGACGTGCTGGAGGCAATTCTCGCCGAAGGGGCCAAGCTCGCCGAGAACGTCATGCATCCGCTCAACCGTGTCGGCGACATGGAGGGCTGCGTGCGCCATGACGACGGCTCGGTGACCACGCCCAGGGGCTTCAAGGAAGCCTTCGACCAGTATCGCGAAGGCGGCTGGATGGGCCTGGCGGCGCCCGTCGAGTTCGGCGGCCAGGGCCTGCCCTATGCCGTGCACACGGCGGTGGCTGAATACATGGTGTCGGCCAACATGTCGCTGATGATGTATCCGGGCCTGACCCAGGGCGCGATCGCCGCCATCATCACCCACGGCACCGACGAGCAGAAGGCGACCTGGCTGCCCAGGATGGTCGAGGGCAGCTGGACCGGCACCATGAACCTGACGGAGCCGCATTGCGGCACCGATCTTGGCCTGCTGCGCACCAAGGCGGTGCCGAACGGCGATGGTACCTACAAGATTTCAGGCCAGAAAATCTTCATCTCGGCCGGCGAGCACGACATGTCGGACAACATCGTCCATCTGGTGCTGGCCCGCATCGAAGGCGCGCCGGAGGGCGTCAAGGGCATTTCGCTGTTCATCGTGCCCAAGCTGAAGCTCGACGCCTCGGGCAATCCGGGGACGAGAAACACTGTCTCCTGCGGCTCGATCGAGGAGAAGATGGGCATCCACGGCAACTCGACCTGCGTCATGAATTATGACGAGGCCGAAGGCACGCTGCTGGGCGAGGCCAATGGCGGCCTGAAGGCGATGTTCACGATGATGAACGAGGCCCGCCTCGGCGTCGGCCTGCAGGGCCTGTCGCTGTCGGAGATCGCTTACCAGAATGCCGCCGCCTATGCCAAGGACCGGTTGCAGGGCCGCTCGCTGTCGGGTCCGAAGGCGCCGGACAAGAAGGCGGACCCGATCATCGTCCATCCCGACATCCGCCGCTCGCTGATGACCATGAAGGCGTTCAACGAGGCCGGCCGCGCGCTGGCGCTGTGGACCGCGATCAAGTCCGATATCGCGCACCGCTCCGCCGACGACAAGGATCGCCAGGCGGCCGACGACTACACCGGCCTGATGACGCCGGTGGTCAAGGGCGTGCTGACCGACAAGGGTTTTGATCACGCCGTCATGGCGCAGCAGGTGTTCGGCGGTCACGGCTACATCGAAGAACATGGCATGAGCCAGTTCGTGCGCGATGCCCGCATCGCCATGATCTATGAAGGTGCCAACGGCATTCAGGCGCTCGACCTCGTCGGCCGCAAGCTCGGCTTGAACGGCGGCCGAGCCATCCAGGCCTTCTTCAAGGAGGTCGGCGAGTTCTGCGAGGAAAACCGCACCGACGAGAAGATGGCGCCCTTCACCAAGGGTCTGAAGAAGGGCCTCAACGATTTGCAGGCGGCGACCATGTGGCTGCTGCAGAATGGCATGGCCAAGCCCGATAATGCCGGTGCGGCCTCGACCGACTACATGCATCTCTTCGGCCTCGTCGCGCTGGGCTACATGTGGGCGCGGATGGCCAAGGCGGCACAGGGCAAGACTGATGCCAACGGCTCCCAGTCTTTCTACGATAACAAGGTGGTGACGGCGCGCTTCTTCATGGAGCGGATCATGCCGGAGAGCTCGGCGCACCTCGCCCGTATTTCGAGTGGTGCCGATACGCTGATGGCCCTGCCGGCGGAAGCGTTCTAAGCTCCGTCTAGCTAGCCTTTCTGTCTGTCGATACGCGGAGGAAATCGTGGCGACAAATCCCGCCGAAGTGCTCTCTTTGCCGAAACCAGCCTGGGCGGCCGACGAGGTCGGCATGCTCTACGACATGGCTACCCGCTTCATGTCGGAGGAGATCGCACCGCGCTACGACGAGTTCGAGAAGAACGAGATGGTCGATCGCGAAAGCTGGCTCAAGGCTGGTTCCGCCGGCCTGCTCTGCGCGTCCATGCCGGAGGAATATGGCGGCTCCGGCGGCACCTTCGCGCATGAGAGCGCCATCATCGAGGCGATCGGCCATGTCGGCGTCGATGGTTTCGGCATCGGCCTGCACAATTCGATCGTCGCCCCCTACATCCTCCATTACGGTTCGGAAGAGCAGAAGAAGAAGTGGCTGCCCAGGCTCGCCACTGGCGAACTGATCGGCGCCATTGCCATGACCGAGCCCGGCGCCGGTTCCGACCTGCAGGGTGTCAAGACCCGTGCCGAGAAGGACGGCAACCAGTACAAGATCAACGGCTCCAAGACCTTCATCACCAACGGCCAGCTGGCCAACTTGATCATTGTCGTCACCAAGACCGATCCGGAGAAGGGCGCCAAGGGCACATCGCTGATGGTCATCGAGACCGACGAGGTCGAGGGGTTCGAACGCGGCCGCAACCTCGACAAGATCGGACTGAAGGCCAACGACACGTCGGAGCTGTTCTTCAACGACGTGCGTGTACCGACCTCCAATCTGCTCGGCCATGAAGAGGGACAGGGCTTCGTCCAGCTGATGCAGCAATTGCCTCAGGAGCGGCTGCAGATCGGCACCGGGGCGATCGCCATGATCGAGCGGGCGCTGGCGCTGACCATCGATTACGTCAAGGAGCGCAAGGCCTTCGGCAAGGCGATCATCGATTTCCAGAACACACAGTTCAAACTGGCGGAGCTGAAGACCGAGGCCACCATCGGCCGCGTCTTCTACAATGACTGCGTCACCCGCCACATCAATGGCGGCCTCGATCCGGTGACCGCTTCGATGGCCAAGTACTGGCTCTCCGACCTCCAGGGCAAAGTCGTCGACGAATGCCTTCAATTGCATGGCGGCTATGGCTACATGAATGAATATCCGATCGCCCGCATGTTCCGCGACGCTCGCGTCCAGCGCATCTATGGCGGCACCAACGAGATCATGAAATTGCTGATCGGACGCTCGCTCTGAGCAGCTTTTCAGCGAACCCCAGGGAGCATGAAAAATGACCGAAGCTTATGTCTATGACGCCGTGCGCACGCCGCGCGGCAAGGGCAAGAAGGACGGATCGCTGCACGAAGTGCCGGCGGTACGGCTCGCCGCCAGGACGCTCGAGGCCCTGCGCGATCGCAACGGGCTGGACACTGCAAACGTCGACGACATCATCTTCGGCTGCGTCGACCCGGTCGGCGAGGCGGGTTCCGTCATTCCACGCGCCGCCGCCTTCGAGGCCGGCTACGACACCAAGGCACCCGGCATGCAGATCTCGCGCTTCTGCGCCTCCGGCTTGGACGCCATCAATTTCGGCGCCGCCAAGATCGCGCAAGGCGCCGATGAAATCGTCATCGCCGGCGGCGTCGAATCCATGTCGCGCGTCGGCATGGGCATGTCCGGTGGCGCCTGGTTCATGGATCCTTCGGTCGGCCTGCCCGGCTGGTTCGTGCCGCAAGGCATTTCGGCCGACCTGATCGCCACCAAATACGGCTTCTCGCGCGACGACGTCGACGCTTACGCGGTCGAGAGCCAGAAGCGCGCCGCAAGATCCTGGGCCGATGGCCGCTTCAAGAACTCGGTCATCCCGATCAAGGACCAGAATGGTCTCACCATTCTCGATCATGACGAGCATATGAGGCCGTCGACCGACATGCAGTCGCTCGCCTCGCTCAACCCGTCCTTCGTCATGCCCGGTGAAATGGGCGGCTTCGACGCGGTGGCGGTGCAGAAGCATCCGGAGGTCGAGGAGGTCAACCACGTCCACCACGCCGGCAACTCGTCCGGCATCGTCGATGGCGCGGCGGCCGTGCTGCTCGGCTCGAAGAAGGCCGGCAAGGCGATGGGTCTCAAGCCGCGCGCGCGCATCCGCACCTTCGCCAACATCGGCTCCGAGCCGGTGCTGATGCTGACCGGCCCGGTCGACGTCACCGAGAAACTGTTGAAGCGCGCCAAGATGAAGCTGTCGGACATCGACCTGTTCGAGCTCAACGAGGCCTTCGCCTCGGTGGTGCTGCGCTACATGCAGGCTTTCGAAATTCCGCACGACAAGATCAACGTCAATGGCGGCGCCATCGCCATGGGTCACCCGCTCGGCGCCACCGGCGCGATGATCCTCGGCACCGTGTTGGACGAACTCGAGCGGCGCGACCTCAACACCGCGCTGGTGACGCTCTGTATCGGCGCCGGCATGGGCACTGCAACCATCATCGAACGCGTCTGACGGGGAGAGAACGATGAGCTACACCAATTTCACCCTCGACATCGACGCCGATGGCATCGCCTTGGTCACCTGGAACAGCCCGGACCGCTCGATGAACGTCTTCACCGAAGAGGTGATGCGCGAGCTGAACGATATCGTGGACAAGGTGGCCGGCGACGCCGCCATCAAGGGCGCGGTGATCACCTCCGGCAAGGACACGTTCTCCGGCGGTGCCGACATCACGCTGTTGCAGAGGATGCTGACCACCTTCGCCACCGACAAGGTCAAAGATGTCGAAAAGGCGACCAAGGCGCTGTTCGACAATGCCGGCATCATGACCGGCCTGTTCCGCAAGCTGGAAACTTGCCGCAAGCCATGGGTCTCGGCGATCAACGGCACCTGCATGGGCGGCGCCTTCGAAATGTCGCTCGCTTGCCATGGCCGCGTCGCGGCCGATTCCGACAAGGTCAGGATGGCACTCCCCGAGGTGAAGATCGGCATCTTCCCCGGTGCCGGCGGCACCCAGCGTGTGCCGCGGCTGACCGACCAGCAGCAGGCGCTGCAAATGCTGACCTCCGGTCAGACCCTGTCGCCGCAGAAGGCGAAGGCGATGGGCCTGATCCATGAGATCGCCGAACCGGCCAAGCTGGTCGAGATCGGCAAGGCAATGATCAGGAACGGCCTCAAGCCGGTGGCGCCGTGGGACGAGAAAGGTTTCAAGCTGCCCGGCGGCCCGATCTACTCGGCGGCCGGTGCCAATCTGTGGCCGCCGGCCATCGCCATCCTGCGCCGCGAGACCCATGGCAATTATCCGGCCGCCGCGGCGATCCTGAAATGCGTCTATGAGGGCCTCCTGGTGCCCTTCGACACGGCGCTCAGGATCGAGCAGCGCTATTTCACCGAGATCATGCAGACCAAGGAAGCGGCAGCGATGATCCGCTCGCTGTTCGTGTCGCTGCAGGAACTGAACAAGGGCGCACGCCGCCCGGCCGGCGTGCCGGACACCAAGTTCAAGAAGATCGGCATCCTCGGCGCCGGTTTCATGGGCGCGGGCATCGCCTATGTCACGGCCAAGGCCGGCATTCCGGTGGTGCTGCTCGACCGGGACATGGAGGCGGCCGCAAAGGGCAAGGCGCATTCCGACGGCCTGATCTCGGATCAGGTCAAGAAGGGCCGTGCCAAGCCCGAGGACAAGGACAAGCTCTTGTCTCTGATCACGCCGACGGCAGACTATGCCGACCTCGCCGGCTGCGATCTCGTCGTTGAAGCCGTGTTCGAGGATTCCGCCGTCAAGAAGGCCGCCACCGAACAGGCGGAAGCCGTGTTGAAATCGTCGGCGATCTTCGCCTCGAACACCTCGACCATTCCGATCAGCGGCCTCGCCAGGAATTCGGCGCGGCCGAAGAATTTCATCGGCATCCACTTCTTCTCGCCGGTCGACAAGATGATGCTGGTCGAGATCATCCTTGGCAAGAAAACCGGCGACAAGGCCTTGGCCACCGCGATCGACTTCGTGCGGGCCATCAAAAAGACGCCGATCGTCGTCAACGACACGCGCGGCTTCTACGTCAATCGCTGCGTGCTGCGTTACATGTCGGAAGCCTACAAGATGCTGATCGAAGGCGTGCCCGCGCCGATGATCGAGAATGCGGCCAAGGCCGCCGGCATGCCGGTCGGTCCCTTGGCGCTGACCGACGAGACGGCCATCGACCTTGCCCAGAAGATCATGAAGCAGACCATCAGGGATCTCGGCGAAAAGGCCGTCGACCCCAGGCAGATGGCGCTGATCAACACCATGGTCGACGATCACGGCCGTTTCGGCCGCAAGAACGGCAAGGGTTTTTACGACTATCCGGCCAAGCCGGCCAAGAAGAAGCTGTGGCCCGGCCTCAAGGACCTTTATCCGCAGCTCGCGGCCGAGAAGGTCGACTATGAGGAGCTGCAGCAGCGCCTGCTGGTCACCATCGCGCTCGAAGCGGCGCGCGTGATGGAAGAGGGCATCGTCACCGATCCACGCGAGGCCGATGTCGGCTCGATCCTGGCCTTCGGCTTCGCGCCCTACACCGGTGGCGCGCTGTCCTATATCGACGGCATCGGCGCCAAACAATTCGTCAAGATCGCCAAGGCGCTGCAGAAGAAGTATGGCGCCGAGTTCAAGGCGCCCAAGCTGCTCCTCGACATGGCCGAGAAGGGTGAGACCTTCTACGAACGCTTCGACCCCTATGCCAAGGGCGATGTGAAGCAGGCAGCCTGACAGAGCGTCATGTTATGTCTGAGCGCGCATGGCGCGCATGCTGGCCACGGCGCGAAGCCGTGGCCCCTACATGCTGGGCGGTGAAGGCCGGCTGGCCTGTCGCTGCCTGCCGACCGACTATGACCGCAAGGCGCGCCGCTTCCTCGACATTGACGCGGTTGTCGCCGCACTTGGCCGTGCGGTGAACCGCGGCCACCGACCGAGGCAGAACGCATTTTCATGACATCGCACCAGGGACTGCGCGGCCTGGCCAAATCGTCCGGCTGATCAACCCGTTGGCAAGCAGGATTCGATCGACTTTCCCAAACCAGGCGCGGATGATATATTAGGTGTCGCTAACATGATGTTGGCGGAGGAGTAATCATCATGCGTATGATGCTGAGAGTTTCCATCCCGGCCGAGGAAGGCAATAAGGCGATCAAGGACGGCAGCATGGGCAAGATCATCGAGCAAACCCTGTCCGATCTCAAGCCGGAGGCTGCCTATTTTACCGCGGACGGTGGTTGGCGGACGGCCTACCTTTTCCTGGAGGTAAAGGACAGTTCGGACATGCCCTATGTCGCCGAGCGGTTCTTCTTCGCCTTCAATGCCACTGTCGAGCTCATCCCGGTGATGAACGTCGACGAGCTCCAGAAAGGCCTGCCGAGGGCGATGGCGGCATTGGCCGGATAGCGGCTTCGGCCATGACACTGTGCCGTCGTTGCGGCACACAGCTTTGTTCGTGATCCGCCGGCCCGCTGGTGGACAACGCAGCCGTTGCGCGTTAGACAGGAAGAGGCATTTTTTCCTGTTTCGAAGGAGAGCACGTCATGCTCTCGCACGACCGAGTCTGGGCTGCCATCGATGCTCTTGCCGAGCGCTATTCGCTTTCGGCTTCGGGTCTGGCAAGGCGCGCGGGACTTGATTCAACCGCCTTCAACAAATCCAAACGCTTGTCCTCGGACGGTCGGCCGCGCTGGCCCTCGACCGAATCGCTGGCCAAGATCATCGAGGCGACGGGCGCTTCGCTGGACGAATTCACCGGGCTGATCGAAGGCCGTGGCGCATCGCCCGCCAGCCGGCGCGCGGTGCCGTTGCTCGGCTTCGCCCAGGCCGGCGCCGGCGGCTTCTTCGACGATGCCGGCTTTCCGGCGGGGCAGGGCTGGGATCTCGTCGAATTGCCGGCGCAATCGACCGAAAGTTCCTATGCGCTGCAGGTGCAGGGCGATTCCATGCTGCCGCTCTACCGCAACGGCGACGTCCTCATCGTCGAGCCGGGTGCGGCCACCCGTAAGGGCGACCGCGTCGTCGTCAAGACCACTTCGGGCGAGGTGATGGCCAAGGTGCTCGAGCGCCAGACAGTCAAGTCGATCGCGCTGGTCTCGCTCAATCCGGAGCATCCGGACCGCGATATCCCCATGCTCGAGGTCGAGTGGGTGGCGCGGATCGTCTGGGCAAGCCAATAGGTGCAACGGGTGCGACTTCCTCATCTTGTCCTGGCGGTTCTGATGATCCCGGCGATGGCGGCGCTGGTCGTTGCCGGCGGACGCACGCTGAAAGGCAGCGAAAGCACTGTTGCGGTGGATCAGATCGATCCCGGCGCCGACACTACCGCTGAGGCAGATAGGGATGCGACGCCCGAGGAACCGTCCACCTCAGCGATTCGTGCACCGGCGCAGCCACCAAATCCGGCGGTGCATTCGCGGGCGATCGACCCGGACGTGGTCGCGCCGCCGGAACTGCCCACCGGCGAACTCGAGCGGGTCGAGCCGCGTGCGCCGTTGAGCAAGCTGGCGCTCGCCGTGCCGCCCAAGCCTAAAATGCCCGACGACTGGAACGGCACGAAGCTGTTCCAGCCGGTAGCTCCGGCCGCCGGCCTGATCGAGGCGAAGGGGTATTCGGTCGCGATTTCCGGCATCGATGTCGTCAGGCAGGACGAGACCTGCACCACCGACGGGAAATCCTGGCCGTGCGGCATCGGCGCGCGCACGGCATTCCGCGCCTTTCTGCGCGGCCGCGCCGTGGTTTGCACGGTGCCGCCGGAAGGCGGACGCGACCGGATTGCGGCGGAATGCCGGATCGGCAAGCAGGATGTCGGTCAATGGCTGGTCGAAAACGGCTGGGCGCGTGCCGCCAAGGGCGGACCCTATGTCGAGGCCGGTGACAAGGCACAAGGCGCGAAGAAAGGCATTTTCGGGTCGGCGCCGAACCTTGCCGGCATCTCGGCGATGCCGGCCGCACCCACCCCAGCGCCTCAGGCGCCGGGCTCGATCCTGGAGGAGGACTCGATCCTGCAAGAGGAGGGCGGCGTCCTCAAGCCAGCTGACCAGCCAGCGCCTTCTGAATGAGCGAGCGGGTCTCGGCGACGCCGTAGAGGGCGGCGAATGATCCAAAGCGTGGACCACGCTCCTGGCCGATCAGCACCTGGTAGATCATCTGGAAGAAGGCGCCTGAGACACCCGGGCCACCTTCAGGACTTTGCTTGGAATGATCCTGATAGCGTTCGATCTTGCGCGCCACGTTGAGCGAAGCGTTCTGGATCGCTTCGCCGCTGGCGCCCGCCGGCAAGTCGCCAAGTGCCTTTTCGAGAGCCACCAGCGCTTCGCGCTCGACCTCGTCGGCCGGGCGAAAGGTTTTCGTCGGCTTCACAAAATCGTCGAAGTAGCGAATCGCGTAGCCCGTCAGTCGGTCCAGCTCGGGATGGGTCGCCGGAGTCACACCCGCGACGTGACGCGAGATGAAGCCCCACAGCACCTCCTTGTTCTGCGCATTGGAGGCGCTGACAAGGTTGAGCAGCAGCGAGAACGGCACCGGCATGTCGATGGCGGGCGGGTTGCCGTCATGCATATGCCAGACCGGGTTGCCCAGCCGCTCCTTCCACTCCTGGCGGGGATAGGCGGCGAGGAAGGTGTAATATTCGTCCACGGCCCGCGGGATGACGTCGAAATAGAGTTTCTTGGCCTGCCGCGGCCGCTGGTACATGTAGAGCCCGAGGCTCTCGGTCGGTGCATAGGTCAGCCATTCGTCGATGGTCAGGCCGTTGCCTTTCGACTTCGAGATCTTCTGGCCATTCTCATCGAGGAACAGTTCGTAGACGAAATGCTCCGGCGCCCGCCCGCCCAGTATGTTGCAGATGCGGTCGTAAACCACTGCATTGGTCTGATGATCCTTGCCGAACATCTCGAAATCGACGCCGAGTGCCGCCCAGCGCATGCCGAAATCCGGCTTCCACTGCAGCTTCACGCGGCCGCCGGTGACCGGCAGCGTGGTTTCGGTGCCATCATCGTCGAAGGTGATGGTACCGGCCTTGGCGTCGACATGCTTCATGGGAACGTAAAGCACGCGCCCACTCTTTGGCGAGATCGGCAGGAAGGGGCTGTAGGTCGCCTGCCGCTCAGGTCCGAGCGTCGGCAGCATGACCGCCATGATCTGGTCGTAGCGTTCGGCGGCGCGCAACAGCATCGCATCGAAGCGGCCTGACTTGTAGTATTGCGTTGCGCTGGCGAATTCGTAATCGAAGCCGAACGTGTCGAGGAAGCGGCAGAGCATCGCATTGTTATGGTCGGCGAAGCTCGCATAGTCGCCGCCGAAGGGGTTGGGCACCGATGACAGCGGCTTGTGCAGATATGGCTCGAGCGCTGCGCGATCCGGCACGCTGTCGGGTATCTTGCGCATGCCGTCCATGTCGTCGGAAAAGCACAGCAGCTTGGTCGCGACCTTGTCCTGCGTCAGCACGCGGAACGCATGACGCACCATCGAGGTGCGTGCCACTTCGCCGAACGTGCCGATATGCGGCAGGCCCGACGGTCCATAGCCGGTCTCGAACAGGATCGTTTCGGGGAAATCGGCGCCCTTGTAGCGTTCGATGATCTTTTTGGCTTCCTCGAACGGCCATGCCTTGCTCTCGGCCGCGGCCGTCAGCAGTTCGGGATTGAGATCGATGATGTTTGATCCCGCCATGTCACAGTTTTCCAGATTGTATCCCGGCAATAGCCGCAAGTGCATTTTCAACCGGTCTCTAGGCGTGCGTGGCCGGAGCGTCAACGCGTCGGGCGCTTTTTCCTTGCGGCCTCAGGCTCCCCTTCCTACCTTCGGAGCCCGTTCAAGGAGCAAAGAATGCTGTCGCCCACCCCGCACGAAGCCCTGATCTATCTGATGGTCATCACTTCGGCCTCCGACCGGGACATGACCGATGTCGAACTGGCCAGGATCGGTGAGGTTGTTCGCTCGTGGCCGGTGTTCGAGGATTTCAAGCAGGACCGTCTCGTTGCCGTGGCCCAAGCCTGTCAGAAGATGCTGCATGAGAAGGGTGGGCTCGAAGGTGTCCTGACCCAGGTCTCGGAGGCGCTGCCGGAGCGGTTGCGCGACACCGCCTATGCCGCGGCCTTCGAAGTGGCCGCCGTCGATCTGGAGATGCGGCTGGAGGAAGTGCGGGTGCTGCAGTTGATCCGTCGCCAGCTCGATCTCGACACGCTGACCGTGGCGGCCATCGGCCGTGCGGCCAAGGCAAGGCTGCGAACTCTGACCTGACGAGGTTACGGCCGGATCAGAAAAGCTGACCGGACCGGATCAGAAGAAACTGACCGGGAAATAGCGCAGGTAGAATTCGGCAAAGGTGCCTTTCATCGAAATCTCTTGCAAAGCGTAGTCGAGGGCCGCGGCCAGCGCCGGATTGTCCGCTCGCGTGGCGATGGCCATGCCGGTGCCCAGATATTCGGGCGCCAGGTAGGGGCCGCCGGCAAAGCGGCAGCAGCCGGCGGCATCGGAGCCGCCGAGCCAGAAGGCGAAGCGCATGCCATCGCCGAAAGCCGCGTCGATCTTGCCGGCCTTGAGGTCGCCATAGAGGGCTTCCGGCTTGTCGAAGGGGACGACCTGGACCGTGCCGAAATAATCGCGCAGCATGCGTTCATGGGCCGAGCCCGATATCACGCCGACTCGCTTGCCGTGCAATTTGTCGAAGAGCGGTTCCGCCAGCGCCTTGTTCCTCGCGGTGATGAAGCGCGCCGGGAACTGCAGGTAGGCGCGCGAGAAGGCGTATGTCTGGCGCGACTGTGACGTCGGGGCAATGCCGGCGATAACAGCTTCACCTTCGCCCCTCTCAAGCGCGCCTTGAAGCTCCGCCCAAGGCAAGGCCTGGATCTGGCATTTGTCGACGATGCCGAGTTCCGCGCAGATGGCGCGCGCCAAGTCGATGTGGAAACCGGACAGCTTCCCCGCGCCGTCGAGGAAATTGAAGGGCGGAAAATCCGTGGTCGTCAGGAACCGCAGCCGCGGCAGCGCCGCAAGGTCGGGCTTCGGAAGCCGCTCCTTGGCATCCCACAACACCGGCACCTGCGGCTCGGCCGCGCCCGCGCCGGAAACCCATGACAATGCGGCGATGAGCGCCGCTGCCAGGACATGGGACCTCCATTGGAACGCCACGATAAAACTCCCGCACCCGTGCTCGTGCCGGTTTTGGTACGAAAACGATACAGGCACAATGCTTTTTGATTTCAACGCTTCGATTTCAGGATATGGTTCGGTCGGTTTGCAAACAGCGGTGGCTGCCCTGGTGGGAATACCAGGGTCGAGAACCACAACCGGAAGCGGGCGCTTTGCAATCCGTGGTCGGTGGCGAAGTGCCGGGAAGGCGCGGACCATGGACTTAATGCATGAGGCAACATGGGGTTGATGTTGCGATGAGTCAGTTCGATCGAACGCTGGAATACATAGATCAACTGCAGCACGCCGCAACGGCGGCCGCGGTCTGCGAGAAACTGTTGGGCGTAACGTCGGAGTTCGGTCTGACCGCGCTGATGGCCGGAACCGTTCCGCAGCCGGGCACACCGACGGGCCAGCAGAAGCAGCATGTGCTGCTCTGCGACTGGCCGGTCGAATGGCTCGAGCGCTACGTGACGCGCAACTATGTCGATCACGATCCCGTCGTCAGTCACATGAAACAGCTGCAAGCGCCGTTCCAGTGGCGGGAAGCCGCCCAGGGCATCCGCATCGACAAGAGCAGCGGCGAAGTGATGGGCGACGCCGGCGCCTTCAAGTTGCGCGACGGGCTGGCCTTTCCGTTGATCACGCTCGACGGCGAAATCGTCATGGTGTCGCTGGGGGGCGAGGCCGTGGAACTGTCGGCGGCCGAGTTCGGCCTGGTCTCCCTGGTCTCGACCTATGCCGTCGGCCGCGCCATGCAACTCCACACCATGGCGACCACGACGATCGATCACATCGAGCTGACGCCGCGCGAACGCGAATGCCTGCAATGGGCTGCCGTCGGCAAGTCCGAATGGGAGATTTCCCAAATCCTCGGCATCTCCGAGCACACCTCGGAGAAACATCTTCTTAACGCCAAAAGCAAACTCGGTGCCGTCAACCGGGTCCAGGCAGTCGCCGAGGCGATAAGGCGCGGCTACATTAGCTAGGTCGGCCGTGCAGGCCTAGAACTTCTTGCCTACGTGATCACGCAATTTTCGCATCGAAGCACGGCCGTATCTTCCCCTGAACCACAGGAGACTACGGAATGCTTTTTTGTCTTACGACCAAGGAATTGATGGAACGTCCCGACCTTTGGGAGGCCGTCCATCGGCTGCGCTACCGGATATTCGTCGAGGAGATGGGATGGGAGGACCTTCGGCGCCCCGACGGATTTGAAGTCGACCAGTTCGATCATGACGAGGCGGTGCATCAGATCGTCATCAGGGGCAATGAAGTCGCGGGCTATCAGAGGATGTTGCCGACCACACGGCCGCATTTGTTGACCGAGGTGTTGACCGATCTCTCCGAAGGAACGCCGCCGGCGGGTCCCAACATCTGGGAGTTGACCCGCTATGCGGTGGCTCCGGGTTTTCGCGATGGGCGTCGCGGCGTCTCGACCGTCGGCACGGAATTGATAGCCGGTTTCGTCGAGTGGGGTCTGAAGCGCGGCGTCGACAAGGTGATCATCGAGTTCGAGCCGATGTGGGTGCTGCGCGCATTGCAACTGCACTTCCTGGCGACGCCGCTCGGTTATCAGCGCACCTATGGCAACCAGCAGGTCGTGGCGACGCTGCTCACCTTCAACGAGCACACGCTGGACGTGGTGCGTTCGCGCCGCAATCATCATGCACCCGTCCTGGCCAGGGGATATCCCGACATGTTCGGTCAAAGGAGGGCGTCATGAACGCGCACCCGCAACCCGAACTGCGCAACCACACACTGATCGTCACCGTGTCGTCGAACGACGGCCGGCCGGTGCTCGACCGGAGGGCCTATGAGAGCCTTGCCGGGACGTTCCATGAAGCCGCCGAGAATGACGAGGTGCGGGTTGTCGTGCTGCGCGGCCTGGCCGGCTGCTTCTGCCTTGGTGGTGACTTTTCCGAATTCCTGGATGCCGCCAAGCACCAGAAGCTGATCGCCGCCGTCACCGACATGTTCCGCATGCTGGCGACGTTTCCAAAGCCGATCCTGGCCTGTGTCGACGGCGATGCCGTCGGCGTCGGCTGCACCATCCTGTTCCATTGCGACATGGTGATCGCATCTGAAAAAAGCACCTTCCGGGTGCCGTTCGTCGATTTCGGCTTGGTGCCGGACGCGGCAACCAGCATCCTGGCGCCGCAGAAACTCGGCTATGCCGGTGCTTTCCGCTTCTTCTGTCTCGGCGACACGCTTGGTGCCGAAGACGCCAGGGCGCTCGGCCTCGTCGCCGAGATCGTCGCGGAAGGCAGCGTCGAGGAAGCGGCGCTTGGCCGGGCCAGGCAGCTCGCCAAAAAGCCCGTTGCCGCTTTGCTGCAGACACGGGGCCTGCTCAAGGGGAACACCGCCGCGCTTTGCGAGCGCATCGATGAGGAGATATCGCTGTTCCAGCAGGCGCTGCAGGACGACGCCACGTTGCGACGGTTGCAGCGGATCGCGCGTCTGGCGGCCTGAGTCGAAAGGCCGAGAGAAAGGACCTGCATCAACCGCGCCGCGCTGCCTTTCTGGCCGCGCGGCGCCAAAAGTGTCAGTCCTGCTTGCCCAGGAATGACGGCCCTTCGCCGATGATCTTCTTATCTTCCTTACCGATAGCGTCGAGATCGCGCCCCTCGTAGGGCAGCGACAGCAGGATGCGGCGCATCACCGCCAGCCGCGCGCGGCGCTTGTCGTTGGCCCGCACGATGATCCATGGCGCGAACTCCTTGTGGGTGCGCTCGAACATGGTGTCGCGTGCCTTGGTGTAATCGTCCCACTTGGTGATGCCGGCAATGTCGATCGGCGAGAACTTCCAGCTCTTCAGCGGACTGTAGCGGCGATCGTGAAAGCGCTCGAGCTGCGTCTCCCGGCCGATGTTCAGCCAAAATTTGAAGAAATAGATGCCGTCATTGACGATCATGCGTTCGAAATGCGGCGTCTCGTCGAGAAACTTCTCGTGCTGTTCGGGGGTGCAAAAACCCATTACCGGCTCGACGCCGGCACGATTGTACCAGGAGCGGTCGAAGGTGACGAATTCGCCCGCTGTCGGGAAATGGTCGGCGTAGCGCTGGTAGTACCATTGCCCCAGTTCCGTCGGGGTTGGCTTGGTCAGCGCGACGTTGCGCGCCGTGCGTGGGTTAAGATACTGGCGCAGCACGAATATCGTGCCGCCCTTGCCGGCCGCGTCACGACCCTCGAACAGCGCCATCATCCGCTTGCCGGTCGCCTGCAGCCATGCCTGCGCCTTGACGAGCTCGATCTGCAATTTCTCGAGCGTCTCGTCATACTCCTCGCTCTTCATCTTCTTGTCGTAAGGATATCCACCCGCGGTCAGCTTGTTCTCCTCGACCCAGTCCGGAAGCTCGGGATTCTCGATATCGAACTCCCGTTCCTTGCCGCCGATCCTGATTTTCAGCGGGCCTGAGGTTGGAGTGACCGAATTGTCGTTGGCTTTTTTCATGCAGACGAACCCTTTTAAGTGTCTGGACTCATGCTATTGGGAGCCACTACAGCGCCGCGCCTCCGTTTGGACGCGCAAAGGAGGCTGTAGCACTTTTGATTTGCGGTCCAGCGGAAGTTTTCGCCGCCGTCTGACCGGTGGAGGCTGGGCGCGCGAATGACCGAGCTGGGCGCAGAGCAGAAGAGCACGGGGCAAGCTGTGGCCGCTCGGCTGTGGCACAGCCGCTGGCTGCTTGCGGCCGGTGTCGTGGCGGTTCTGATCGCCTTTGGCTTCGCGGGCTTTTCCGCCTACGTGCTGGTGCCGGCGCTGCTCCTGCTGCCGGCCGCGGCAATATTGCCGGTCACCGGCGCCCGCCATTCCGCGGGGAACGCCGCGGCGATCGAGGCGATTGGCTTGCAGCGCCTGTCCGGTGAATATCTGGCGGCCGCCGTGGCCGACCCGCTCATCATCTTCGACCACGCCGCCACCATCGTCCACGCCAACGCCGCCGCCTTTGCCGCCTTTGGCGGCATCGCGCCCGGCATATCGCTGCCGCTGAAATTCCGGGCGCCGGAAATGCAGGCGCTGCTGGACAGTGTGCTGTCGGGCACTGTCGCCTCGGATGTCGTCGACTACACGGAGAAACTGCCTGTCGAACGGGCCTACCGCGTCAGCGCATCCTCGGTCGGGCATGGCACCGATCTTTATGTGCTGGTTTTCAAGGACCAGAGCGAGGCGCGGCGTATCGACCGCATGCGCGCCGATTTCATTGCCAATGCCAGCCACGAATTGCGCACCCCGCTGGCCTCGATCGCGGGCTTCATCGAAACGCTGCGCGGACCGGCCCGCAACGATCCGGCGGCGCGCGAGCAGTTCCTCCAGATCATGCAGAACCAGACCGGCCGCATGGCGCGCCTGATCGACGACCTCCTGTCGCTGTCGCGATTGGAGATGAAGCCCTATCTCAAGCCGGGAACCGAAGTCGATCTGCGCCAGACCGTCGACAGCGTCATCGATTCGCTCGGCCCGCTCGCCCGCGAAAACAATGTCGCCATCGAGCGCGATTTCGCCAAGGGGCCGCTCGATGTGCCGGGCGATCGCGACGAGCTGTTCCAGGTGTTCGAGAACCTTTTGGAAAATGCCTGCAAATACGGCCAGTCGGGCGGTCGTGTCGTGGTGTCGATCGCGCGCGGCGATGATGGTTCCGAACCCGGCATCGACGTCACCATCAGGGATTTTGGTCCCGGCATCCCCGAGGAGCACATACCGCGCATCACCGAGCGCTTCTATCGTATCGATGTCGAGACCAGCCGGACCCAGAAGGGCACGGGGCTTGGCCTGTCGATCGTCAAGCACATCCTGACGCGTCACAACGCCAGGCTGACGATCAGGTCCGAGGTCGGCAAGGGCGCCGCCTTCTCGGTCCATTTGCCGGCGCACTGATACTGCCCTAGTTTTCCACGGGGCCGTTTCTTTTTTCTGTCATCCCGTTAGCGTATCAGCGGGGATTCGAGGAAACGACTCAAAGACAAGATCCCGTGGGAAGGCATTTCATCCATGCAGTCCGTTCACATTGTCAGCGCCTATGACGAGGAACTGAAATATCTTTCGAAGCGCATCGCCGCGATGGGTGGGCACGCCGAGCGCATGGTCGAGCAGGCGGTCGCCGCCCTGGTCAATGCCGATCCGGGGCTGGCTCAGAAGGTCATCCGAGACGACGCCGTCCTGGACGAGGGACAGCGTGAGATCGACGACAAGGCGATCATCATTATCGCCAGGCGTCAGCCTATGGCGACTGACCTGCGCGAGATCGTCGGCGCCATCCGCATTTCGGCCGACCTCGAGCGCGTCGGCGACCTCGGCAAGAACGTCGCCAAGCGGGTGGTTGCCGTTACCGACGGCCGGCAGCCGACCAGCCTGTTTCGCGGCCTGGAGGCTCTGGCCAATTTGGCGCTGACCCAGCTGAAGGAAGTCCTCGACGTCTATGCATCGCGCTCAGTCGACAAGATCGGCTTCGTGCGCGACCGTGACGACCAGATCGATGCCATGTACACGTCGCTGTTTCGCGAATTGCTGACCTACATGATGGAAGATCCGCGCAACATCACGCCCTGTACGCATCTGCTGTTCTGCGCCAAGAATATCGAGCGGATCGGCGATCACGCCACCAACATCGCCGAGACCATCTACTATATCGTCACCGGCGACCAGATGCCCGCCGACCGGCCGAAAGGCGACAAGACCGACAAAATCGGCCTCCCCGAGGCGCTGCCGGTGAAGTGAACGCACATCCTCTCGAACGCTTGATCATATTGCGCTAGACTATCCCAAGATAAGCTTGCCGGTTCCCCAGGGAAGGCAACGCTTTCGGGAGGCTGCCATGGAATATGTCCGGGAGTTCAAGGCCTCGCCGCCGACATCGGGCATCATCGCCTGCGGTGTCTATACCGCCGGGCGCCGTATCGCCGATATTCCGATCGAGGAAGCGGGCGAATGGGCCAAGAAGTCGGGACATGTCGTCTGGATCGGGCTGCTTGAGCCTGACCGCGAACTTCTGCTGCGCGTCAAGGCGCAGTTTCATCTCCATGAGCTGGCGATCGAGGATGCCGAGCATCCGCACCAGCGGCCAAAGATCGAGCAATATGGCGATGCGCTGTTCATCGTCGCCCGCACGGCGCAGCTGATCGACGGGCGCGTCACCTTCGGCGAGACACACCTGTTTGTCGGCTCAGGCTATATCGTCAGCGTCAGGCACGGTCCTTCGACATCCTATGCCGCCGTGCGGCAGCACTGGGAAAGCTGCCCGCACTCGCTGGCCAAGGGCGAGGATTTCGTCCTCTATGCCATTCTCGACTTCATCGTCGACAATTACATGCCCGTGCTCGAGCAGATCGAGGATGAGGTCGAGGCGATCGAGGACAAGGTCCTGCTGAAGCCGATGACCGGCCCCGACATCGAACGCCTTTACATGCTGCGCCGCGACCTCCTGCGCCTGCGCAACGCGGCATTGCCCCTGGTGGAAGTCTGTCGCCGGCTGACCAGCGCCGACCTGCCGCAGATCCATTCGGCCATGCACCCGCTGTTCCGCGACGTTACGGATCATATCCGTACCGTCCAGGAGAAGATCGACAGTCTGCGCGAGGTGCTGGCCTTTGCCTTCGAGGCCAGTCTTCTGGTCGGCCAAAGCCAGGAAACGGCGATCTCCAAGAAACTCGCTTCATGGGCGGCCATCCTGGCGGTGCCAACCGCATTCGCCGGCATCTACGGCATGAACTTTACCGACATGCCGGAGCTGAAGATGGCATATGGCTATCCGATGGTGCTGGCCACCATCGCGCTGATCTGCTGCTTCCTGTATTGGCGCTTCAGGAAGAACGGCTGGCTGTGAGGAAGTCGGTAGTGAGTAGTGAGTAGTGATTAGTGAGTAGTCGGTTGTGGGAGCGCTTATTTACTCACTACTCACTACTCACTACTCACTACTCACTCTCAGCGATTGCGCCGCCGCTCCGCCGCCGGCTGGAACGCCACGCGGGCATGGTATTTACAGTAGGGACCGGTTTCAGCGGCTTCGTTGCCGCAGAAATTGAAGTCCTCCGAAAGTGGATCGCCGTTCGGCCATTTGCAGGTGCGCTCGGTCAGTTCGACGAGCTGCAGATGCCGTGAGATCGGCACTACGACGTTCTCGACCGGACGGATGTAGTGCCGCGCCACCGGTTCGGCGTCGAATTGCGTCTGAAGGGCCGTCGCGCCGATCGAAGTCGTGACGTGGCGTGCCGTGCTTGCGGCGCGCGCCACCGATTTCTGGGCGGTCGATCCCTGCGTAGCCTTCTTCTGGCGCGCCGGCGTCGCTGTTGCGCGACCGCGACCCGACAGCTTCAGCCGGTGCACCTTGCCGATGACGGCATTGCGGCTGACCCCTCCAAGCTGCGCAGCAATCTGGCTTGCGCTCAGACCCTCCGACCACAGTTTTCTCAAGAGTTCTACCCGCTCGTCAGTCCAGTTCATGACCGCGCTCCTTATAAGCGTGCGGCAATCAGAATCCATTCCCGACCCAGCACCACTGCTGGGGCAGACACCACATATATCTGGTGATTAGGTCCGCCGCACGAAATCTAGTTATTTCTCGACTACAACTACTCTATGCGCTGACTCGGTGACAAGAGTCCCAAGTGCAACACGAATCGGTTTTTTCGGTTTTCCCCAACTTGCCCGGTCGCTCATGAGCCGGCGTTGCGTCGGGAGCTTGCCGCGCGCCACTACGCGACGTTTTCGTTGACTTCATGGCCGAAAAACACGATAAGCCGCAGAAGGCCGCCGCTTTGGCGGCTTTTTTGATTTTCCGGTACCGGAGACGCATATAATGAGCGGTTCGGCGCTTTACGAGACCTTTGCTCGCGCACCCCTGGCCTTCGACCATGGGGAAGGCACTTGGCTGGTTACCGACAAGGGCGAGCGATATCTTGATTTCGCCGGCGGCATCGCGGTCAACTCGCTTGGCCACGGCCATCCGCATCTTGTCGCGGCCCTCACCGAACAGGCGGCGAAACTCTGGCACGTCTCCAATCTCTATGAGATTCCGGGGCAGAGCAGGCTTGGCGAGCGGCTGGCTGATGCCACCTTCGCCGACAAGGTATTCTTCACCAATTCCGGCGCCGAGGCGCTGGAATGCGCGATCAAGACGGCGCGGCGCTACCACTTCGTCAAGGGACATCCCGAGCGCTTCCGCATCATCACCTTCGAGGGCGCCTTCCATGGCCGCACGCTGGCGACCATCGCGGCAGGCGGCCAGTACAAATATCTCGAAGGCTTCGGACCCAAGGTCGAAGGCTTCGACCAGGTTGGCTTCGACGACATCGACGCCGCCGAGAAGGCGATCACGCCCGAGACCGCCGCGATCCTGATCGAGCCGGTGCAAGGCGAGGGCGGTATCCGCCCAGTACCGACACAGTCGCTCAAGCGGCTGCGGCAGCTCTGCGAACAGCACGGCCTGTTGTTGATATACGACGAGGTCCAGTGCGGCATTGGCCGTACCGGCAAGCTGTTCGCGCATGAGTGGTCCGCGGTGACGCCCGACATCATGGCAATCGCCAAGGGCATTGGCGGCGGCTTCCCGATGGGCGCCTGCCTTGCCACCGACGAGGCGGCCGTCGGCATGACCGCCGGCGTGCACGGCACCACATTCGGCGGCAATCCGCTGGCAATGGCGGTCGGCAACGCCGTGCTCGACGTCGTTCTGGAAGACGGCTTCCTGGAGGATGTCCAGCGCAAGGCGCTGCTGATGAAGCAGGGGCTAGCCTCGATAGCCGACGAATTCCCCGAAATCGTCGAGGATATCAGGGGCACCGGGCTGATGCTCGGCCTCAAATGCGCGATGCCCAACGGCAAGGTGAACATGGCGCTGCGCGACCAGCATTTGCTGGCGGTTCCGGCCGGCGACAACGTCATTCGCCTGCTGCCACCGCTCACCGTCACCGACGCCGAGATTCACGAAGCGCTCAACCGCATCCGCGCCGGCGCCAAGGGCCTGTCGGAGGCGATCGCCTCCGCCGCCGCGAAGTAATCCGGAACCATTCCTGATGTCAGTTCGCCATTTCACTGATCTTTCCACCGTTTCCGAAGGCGATTTGCGCTTCATGCTGGATGATGCGGTGACGCGAAAGGCGCGTCTCAAGGCCGGCGAGCGGACCAAGCCGCTCGAAGGCAAGGTGCTGGCCATGATCTTCGACAAGCCGTCGACGCGCACGCGCGTTTCTTTCGACGTCGGCATGCGCCAGCTCGGCGGCGAGACCATCATGCTGACCGGCACCGAGATGCAGCTCGGCCGCTCCGAGACAATCGCCGACACCGCCAAGGTGCTGTCGCGCTACGTCGATGCGATCATGATCCGCACCACTTCGCATGAGCGGCTGCTGGAGCTGACCGAGAATGCCACCGTTCCGGTGATCAACGGGCTGACCGACGACACCCATCCCTGCCAGCTGATGGCCGACATCATGACCTTCGAGGAGCATCGCGGTCCGGTGGCCGGCAAGACGATTGCCTGGACCGGCGACGGCAACAATGTGCTGCACTCGCTGCTCGAAGCCTCGGCACGGTTCCGCTTCAATCTCAACGTCGCCGTGCCCGAAGGCAGCGAACCGGCGCAGAAGCATATCGACTGGTCCAAGGCGCATGGCGGCAAGCTGCATTTCACCCGCTCGCCCGAGGAAGCCGTCGACCAGGCCGACTGCATCGTCACCGATTGCTGGGTATCGATGGGACAGGAACACCGTGCTCGCGGGCACAATGTCTTCTCGCCCTATCAGGTCAACGCGGCGCTGATGGCCAAGGCCAAGCCGGATGCATTGTTCATGCACTGCCTGCCGGCCCATCGCGGCGAGGAAGTGACCGACGAGGTCATCGACGGGCCGCATTCGGTGGTCTTCGACGAGGCCGAGAACCGGCTCCATGCCCAGAAGGCAGTGCTTGCCTGGTGCCTCGGTGCTTGAAGTGTCTTGGTGCTTGAAGTGTCTTGGGGCTTGAAGTGTCTTGGGCGCCCGAAATGCCCAGGCGCCAGAAATGCCCAGGCGCTTGATCTGCGGCGGCGCGATGCCTATCTGCGCCGCATCACGCAAATCAAGCGCGTTTGGACGCATGTGCCCACCAGGGCCGCATGGCCGCGCCCTGGAGCTTTGTCATGTTGGAAAGCCATCAAGTGACTGAACATCACCCCAAACTCGGCGAGTTCGGCTACGCCGGCGACGATCACGTCGTTCCCTTCGAGGTCGGTCCGCTCGACGTGCGCGGCCGCACGGTCCAGCTTGGGCCGATGCTCGACGCCATCCTTGGCCGCCACGATTATCCCGAGCCGGTCGCCCGCCTGCTGGCGGAAGCCTGCGTGCTGACCGTTCTGCTCGGCACCTCGCTCAAATTCGAAGGCAAGTTCATCCTGCAGACCCGTACCGACGGGCCTGTAGACATGCTGGTCGCGGACTTCTCCACGCCCTCGGCACTGCGCGCCTATGCACGCTTCGATGCGGATCGGCTCGAAGCACTGGTCGCGGCAGGCGAGACGTCCCAGCAGACGCTGCTTGGCAGCGGCGTGCTGGCGCTGACCATCGACCAGGGCGCCCATACCCAGCGCTACCAAGGCATCGTCCAGCTCGACGGCGAAACGCTGGAAGACGCGGCGCGCACCTATTTCCGTCAGTCGGAACAGATCCCGACCGATATCAGGCTCTCGGTCGCCAAGCTGCTGACGCCCGGGATCGGCGGCGCGCGCGAGCAATGGCGCGCCGGCGGCATCCTGGCGCAGTTCCTGCCGCAATCGCCCGAGCGCATGCGCATTCCGGACCTGCCGGGTGGGGACGGCGATCCGCGCGAGGAAGTCCACAATCCGGCCGATAATTCCTGGCAGGAACTCCTGGCCTTGCTCGGCACCATCGAGCCGACCGAATTGATCGACCCGACCATAGGCGCCGAGCGGCTGCTGTATCGTCTGTTCCACGAGCATGGCGTGCGCGTCTTCGGCGGCGTTCCCGTGGCCGACCAGTGCTCATGCTCCCGCGACAAGATCCGTGGCATCCTCGAAGGCTTCTCAGCGCAGGAGATCAAGGACAGCACAGAGGATGGCGGCATCCATGTCGCCTGCGAATTCTGCTCGACGCAGTACGACTTCGATCCGGCCGAGTTTGCGGCTCAGTAAAGCCTTTCCTTCTCCTCGTTCCGCGGGGAGAAGGTGCCCGAAGGGCGGCTGAGGGGCGGCGCGACCGTCGGCGCTCAGTTCACCGTGCGCCTTGTCCCCGGCAGATCGAGCGAGAAGGCCGGGATGGCGATGTCGAACGTCTCGCCGCGCTTGTTGCGCATCGTGTAGCGTCCGACCATGATCCCGGAGGGTGTCGAGAGCGGGCAGCCGGACGTGTACTGATAGCTGTCGCCGGGATTGAGTTCCGGCTGGTCGCCGACAACGCCCGGCCCGCGCACCTCCTCGACCCGGCCGGCACCATCGGTGATGTGCCAATAGCGCGACAGAAGCTGCACGAACTCGTCAGACTGGTTGTCGATCGTTATCTGATAGCCCCAGACGTAGCGGTTCTCTTGGGGATTTGAACGATCCTCCAGATAGAACGGCCTGACCTGCACTTCGATGTTGCGCGTCACGGCGCGGTACATGAGCGGCTCCAAAACAATCCGACGACTTTCGACGCTCGCGGTGAGCAGGTCAACGTGCGCGTCTTGTCGCGCCTGGGATTGAAACGCAGGTGCCGGCAAAGAATGTCATTTAAGTGACACACGACAATGGTGGTGTGCGCGAACCGGGCGACTCGGCCCTCTGTCGAACTGTTGAAAACGGCCGCGACGCGGGCCGACTTCCGGAGTGACCAGATCTCGATGGAACTCACTCTCATATCCGCCTCGCTTTCGACCGCACTCATCCTCTCGAACGCTGCCAGCATCCTGCTTGCCGCTTCACAGCTGAAACGGCGCACCACGATTGCCCCGCCGGCGGGCAGATCGCCGGCGGTGTCGATTGTCGTCCCGTCGCGCGGCGTCGAGCCATTCACACATGAGACGCTGGAACGCGCCTTCGCGCTCGACTGGCCGCGCTACGAACTGATCTTCTGCGTCGCCCATGCCGACGACCCGGTGGTCAAACTGATAAACAGGGCGATTGCCCGGGTTCCGCAGGTGCCGGCCCGGCTGTTGATCGGCGACGACCGTGTCAGTGCCAATCCAAAGCTCAACAATTGCGTCAAAGGCTGGGAAGCGGCGCGCCACGACTGGATCATTCTTGCCGATTCCAACGTTCTGATGCCGAGGGACTATGTCGAGCACATGATGGCGGCGTGGCAGCACGGTACCGGCCTTGTCTGCTCGACGCCGATCGGCTCCAGGCCAGATGGTTTCTGGGCCGACGTCGAATGCGCCTTCCTCAACACATTGCAGGCCCGCTGGCAGTATGCCGGTGCGGCGCTCGGCCTCGGCTTCGCCCAGGGCAAGAGCATGCTGTGGAACAAGCCGATGCTGGACGCCAATGGCGGCATACGCGCGCTGGCCGCCGAGATCGCCGAGGACGCCGCCGCAACCAAGCTGGTGAACGGCCTCGGCCTGCGTGTCAACCTCGTTGCGGCGCCCTTCGAGCAGCCGCTCGGCCAGCGCACGTTTGGCGAGATCTGGTCGCGCCAGGCCCGCTGGGCGCGCCTGCGTCGCGTCACCTTCCCGCTGTTCTTCGCGCCCGAGATCCTGACTGGTGCGGCGGTCCCGCTGGCTCTTGCGCTGATTGCCGCGGCGAGCGCCGGCGTCAGCCTCTGGGCAACCGCGATTGCCGTGCTGGCGGCATTCTATCTTCCGGAATGCGCTCTGGCCCTGGCCAAGGGTTGGCACGTCTCGACGGGCATGATCGCGGCGACGGTCGCGCGGGACGTCATGCTCCCGGCCATCTGGGCGCGCGGCTGGCTCGGCGGCGCCGTCGACTGGCGCGGCAACGCCATGACCATCCGCACCAAGACGGCGGAACTGGAGGAGACGCCATCGAGCGCTTGATCGCTGCTGACGACGCTGCCTGGACGAAACCTATTTGGCGGCCTTCAAGGCTTGCGCGATATCTTCCAGCAGGTCGTCCGTATCCTCCAGGCCGACCGACAGCCTGAGCGTACCGGGCCCGATGCCGAGTTCGGCGCGGGCCTCGTCGCTGAGGTTCTTGTGGGTGGTCGTCGCCGGATGGGTGATCAGGCTCTTGGCATCGCCCAGATTGTTCGAGATCAGCACGATGTCGAGGGCGTTCTGCAGGGCGAAGGCCGCCGGCTTGCCGCCCTTGACGTCGAGGCAGATCAGCGTCGAGCCACCCGACATCTGCTTCTTGACGATATCGGCCTGCGGGTGGTCGGCGCGGCCGGGATAGATGACGCGGGCGATCTGCGGCTGCCCGGCCAGGAAGTCGGCGATCCTGCCGGCGCTCTCGGTCTGCTGGCGCACGCGCAGCGGCAAGGTTTCCAGGCCCTTCAGCAGCGTCCAGGCGTTGAACGGCGACAGGCTGGGACCGGTGTGGCGGAAATAGTCGTGCAGGTTCTCGTCAATCCACTTCTTGTCCGACAAGATGACGCCGCCCAGGCAGCGGCCCTGGCCGTCAATGTGCTTCGTGGCCGAGTAGACGACGATGTGCGCACCAAGCTGCAACGGCTTCTGTTGCAGCGGCGTGGCAAAGACATTGTCGACGACCAGCCGCGCGCCGATCGAATTGGCAAGCGAGGCGACGGCGGCGATGTCGACGACCTCGAGCGTCGGGTTGGTCGGGCTTTCCAGGAAGAACAGCTTGGTGTTCGGCCTGACCGCCTTTTCCCAATTGGCGATCTCGGTGCCGTCGACCAAGGTCGCCTCGATGCCATAGCGCGGCGCCAGCGTCTCGACCACCCAGCGGCAGGAGCCGAACAGCGCGCGCGCGGCCACGATGTGGTCGCCGGCCTTGACGCTGCACAGAAGGGCAGCCGTCACCGCCGCCATGCCCGACGCCGTGGCGCGCGCGTCTTCGGCGCCTTCAAGCGCGCACATGCGCTTTTCGAACATGTCGACGGTCGGGTTGGCGTAGCGCGAATAGATGAAACCAGGCTCTTCGCCCTTGAAGCGGGCCTCGGCGGCCTGCGCCGTCTGATAGACATAACCCTGGGTCAGGTACATCGCCTCGGAGGTTTCGCCGAAGCCGGAACGCAGGGTTCCGCCATGCACGAGTGCCGTCTGAGGTTTCCAGTTGCGCTTCTTGGTGCTCATCGCTTTGTTCCAGACACAAAAAAACCGGCCGCGAAAGTCGCAACCGGTCCATACGGCCTTGCGGCCCGACGGTCCTTTAGCGACTTGTTTAACGTGGCTGCAAGCCGACCGGCCAAATCACCACGGGATAACGACCCTTTAGACCCGCGCCACGCTTGCGTCAATTGCCGGCTTCATTAAGACGTTTGTACCAAGGCAGGTTCCGCAGAAGTGCCCGGCGGTTTTGCGGCAAGATCCTGCAACAAACAAGAACCTGCAACGAAAGAGACCAGTCTTGGGGCGGAGCCAGACTTTGCGGCAGACAGGCATTCTTCCCGATCAGGACATTTCGGCGCTGTTCCGGTCCGGCGCGCTGAAGTCGCCGCGCGCGCTCGATGCCGACCAGATCCAGCCGGCAAGCCTTGATCTCAGATTGGGCGAAAGGGCCTGGCGGGTTCGCGCCTCGTTCCTGCCCGGTCCCAACCACAAGGTGTCGGAAAAGCTCGATCGGCTGCAACTGCACGAGATCAGTCTGACCGAAGGCGCGGTCCTCGAAACCGGCTGCGTCTATATTGTGCCGCTGCTCGAAAGTCTGGCCCTGCCGGCTGACATTTCGGCCTCGGCAAATCCGAAGAGCTCGACCGGGCGGCTCGACATCTTCACCCGCGTCATGACCGATCGGGGCCACGAGTTCGATAAGATCGCCGCCGGCTACAACGGTCCGCTCTATCTCGAGGTCAGCCCGCGCACCTTTCCGATCATCGCGCGCACGGGTTCGCGCCTGTCTCAAATCCGCTTTCGCACCGGCAACGCGCTGCTCTCGGAAGCCGAGTTGCATGAACTGCATCGTGCCGAGATGCTGGTCGCCACGGAGCCACCGAACATTTCCGGCGGCGGCATCGCGCTGTCGATCGACCTCAATGGCGACAAGGATGGGCTGGTCGGCTATCGTGGCAAGCACCACACCGGCCTCGTCGATGTCGACAAGCGCGCTGCGCAGGATGTCCTCGACTTCTGGGAGCCGATCCACAAGAGCCGCGCCGGCGAACTGGTGCTCGATCCCGACGAATTCTACATCCTCGTCAGCCAGGAGGCGGTGCATGTGCCGCCGCTCTACGCCGCCGAGATGACGCCATTCGATCCGCTGGTCGGCGAGTTTCGTGTCCACTATGCCGGCTTTTTCGATCCGGGTTTCGGCCATTCGGCGGCCGGCGGCACCGGCAGCCGGGCGGTGCTCGAAGTACGCAGCCACGAAGTGCCGTTCATTCTCGACCACGGCCAGATCGTCGGCCGGCTGGTCTACGAGCATATGCTGAAGCGACCGCAGGCGCTCTACGGCACCGATCTCGGCTCGAACTACCAGGCGCAGGGCCTGAAGCTGTCGAAGCATTTCCGCGCCGTGCGCTAAGGTCGAAGCTGCCGATCCCCCCACGAGGGGCCTTGTGGAAGAGAAGCCCGGCAGGGCAGAGCGGACGCGAAGGGTTGCTGCCCTCATTCATCCCGCGATCTGTTGAGAGCCGAAGGCGTGACTGGAACCTATTGCTAGATCGGCGGGACAGCGCCCCGCTCTGGCTTGCCAGCCATTCCCCACGAGAGGGGAATCACGCGCTCATGGCTTCAAAGCGCCTTCACCGACACCTTCACCGGCTTTTCGATCTCGAGCGGGTTGCGCAGCGGCAGTCCGAAGTCCCCGGCCTCGATCTCGAACACGTCGCCGGCCTCCGTCTTGATGCCGTCGGCGAAGGATAGCGTCGCGGTGCCGAACATATGCACATGCACGTCGCCAGGCTGGCGGAAGGCCGAATATTTGAAGTGGTGGTGTTCGAGATTGGCGATGGTGTGGGACATGTTCGTTTCACCCGACAGGAAGGGTTTCTCCCACAATGCCTTGCCGTCGCGCAGGATACGCGACGTGCCGCGGATGTCCGAAGGCAGGTCTCCGATCAGGATCTCCGGGCCGAAGGAGGCATTGCGCAGCTTGGAATGGGCTAGGAAGAGATAGTTGACGCGCTCGGTCACATGGTCCGAGAATTCGTTCGACAAGGTGAAGCCGACGCGGAATGGCGCCCCGTCATCGCCGATGACATAGATCCCGGCGACCTCTGGTTCCTCGCCGGCATCCTTGGCAAAGGCCGGTGACATGAGCGCCGCGCCAGGCGCGACTGCCATGGTGCCGTTCCCCTTGTAGAACCATTCCGGCTGCACGCCGACCTGGCCTTTCGCGGGCTTGCCGCCTTCCAGTCCCATGCGGAACATCTTCATGGAATCGGTGAGTTGCTCCTCGCCGTCGGTGCTGAGCTTCTTGTGCATGGAATCGCGCGTCGCGGCCGACCCCAGATGCGTCAGCCCGGTGCCGGTCAAGTGCAGATGCGCCGGGTCGGGGTGGTTGATCGGCGACAGCAGGCGCCCCCGCTTGTAGGCGGCGTCGAGATCGATCGTCTCGCCAAGCCCCTTGCGTTCGATCAGGGCGGCCAGGCCGACGCCGGTGCGGGCAGCCTCCATCGCCAGCGAATAGACGCTGCGCGCCCCGTTGATGATCCGGGTCTTCCCGCCGCTGCGGGCAACGACACGGATCGTCTCGGCGTCGTCGAGAATCTGCGAGATCAGCATGATCAGTCCTCTCTCATTTATCTGTATCCGGCTGCCGATGGGCAAATCCTAACCGGCGCGGCGCGGAAACGCGCCACGGTTGAAACGCTTCGTCCGGATTGCGTTCGCGAGCCTGGTCCTTCCCCGGACTTCTTGGTGCCGACGGGCTGCCGGCAGCCCCGCGATCTAGAACCCGTATGCCTCCTAGTCCTCGCCCCCGGCCCTCAAGCCTTGTTCTTGTTGTAGACGTCGAAGATCACGGCCCCGAGCAGCACCAGGCCCTTGACCACCTGCTGCCAGTCGACATTGACGCCCATGATCGACATGCCGTTGTTCATCACGCCCATGATGAAGCCGCCGACCACCGCGCCGATGACCTGGCCGACGCCGCCCATCGCCGAGGCGCCGCCGATGAAGACGGCCGCGATCACGTCGAGCTCGCTGCCGAGGCCGGCCGCCGGCACGGCCTGGCCGAGACGTGCGGCGATGATCAGCCCGCCGAGCGCCGACAGAACGCCCATATTGACGAACACCCAGAGCGTCAGCCTTTCGGTGTTGATGCCCGACAGTTGCGCCGCCTTGGCGTTGCCTCCCATGGCGTAGATGCGGCGGCCGATGGTCATGCGCTTGGTGACGAAGACGAACAGCGAGATCAGCACGCCCATCACCAGCAGCACGATCGGCAGGCCCCGATAGGTCGCGAACTGGAAGACCAGGAAGAGCGCCAGCGCGCTGCCGACCAGGGTCTTGATGACGAACAGGGTGAAAGGCTCGGCCTCATAACCGTGGAGTTCGCGCTTGCGTCGCGTCCTGAAGCCGAAATAGGCGTAGGCGAGCACCGCGATCAGGCCCAGCACGACTGTCGTCATGTGAAGCGTCAGGCCACTGCCCAAAACGGTCTTGCCGGCCGCGTTCACCGTCGGCGGGATCAGGGTCAGCGGGCCGATCACATCGGGGATGAAACCGGAACTCAGCGCCTTGAAACTGTCGGGAAGCGGGCCGACCGAGGAGCCGCCGCCAAGCAGCGCCTGGCAGATGCCGCGGAAGATCAGCATGCCGGCGAGCGTCACGATGAAGCTTGGTATGCGGTGATAGGCGATCCAGTACCCTTGCGCGCCACCGATCAACCCGCCGACGATGAGGCAGACGATCGAGACAACGAGCGGATTGCTGAATATGCCAAGCGGCCAGATGACCATCATCATGGCGGCAAGCGCGCCGATGAAGCCGGCGACCGATCCTACGCTGAGATCGATGTAGCCGGCGACGATGACCAGCAGCATGCCGAGCGCCATCACGATGATGAACGAGTTCTGCTGCACCAGGTTGCTGAGGTTGACCGGTTTGAACAGCGTTCCCGACGTCGTGTACTGGAAGAACAGCATGATGACGATCAGCGCGATGATCAGGCCGTATTCGCGCAGGTTCGTCGTCAGCGCCGAGACGGCGACGCGAGGACCCTGCTTGACGTCCTCGGCGGTGCCGCTTTGAGGTGCGGGAGCGCTGTCTGTGCTCATGATGCTTTTCCTTCTCCGCGAACAATGGCGCGCATGATTTTTTCCTGGCTGGCGTCGCTTGCCGCCATCTCGCCGACGATGCGTCCTTCGTTCATGACATAGATTCTGTCGGTGATGCCGAGCAATTCCGGCATTTCAGACGAGATGACGATGATCGCTTTGCCCTCGGCAGCAAGGCGAGCGATGATTGTATAGATTTCGTACTTGGCGCCGACGTCGATGCCGCGCGTCGGCTCATCGAGGATCAGGACTTCCGGGTCGGCGAACAGCCATTTCGACAGCACCACCTTCTGCTGGTTGCCGCCAGAGAGGTTGCCGGTCAGCTGATAGACGCTGGAGGCGCGGATATTGGTCTTCTTGCGATAGTCGTTGGCGACGCTCATTTCGCGCATATCGTCGATCACGCCGCCACTGGAAACGCCGCCGAGGTTGGCCAGCGTCACATTGTGCTTGATATGGTCGATGAGGTTCAGCCCGTAGGTCTTGCGGTCCTCGGTGACATAGGCGATGCCGTTCTGCACGGCCTTGCCCACTGTGGAAAGGTCCACGGGCTTGCCGTTGAGCAGCACCTCGCCGCTGATGCGCCGGCCATAGGAGCGGCCGAACAGGCTCATGGCGAATTCGGTGCGACCGGCGCCCATCAGTCCCGCTATGCCGACAACTTCGCCCTTGCGCACCTTGAGGTCGATGCTCTTGATCACTTGCCGTTCGGCATGGATCGGGTGGTAGACGGACCAGTCCTTGACCTCGAAAATGACGTCGCCGATGCTAGGTTCGCGCGGCGGGTAGCGATCGTCGAGGGATCGGCCGACCATCGAGGTGATGATGCGGTCCTCGCTGATGTCCTTCCTCGGCAATGTCTCGATCGTGCGCCCGTCGCGGATCACCGTCACCTTGTCGGCGACGCGGTTCACCTCGTTGAGCTTGTGGGAGATCAGAATCGAGGTCATGCCCTGCCGCTTGAACTCGAGCAATAGATCGAGCAGCGCCTGGCTGTCCTTCTCGCTGAGCGATGCTGTCGGCTCGTCGAGGATCAGCAGCTTCACTTCCTTGCTGAGCGCCTTGGCGATCTCGACCAGCTGCTGCTTGCCGACGCCGATATGGGTGATCAGCGTCTTGGGGTCTTCCTTGAGCCCGACTTTCTTCAAAAGCTCGGCCGTGCGCGCCTCGTTGGCGTCCCAGTCGATGACGCCGTATCTGGCTTGCTCGTTGCCGAGGAAAATGTTTTCGGCGATCGACAGCATCGGCACCAGCGCGAGCTCCTGGTGGATGATGACGATGCCCTTGTGTTCGCTGTCATGAATGCCTTTGAACTGGCATTCCTGGCCCTGAAAGATGATCTGGCCATCATAGGTGCCGGAGGGATAGACGCCCGAAAGCACCTTCATCAGTGTCGATTTTCCGGCGCCGTTCTCGCCGACCACGGCATGGATTTCGCCTTCCTCGACGCGGAGGTTGACGTTCGACAGCGCCTTCACGCCGGGGAACGTCTTGGTGATGTCGCGCATCTCCAAAATCGTCGAGGTCATCAGGGCAAGCTCCTCCTAGACTTTCTTTTTTAGGCGATTCCTGACGGAAAACCGCTGCGCACTTTTCCGGGAATGGCTCTAGGCCGGCAGAGACAATACCGGGGCCGCTTGTGAACGAAAAGGGGCCCTGCGTCGCGCAGGACCCCTGCCTTTGTAACCGGGATTACTTCAGGTCTTCGGCCTTGATGTAGCCGGAGTCGACGACCAGGGCCTGGTAGTTCGACTTGTCGACCTCATGCGGCGTCAGCAGGATCGAGGGAACCACCTTGACGTCGTTGTTGTAGGTCTTTTCGTCGAGGCCTTCCGGCTTGCCGCCGGAGAGCACCTTGTCGACCAGCTGCACCGTGGCCTTGGCCAGTTCGCGGGTGTCCTTGAACACGGTCGAGTACTGCTCGCCCGAGATGATCAGCTTGACCGAGGCGGTCTCGGCGTCCTGACCGGTCACGATCGGCCAGGGCTGTGCGTCGGTGCCGTAACCGACAGCGCGCAGCGAGGCGGTGATGCCGCGCGACAGGCCGTCATAGGGTGACAGAACGCCATCGACGCGGCTGCCGTCCGAGTAGTTGGCCGACAGAAGGTTGTCCATGCGCGCCTGGGCGGTGGCGGCGAGCCAGCGCAGCGTGCCGACCTTGTCCATGCCGGTCTGGCCGGACTTGATCTTGATCGAGCCGTCATCGATCAGCGGCTGCAGGACGGAGATCGCGCCATTGTAGAAGAAGAAGGCGTTGTTGTCGTCGGGCGAGCCGCCGAACAGTTCGACGTTCCACGGCTTGGTGTTCGGGAAACGCTCCTTGAGGCCCTTGACCAGGGAATTTGCCTGGATCACGCCGACGCCGAAATTGTCGAAGGTGGTGTAATAGTCGACATTCTTGGTCTTCTTGATCAGGCGGTCATAAGCGACGACGACGACGCCCGCGTCGTTGGCCTTCTGCAGCGCATCCGACAGCGTGGTGCCGTCGATCGAGGCGATGATCAGCGCCTTCGGACCCTTGGTGATTTCGTTTTCCAGCTGGCTGAGCTGGTTGGGGATGTCGTCCTGCGCGTATTGCAGGTCGACAGTGTAGCCGAGCGCCTCGAGCTGGGATTTGACGGCGTCGCCGTCATTGATCCAGCGTTGCGAGGTCTTGGTCGGCATCAGCACGCCGACAAGACCCTTGTCGGCCGCGTGCGCCTGATAGGTCATGGCAGCGATGCCAAGGGCCGCCACGGCGGCCAGCGTCTTGATAATCTTCACATTACTCTCCCTGGTTGATGGACGCGACACCTCGGGGCTTCGCGGGCCGCGCAGCCAGACAGGAGCGCAAACGCGCCGCTGTCGGCATTATCGATCTCCGGTATCCTCCCAATCGGCTCCGCGACGCAGTTTCAATCGATACGATTTTGATCGCCACCGACCCTTGCGTCCCGGAACGCGCGAAGGGTGGGTCCCTTTGCCATAACTGTCAAATGCGATCTTTGGTGGTTGCTATATCGAAACCGGTATGATCTAGCATCCGGAAAGCAATCGGCGAGAAAGCTGGAGATCATGGCGGCATTGCGCGATCCCGATGCGATTCCAGTAAGTTACGAGAAGCTCCCGGGAGACGGTGAGACACTCCTGCGCAGTGGTTTGAGCTTGCGCCACATGCGCATGATCGCCGCCCTCGACGATCACGGACGGGTGAGCGCCGCGGCCCAGGTCATGAACATCTCCCAGCCGGCCGCTTCGCGCATGATCGCCGAGATGGAGGCGGTGCTCGACGTGAAGCTGTGCGAACGGCTGCCGCGCGGAGTGACCCTCACGCCCTATGGCCAGGCGCTTGCCAGGCGGGCCCGCTCGATCCTGCTCGAGATGCGCGAAGCCGACCGCGAGATTGCCGAGCTCAAGGCCGGCAAGGGCGGTTCGGTGTTCCTCGGCGCCGTGACCGCGCCGGCGATCGAATTGGCGGTGCCGGCGATCCGTGAAATCCGCCGCATCTATCCGCGCATCGAGATCACCATGCAGGTCGAGACGTCGAACGTGCTCGCCCGCGAGCTGATCGCCTCGCGTCACGACTTCATCATCGCCCGCATTCCCGACGACCTCAATCCACGACTGTTCGAATCCCGTGTGATCGGCGTCGAGAAGGCCTGCCTGATCGTGCGCCGCGGCCACCCGCTCGCTGGAGGCAATGTGGTGCGGCTGGAAGACACCGCAGCCTATGACTGGGTCTTCCAGTCGGGCGGTTCGCCCTTGCGTCAGGCGATGGAGAGCAACTTCTTGAACCGCAACATCGCGCTGCCGGACCGGATCTTGAACACCAGTTCGCTGCTGCTCACGCTGGTCATGGTCGCGCAATCCGATGCCATCGCGCCGGTCTCGGTGCAGGTGGCGAAGTTCATCCAGAACCCGGACGGGCTTGCCGGCGCCATCGATGTCGTCCAAACCGAATTCGACATCGAGGTCAGGCCTTACAGCCTGATCACCGTCAGGAATCGCGTACTGTCGCCGGCTGCCAAAATGCTGCATGATTTCATCCTGCGCGAAGTGGGGTGATGGAACGAGAACCGCTGCCGCGCGTTCAAACCGTTCGGCATGCGCGCTGGAGCCCGTTGCGGGCGAGGAAACGAGGTGTCGACGATTAACAACTCGGGAGGTTTTTATGGAACGTCGGTTGTTTCTTACTGGAATGCTTGGCCTCGCGGGGGCAGCGGCGTTTGCGAGCGTGGCCGGACCCGGCCGCGCGGTAGCCGGTGTTCCCCAGGGAAACGGAATTCTTGATGAACTGGACAAGCCGGATCCGGCTGTCTTCGAAGGGGATGACGCGGTCGAGCTGGAGCAGGTCTCGCATCGGGACTGGCATTTTCGCCGCCATCATGGCCACGATGGCTACTGGCGTCGTCGCCACGGGCGTCGCCGCGGCTGGAGACGAGTTTGCCGCAGCTACTGGCGCCATGGCCGCCGCCGTACCCGCTGCTGGCGCGAGCGCGTCTGGCTCCGCGTATGGCTGTAATCGCTTTTTGCTGACGCATAGGCCGGCCACCGCAGGTGGCCGGCACCTGTGTTCAGGCTCTTTAAGTCCGGCGTTGATTACCCAACTGTAACGTTTTTGGGACTCGCACTTTTGCCTAGCTGCCGCCGAATCGGCGGAACCATATAAGCCTTTGTCCGTTGAAGCCTGTTTAAAGCGGAGCTTTGACCATGCCGAGGGACCATCAAGAAGAACGGCATTCTGCAATCAAGATCATGCGTGCCGCGGAGAAGCGGCACGCATGAAGGGCGTCGCCATACTGACCGAAGCCCGCAGCGGCTCCGAATGGCTTGGCAGTCTCACGAACAGCACGGGATTGTTGGGCAAGTCGGCCGAGTGGCTCGACACCGCCAATCTGGGGTGCAAGCCGAAATCCTTCGATGACCTGATGTCCGCCGTGATCGATCGCGGCGGAACCGCAAACGGCACGTTCGCCGTGAAACTGTTTCCGCGGCATCTTCACTGGTCGCAGGCCAGATATGGAGTTGACTTCCTCGCTGAATGCAGCCGGCGCCATGCCATGGGCTTGGTCCTGCTGGAGCGGCGGGACCGCCTTCGCCAGGCGATTTCCTATTGCCGGGCAAAGGCGTCGGGGCATTGGAAAAGCACGATGGACGGCGCCGATCTGGTTCCGCGATACGACTTCGCCGGCATCTGCCAGGCCTATTTCCTGATCGAGCAGAGCTATGCTTTCTGGGAAGCTTACCTGCGGCTGGCCGATCTGGCCTACGATCACTTTTTTTATGAGGATCTGTTGGACGATCCTCGGCCGTACGTCGCGTCGGTGGCCCGGCAGTTGTCGGTTGAAATGCCGGACGGAGGGTTCGAGACGAATTTACGCCTGCAGCGGGACGATCTCACCGAAGATTGGGCGGAGCGGTTCCGCAACGACGTCAAATCGGAAGACCTCCTGGCGCATCTGCCCAGAAAGGTGGCGCCGCGGAACATCAACAACCTCGCCCGGTTCCTCCTCAAGAAGCAGATGCTAACCGGACAAGCCTAGGCGAATCCCGATAGTGCTGCCAATCGGACAGGGGCCGGGCTAGGCAATCGGCTTTTCGCATCAGACTTGTGGGGCGACAAGGTATCCTGGACAGACGCCGTATAAAAATCAACAGGTTAGCTCCCTGTAGCGTCATTTTCATGGACTGATTTGGCCACAAAAGATTGGACGTTCGTCCCAAGGCGCCAACAATTAATGGACTCGCGACGGACCTGGCCCGTCACTACCTTCTGTACGGTGCGATCGTATCAAACGCGTGCTGAATCTGAGGGCGCAAATGCTCGATGAGCTGAGAGATGTGATGCTGCAAATGTGAATTTTCTGCTGCAGCGTGCTGCTTGTCGAGGTCGCGCAACTGCTGAAGAAGTTCAGCATGACGAACACGCGCCTTCTCGATCTTTGCCAGCGTCAAACGACTCATTCCGGCGAGTCGCAATGGATTCAACGAAACGAGCGAGTCCTCGAGATGACCAAGCTTGTTATAGGTATCCATAGATGTTTCCTTGCTGTTGATAGGCAAATAATCCTATCTTCGAGGTCGAAAGTCAAGGAAATCGGGGAAGTGGCTCATCTAGCGTGCAGGACGCACTGTCGCTATCAATCGGCTATGCTATCAGTCGGCTATGCTCTGAACGGGCTTTGATCCCCACTTACACGGCTGACCTACAAGAGATCGCAGCGACAAGGCGCAACTTTCGAGCCAGTTAAAAGTTGGCTCGTGGGATGAAGTTTGGCCATCCAATGCACAACTTTGGCTGACAGTTGCCCTTCCACCCGAACGAATGCCCATCGTTGATTCCGGCCACAAAGCTCGAAATTTGTCATCAGCAAGAGCGAACTTCCTTTCGGAGGCCGAACTCGAGATAACCAGCGTCGCATCAGTTGCGGATTGCTTGGCCTGATACTCCACCGACAGACGAACCCGTCCTCCGATCCCGAGAATTATCGCGTTGCTCTCCCCCTCGACCCAACGCAGGCCATGGCCATATCTCGACGTCAAAAAATACGCTCTCATTGCCCTGAAGAACTGATCGGCTAGATCACTGCTATCCGAAGAGACAGGCACCACACGGGCGACGTCGGATCTACGGACGATCGTCACGCCAATTTGACGGGTGCTGAAAGCAATTGAAATCCCCAGAGATTGGAGTCTGGCTGGCAGCTTGCAAACAGGGCATTGCAAGCGCTCAGCCAAGACTTTTGCGGGGACAAAGTCGCTTGCGAACCTCTCAAGCGACTGAACGTCGACGGCCCAGGCTTTGCCGCCTTTCTCCAGGCCGTGAATTATACGCAGCTTGACCAAATTCTTGATGACATTCGGCTGAACGCAAAGACGCGCAGCAGCCTGTTCGGCGGTCACATACCCATCGTCGAGAGCTGTCCGTCTGATCCGGTGAACCGATGGCTGAGGCACAAGGATTGCGGAGAAACCATTCTTGGTTAAATCCAATCCCGATATTGGCAACTGCCCGGTTAGTACTTGCCTTGCGACGGTCGGATAGGAGCATAGCATCTTCCGTTGATATTGCTCCAACGTCAGGCCTGCTGTAGGCACTCCAGCAGTGGGATACCGGGCACTCAATTGATCGATCAGCGAGTGTATCGCCTCCACGTCGTATTTCGCCGGATTGCCGGCACAGCCCTTAATAAGGGGTTGGATGAGCTGAGAATCCCGAAGGGTCGCAAGGCGCTTGTCGCTGACGCCGAGCAATTCTGCTGCAGTCTCTGGACTGCAGGCCCTCGTCGCCATATTGGCAATCGCGTCGGCGTTCAGATCCCGACAGGTTAGCTGACCACACGCGACTGCAAGTTGCCGAACTGCAGATGATCTTAGCCTAAGGGATTTCGCGATGACGTCTACGCCGCGATCAAATTCGGCATTGATTTGAACACGCTTCCGCCGCGCCGGAGGCCTCAACTCGCCGAGAAGCGCTCGAATGCAATCCCGCAGTGGGGCGATGCCTTTATGATGGATCTGGTTCCTCATTGGCGATTCGAGCCAACCGAGTACGTGAGTTGGCTTTCGCGAGGTAAGTTTTCCATCGATGAAAAAGCGGCCGGCCCGAATATATTCGCTGCACAAGTCGATCAGCGATCTGCCATCCAGTAAGAAGCAAAGCCCTCGATCAGCGGCTTGTTGCGTCGACTGGGTGCGGTCAGCGTCTGGCTTGCGCGATCGCCAGCCCACTTGGATCATGTCTCCAATGACGGCGCTGAGAAAGATCGCATCGGTGAGTTCCATGGCGTCGAGCAATGCCACCCGTACGCGCGGAAGGACCCCCAAACGACCAGCCAGATATTGCGCTAGCCCAATTTTCGCGAGATTGCTTGTCGCCGGCGTCCGCATGGCGTTCGCCGAGTAGCCCTGGGCCCACACCATACCATTTTTCTCGACCGACATCTCCTGGCCATGAAACGGACAGTGTGAAATTGCCAGGATGTCGAACCAGAACCTGTGATGCGACGATTCTTCGAGGCATTTGGCACAGTACCGGCGATGTCGCGTCGACCAGTCGCGACCGACTCTGAGACGCTCTCCGCGAATGTAGACTGATCCACGATCACCCAGCACCGGCGTTGCGTCGCGTAAGATATCGAGCCCGGGAATAGGAAGCTCCGCACAGAAGCTCAGCATCTCCTGGGGTTTAATGTTTCGCCCATTGATGCCAAGAGCCATGGCAAAGGGTCGTATTGATACTTGGCCGTTTAGCGCGGCTAGTCTCAGGAAGAACCCGTGTGCGGGTTCATCGGCAAGAGGCTGAATACCCCAGCGGCTGATAACAGGCACGAGCCTTTCTGAATCGACTCGGTCAAGCATGCGCAACGCTCCTCTTGGAGAGCGAGCGTTGCGCGGATGACAAGAGCAGTTCGGTCTTCTCGACCGGCTTCAAGCTCCAATCATCGACAAAGGGATTAAAGGTTGTCTTTGGTGGCTTGATGGCGCTGTAAGCCATCGCGAGATGCTCGAACGTCACGTGCTCGCAGCCGTCGTTGATCGCGAGACATCCCGCTTGGAACAGGAAGTTCTTTAGCTTGCCGATGGTCCCGTCGGAAACCCAATGAAGACGCTGTGCGAGGGCGACTGATCCTAAGCCTGACTTTTCGCGAAAGGGCAAGCCGTCGTCGAACATGTCGCACAGGAGGCGAAACGACTTCCTCTCGTCATCACTATCCCATGTGTAGGGATGCAGGTGGGCATGTTGCAAGCCGCCGCGCCCGACAAGCTGCTTGTCGTTGGCCAGAATTTGATAGGTCTCTGGAAGGCCGATGCAGATGATGTTGAGAGTGTCGAGATTAAGGATTTTACGAAGCAGGCGCTTCACGTCCACCGCCAAACGAATATTCCGGCTGTCGCACACGTCTTGGAACTCATCAAAGATCAAAAGTTGCACCTGATGATATTTCAGCCCCTCGAGGATGTTGTTGGTCAGCAGGGCATTGTTCATGCGCTGGGAGTGAAGCATGCCGAGAGCGTTGGCGAGGTTCTCGAGGACAGGTCTCATGCCTCCCGTCGGTGCCGTTTCGACCAAGAGAACTGGAAAGATCATTCCCTTTTCGCCTTCTGCGGGTGGAAATCGCCGGACATACGCCGACGCGGCAAAGGATTTACCGGTCCTGCTATCTCCCACGATCGCGGACACGCACCCCGTATCGTGGACGCCGCCTTTGACCGGCATGTGAAATCGCGCCAAAGCTTCCAACCCTTCGACGAGCCGGTCGTGATTGATGATCAGCTTCTTGAGGATTGACTGCCGCTCTGCCGCAGGCAGTTGTGCGGTTCTTAGCCGGTCAGACGTTTCGCCCATCTGATACGCTCCATGCTTTACGCTTCTTGAACTCTTCCAAATCTTCCATTTCGTCGAGCGACTTGCCCGCAGTTTCCGACCCGAGGCTTACGAAATTCGTCTTGATTGCCGCCCCTTCGACTTCTTGAGTCTGTTGTGCCGTGGCCGGAGCCGTAGGCTGACTGGACAGCGAAGCTGCGAGCGGCCGCGAGGTCTCCAAGAGCGGTAGATCCGACCCAAGGAAATCTGACGCAGCCGTATCCGGGACGGTTACGACGTGACTTGCCAAACGGTAGGCTGACTCCTTCTGCAAAAACCGCGCGAGCTTCTTCTGGACCGTCTTTGGGCGTTTGCCGAGGAGGCGTGCCACGAGGTCAATCAATTCGGCACGAACGCGCACCAAAGCATGGATGTCTACGCTTCCTCGCATTTGTTCTCTGGCCCGTGCGAGGATGACACGATGCTGGTGAAGCGTAACGCTTGATGCATACTGGTGATGTGCAGCGGTCGCCGGCACACGGATGATTTCACCAGCGTGGTGATTGACCACACTGATCTCCCCCAACCGATAAGGATCGCGTGCAATCCTATATTTGGTCGAGACTCGTCCTTCTCGCCTCAGCCCATGCCGCGGGTCTGTCAGTAGCGCTGACAATTCTGGGCTCTCATATTTGATGTAGTCCCAAGCTATGCCCTCGCGTTGTACGGTTCGGTACTGCGTGTCTCCAGCGAGCGACGTGAACAAGTCTCGGTTGGGTGGAAGAGATGCCGGACATTTTGCTGCAAGCTCGTTCCACACCTTCGACGGGATGTCGCCGTGACCACGAATGACCCCCAGACCCTTCGTTATGCGTTGGTGATAATCGTCACAGATCCACTTCGTGATAACGCCTTCGAGTTCAGGAAGTGTCAGAGTCGCCGTGCCAAGGTTCTCATAATCTCGTCTCGCGAGGACGTTCTCCAACGTGGTTCCGGGCAGGAGGTGTAGAAGGCCCACCCCCATCGATCGGAAGAACCTTTCTAACGCTCCCTTCATCCAAGGAGACCGTCGCGGTAGTCGCTCGATATTGATACCAAGCTCTCGCCCGGCCTCGGCGATGTTGTTGCCTATGAAATGGAAGGCGTTGTCGACCCAGAGGTTCTCGATGCGCCCATAGCAGGGCCAATCGCTGGATACTCCTGCCAGGCTGTCCGGTGACTTCGGATAGATTGCATGTCGCAACCCCTCGAGGAATGAAGCGTAACTTGGCGCTTCGAAGCCGATCGAAAAGCCGGCGATCATCGCCGTTGCCCGGTCCCGAAACACTACCACATCAGGACGTCCGAAAATGCAGCCGCGCTCTCCGTCGACGACGATCACGTCAAGGGTGCAGTGGTCAACCTCGACGTCCTCATATGGCCTCGCGGGTCGAGGACGTGTGGAGTAGGTCCGATTATTATTGGCAGCAAAATGCGGGCCGCGCTTATAGTGGTCGCGGGTCTGCCTATCAATCTGGGCGCATCTACGCTGGAAGGTTCTTTCGGAGGGCGGTACCAGGCTCCCGTCTGACGCTAGGAACTTCGAAGGTAGGGTGCTCTTGTCGAGCGATGGTCCGACCGTTTCGTCAAACTCACGAATGGCTTCGCAAACTTTTGCGTATGCCGTGCCCTTGGTCATGCGGTTGACTGAGAGCCATAACTCTATCCCGCATTGTATGGCGTCTTCCTGCCAAGTCGGCAGATGCGGTCCTCGTCTTCCCTTGAGATAGTGACGATCAGAATAGGCGGCAGTGCCAAAGTGCTCGCCGAACTGCTCCGCTTCGTCAAGCCACGAAAGGACCGTTGTGAATCCGGGCGCTTTCTCGCCACGTCGCGACGCCAGGTCTTTGATGACGGGTTTAAGTATCGATCTGGACCGCCGGAGATGGTCGCCGAGCTTGCGGCACTCGTCTACGTAGGCATGCTTTCGAAGATTCTGGCCGTGAGTTGTCTCACTTGTCAACAACGGCGACCGGGGGACGGGGACCGACTTGGCCCCTGCAGCCATACGTTCGACCACAAAGTCCCCTGCCGACATGAGCCCCCCGATCTGCGCGTCCGAAAGGAGAGCTGGGCGTGCGTTCTGCCGGTCGATGAAAACCCACTGATCTCCTAGGCGCTGCTGCACGAAATAATGGCGGTCATGCATCTTGATCTCGGAGAAAAGTGGGATCTCAAAAAATCGCACTCCCGCGGGCGTGTTCAATGCGGATCCCAATTCTCGCGCCGCCTCTCTTCCGTTCATCGAGAAAGCGCCTCAGAAAATGTGGACGTTTCGCTCACGGGCTGCGCCAGATCGAACTGGGCCTTACCTCGGTAAACCAGCGCCATAAGAGTGGCGAAGACCGATGCCTTCGGCGCCAGCATGATGCGATACAATTCTCCGAGCGTGTGTGGGCGAAGCCGGATTGCATCGCCAAGACGGAGTGCCAGGTCAGGGTCGTCGGCTCCGCGTGCGCGGCTGACGATGACCTTGCAGTTCGAAAGTCGCGGCTCCTTCCGGATGTCGAACTCCGTCAGCACGCAGAAGCGAATACCGTGATCATACCAATATGCTTCGCGGATCAGATGCTCCTTCTCGGCCCAGTTCGTCTTTGCCCGGAGAGCCGCTGCCTTTCCCTCAAGCACCACGATTTCGCCGTAAGTTGTTCGGGCGACGACGTCTGGAGTGTAAGTGCGCCGTTGGAAATGACCCTGTTCCGCAGGAGCGAAGTAAACGAGGGAGTGTGCCTCAAGCGCGAAACTCTCAAATGAGGGGTCCGCTTCCAGCAGAGTGTGGAGATCACGCTCCAGCAACGATCCGTGCTGACGAGAACCCAACAGCTTTGATGCGCACGACATCCCGACGATCAATCCGCGGCGACTAAACCTCAGAGGCTGGCGCATTCGGGATGGGGCCTCACAAAGCCCGAAATATTCGGGCGTGATCGAGGATCGCGGCCGCATTCAGCCTCCTGTTGTCTTTGCCACCTCCGCACCTTGTTGCTTCGCGGCGGGTGAGTTTCCCTGGGTTAAGATTTTTGTCCAAACGATGTCAAATGATTTCATAAGGTCGACTTTTTAAAAGCCGATGTAAAGAATTGCTGGACAGACAATGCCGTCCATAGATATCCGGAATTAACCAAGTAAGGTTATCGTTAATAGAAATTTATACTTGCAACGGCGCATAAATGTGGTAGGAGTCGGCCCGACAACATGGATTATTGAAATGGAATGCGACTTTCAGGAATATCCTTTGCTGGGGCCGGCTTCCGGCCGCCTGCCATGGCGACGACAATTCACTGAGGTGGGCACAGGCGCGCTGTCGGGGCACTTAGGCCGCTTCACGCTGCGCGGAAACTGACATCCAGAACTGACTCACCCGATTGAAAAGGCCCTGCAAATGAATGCGTACGCAATTCTGCAAAATCTGCAGCTCGCGATCTTTGATTCTGAGGAGGAATTCTTCAGGTATTACCTGTCCTTGGGGCCTTCTATGGCTTCCAACGAAATCCCGTATAAGGGTGGAAGGTTCATCCAGTTTCTTGAGTGTTCTTTCGCTCGTGATCGTCTCTCTGACTTGACCGAAATCGACTCGAAAACTCTGGACGATTGGGCGAAATCAGGGATCCGTATTATGCCGGAAGGCAAAAGGCGGCCTTGCTCCTCCGATGTCGCCAGACTCTGCGCTATCCGCGATATGTTGGCTCTCGATGTCCCGCTCCTTCACGCAGCGAACATCGCCGGGAAGGTTTCCCAAAGCATCCTATATCATGCGCTGCGGCGGTCAGCGCCGCTCACCCGCGTGATCAAGGAATCTGAAACAGGAATGTTTCGAACAGTTGCTTCAAGTCTGGGAACCGACGAGGCGATCCTAAGCCGCGCCTTTGTCGAACGGACCGGAAAATTCGCGGTTATCAAGCAGGCAAACCTTGCGGTTAAGCTTAGGAGGCGGATTTCGGATGACGAGCATGCGAGGGCCGTTGTCCTCGATCTCGATGCCGCCGGAAAACGCCTTGCCGAGCGGGCAGGCACCTTCCTCGCGCAGATGGTGATCCGCTTGCCCAGGCGACGCGAATACGAGCCACACGATTTGGCATCGATGATCGGCTTGCCGACGCTGCAGTAATTTCAACGTAAGGAGTACGCTCATGTGTGAAGGCGTTATTGAAAATGAGTTTGTAGAGTTCGACCAGGCCGAGATCGCACGTTTGGCCGGGGTGGACGAGGCTCAGCTTGAGAAGTGGGTGGATCAGAAAGTGGTGGTGCAGGAATCGAACGTATATGCGGTGATCGACGCAGCAGCCGCCGCAATTCTAGCTGAGGTTGGTGTCCGCGACGGGTGGCTCTTGCGCTTCACGAAACTAGTGTCGGAACACCTTGTATTCCACGTGTTCGACGTCTGCCCAAAAGCCATAGCGACCCAGAGGCAGGGGGCGCATGGCAAATTGGTCCATGCTCCCCGCCATATGGGGATCATGGCAAACGCATTCGCGGCTTCTTTGGATCACGAACCGTATCGATTTGCACTGCTTCAGTATGGCATGTGCATCCAGCTAGCTGGTCGGGCCCAGTCGCGCTTTCCCGATGGTTCGCGCGCCCACGTTACGCTGGACTTGCGGCGCATTGCTAGAACTATCGCAGGTCGGTTGCGGCAGCCCCTCGTTGTGTCGGTATACCGCCCGGCGGAGCGGACACGCAAATCGGCTGACCGAGCGCGTCGGATCACTTTGGACAAGACTGAAATCGGAAGAGAGGCAGACGGGTCCACGGGAATGCCAAACAATCTATCAAATTTCCCCGCCATCGGATGAAAGGGCTTCGATGATGGCGGTGGCTCGAATGAGAGCTGTGCGAGCGGCGGAGAGTTCAATTGCCAATTCGAACCCTTGCCGATCGGCCAGCCGCATTACCGTCCTCATTACCGCTGGCGAGTTCCTAGCCAGTAGGATGAGGTGCAAGCCTCCCGGGCCATGATGTCCGTTCAACCAGTGCCTTGCACTACGGTCACTGGCACCCGTCCAGAGCATTACGGTTTTCGTCGCTAACCGGCTGGTGCCGACCTCAGATGCCAATGCTTTGGCGACTGCAGCCGCATAGGCGATTTCGGTCGCGTGAACGGGTCCCTCTGGAAGTTTATTGCCGCTTTTCGGAAACATATTTCCGGCTCCTTGAGCTAAAGTATCTTGCAGCTTCCTGCTTTTCCGCACGTGGCCCGAGATGGTAATCAATTGGAACCAGACGGGTGGGAGCGAAGCCCGGGCCCCGCGTTCCAGGATTCGAGCCGCCCAATACGTTCGCATGTCGACCGAACACCAGAAGTATTCGACCGACAACCAAGCGTCGGCAATACAGCGGTACGCCGATGCGCGCGGCTTCGTGATCGTTCGAACTTATGCGGACGAGGGCAAAAGTGGCCTACGCCTCGTTGGAAGGGACGCCTTGCAATCCCTGCTGGGTGACATTGAAAGCGGTCGCGCGGACTACGCAGCAATCCTTGTCTACGATGTCAGCCGATGGGGACGTTTTCAAGACCCTGACGAAGCGGCTGCTATCGAGCTTAGATGCAAGCACGCGGGAATTCGCGTGCACTACTGCGCCGAGCAGTTTGAGAACGACGGCAGCATTGGCTCTTCGATAGTGAAGACGGTCAAGCGGGCGATGGCCGGCGAATATAGCCGCGAACTCTCCGTGAAAGTTTTCGCAGGCCAGGCTAATTTGATCCGCCTTGGATTTCGGCAAGGCGGCTCCGCCGGATACGGTCTGCGGCGTGTCCTCGTCGATCAGAACCATAGTCGGAAAGCGCAACTTGACCGCGGCGAACAAAAAAGTATCGCGACCGACCGGGTCATCTTGATCCCTGGACCGGAACATGAGGTCGACATCGTACGAGAAGTCTATCGCAAGTTCGTAGCTGAGGACCGTTCCGAGCTCGAAATTGCCCAGGCTTTAAACGCTCGGGGCGTCATGTCAGACCTAGGTCGGCCTTGGACGCGAGGAACGGTCCATCAGCTCCTCATTAACGAGAAATACATCGGAAACAACGTGTGGGGGCGCACGTCGTTCAAGCTCAAACAGTCGCATGTTCAGAATCCAGATGATGCCTGGATACGCGCCAATGGGGTGTTCGAGCCGATTGTCGACAAAGACTCCTTCATCCGGGCACAATCCATTATAGCAGCAAGGTCCGAGCGTCTGTCGGACGAGGCCATGCTGGGCCTCCTCGGAACAATTCTGGCCAGGAACGGCTATCTCTCCGGGATCATTATTGACGAAGCAGAGGACTGCCCCTCGAGCAGCTCGTATCTGTCGCGCTTCGGCAGCTTGCTTCGCGCCTATGCTCTCGTTGGGTTCGTTCCGGATCACGACTATCGCTATCTGGAGACAAACCGAGCCCTGCGACGCCTGCATCCCAATGTGGTGGCAGAAGTGATCGAGGGAATTAGGGCGGCCGGGGGAACTGTCGAACAGGAACCGTCAACGGACATGCTGACGGTGAACCACGAGTTCACCACTTGCATTGTGATCGTCAGGTGCTTCCATACTGGGGCGGGTTCACTTCGCTGGAAGCTGCGGTTGGATACGGCGCTGAATCCAGATTTGACCGTCGCAATACGCATGGACCCAACAAACGCGCAGCCGCGAGACTACTATCTGCTTCCCCGCTTGGATATGCATACAGCCGTCTTGCGCCTCTGCGAGCACAACGGGCTGTCACTCGATGCATACCGTTTCGATACTCTCGAAACCCTCTATGCAATGTCGCAACGAACTCCCATAGAGGAGGCAGCGTGATGACCGCAATGCCGGCGCAGCGGGTTGAGATGATCCCAGTCGATAGGATTGCGGTCGTCAATCCCAGAATACGCAACAAACGAGTCTTCAGAGATATCGTCGACAACATCTCTGAAATCGGCCTGAAAAGGCCGATTACAGTCGCGCGCCGGCCCGAGGCGGGTGGACCGTATTACGATCTGGTTTGCGGACAGGGTAGGCTGGAGGCTTACAAGGCGCTTGGCCAACAGCAGGTCCCAGCTCTTGTCGTCACTGCCGACCCCGAAGACTGTCTCGTAGCCAGCCTGGTGGAGAATTGCGCTCGGCGTAAACATCAAGCCATCGATCTTCTGAACGATATCGGCAGAATGAAACAGCAAGGGCACCCGATAGCTGACATTGCAAGGAAGACGGGACTTACGACGGAGTACGTTCATGCAGTGGTCAAGCTTCTTGAGAAGGGTGAGCAACGCCTTCTGCGAGCGGTTGAATCTGGCCAGATCCCCTTCAGCGTCGCGCTTGATATCGCGGAGGCGGATGACCAGGATATACAGAGCGCGCTGCAGAATGCTTATGAGAAGAACCTACTTCGGGGACGAAAACTCCTTGCAGCGAAACGGCTTGTGGAGCAACGGCGCGTTCAGGGCAAGCGCCTGAAGAGCAACCTTCATCTGAAGCCAAGGAAGCTGTCGACCGATGCCCTCGTTCGTGCGTATCAACAGGACACTGATAGGAAACGCCTGCTGATCAGGCGTGCGCAGGCGGCGAGCAACCGCCTCATTTTTATCGCTGAAGCCCTGCGAAGGCTGCTGCAAGACGAAGAGTTCCGGGACCTTCTCACCAACGAGGGGCTAACGAGCTTGCCCAAGAATTTGGCGAAGCGTCTAGATCGGTTAGAGGCATTACATCCATGAGCACAGCGGCAAAAACAGCTCTCGTGAAAATCGCGTTCGAAAAAGCGAGCCTCCGTATTTCGATCGATGAGATACTGCCTCTTAGGCAACTCACCCCCTCGGTATTAAAGTCCGTGAAGTATGCCCAGATCGCTGCTTCCATTGCCGAGGTCGGCATCATCGAGCCGCCGGTGGTGGTTAGGGACAGCACCGACAGAAATCGCTTCCACCTGCTTGACGGCCACATACGCGTAGACATCCTGCGAGCGCGTGGCGAGACCGAAGTCGTGTGCCTCGTGGCCACCGAAGACGAGGCATTCACATACCACAAGCGCATTAGCCGGATAGCTATCATCCAAGAACACAAAATGATCCTGAAGGCCATAGAGAAAGGCGTGTCTGAGGAGCGGCTCGCGCGGGCATTGAACGTCAACATAACCAGCATCCGCCACAAACGCAGCCTGCTGGAGGGCATCTGTCCGGAAGTCGTGGACTTGCTTAAGGACAGACACGTGCCGATCAACACGTTCGGAGAGTTGAAAAAACTGAAATCGATCCGGCAAATCGAGGCAGCCGAGCTGATGATGGCAATGAACAAATACTCGATCAGCTACGCGAAATCTTTGGTCGCCGCGACGCCCGAGAGCCAGCTGGTGAGGGGCACCAAGACGGTAAAGGGCTTAAGCCAACAGCAGATCGACATGATGGAGGGCGAATCCGCCACACTCGACCGAGAGTTCAAAGCGATTGAGCAGGATTATGGAAGCGATCATTTGGATGTAATCCTCGCCACCGGCTATGTGGCCCGGCTACTCGAAAACGCCAGGGTGGTGCGGCACCTGGCACACCGCCATCCGGACATTCTCGCGGAGTTCCAGAAAATCGCGGAAGTGCAGAAGGCAGCGTGACCTGGAGTGAACCGCGATAAGCCCGGAGACCGCGGCGAGGATTGCAATCCTAGGGTCGATTGCAGGTGAATGCCGGCGGAAGCGCCCGATCTCACCTGGTCACTGACCAGCGCCCTAACATCGCGTCGGCTAGCCGGCTTGCATTATTTCCGCACATTCTTGGCGCCTCTCACGAGCAGCACTAGTGCTTTGTGTGTATAACAAGGGTTCGGATTCTCACGCTGCTTAAACCCTCTTGAAGATAACGCCTCGATGTGGTTGTCATCCAGCGGGGAGTGCTGGAATGTCCTTGAAGAAACTACCATTTGTCAGTTCGGTGCAGTTGGCGCGGATTGACGAGAGCCACGTGATTCCGACTGCATTGTTCTACGAAGGGAAAAAGCCGCATGTCGGCCGAGACGCGCGCGAACGTTGCACCTCTCCTGAACTGCTGATCGAAGATTTCAAGATCGAACTCGGCAACAATGACCCAGACCGTTTGGTCAGCCGTTCCAGCTTGACTAATGTTCCGCGACGCACGCCGGTAGGGTTAGCCAAAGACTTCTTCGATGAGACACTAAAGAAGATAAACGGCTGGCTTGCTTCGCAAGGGTTGCCCGTCCCGACGCGGATTCTAATCGCCGAGCCTCTCTCCCTCGGGGGCTCTGAACTCGCAGACGAGTCATGGCTCTCTCATTATCGAAAATCCATCAAGAAGGCTCTTTACGGGAAATTCGAAGAGATTGACTTCATGCCGGAGCCCTTCGCGGTCTTCCAGTACTATCGATATGGTCTACGCCATCCGGCTGTTGCGGAGCAAAGAAAGCACGTCGCACTGGTTCTTGATTTTGGTGGCGGAACTTTTGATGTTTCCGTGGTTGAAACGACGAAAGCTGGCGACATCAGTGGCGGCGGGGTCAACTCACGGCCTCTAGGCGCGACCTCTATCCAGGTTGGAGGTTTCTTCATCAACAGGATTCTGGCCGAGGACCTATTATTCTCGGTAATCGGACCTCGCGTAGAGAAATCCAAGGTGCGGAAGGCGCTCACCTTCTTCTATGAGCACAAGAATGCCGATGAAGAAGAAATGGGTGAATGGAGCGAGGAGAAGAGGGCGTTCTTCAAACATATGAAGGTATTGCTTCAGGAGGTTGAGCGCGCGAAGATAGCGATTTGTAACAGTATTGCAAATTGGAGTCTTTCGGCTGACTTGTCGGGGATAGCCCCTTATCCTATTTCAATTCCGGTAGATCCGTTCGATGAGCGCTCAGCTCGTGGGAACAAGAGGCTAGATGCTGCCAAAATACAGAAAGTTTACACGGATCGCGTGTGGTCAGAGAAGCTTCGAGATGCGGTGTCTCGAACAATTGACAGGTCAAAGGACGACCTGGCCGGGCAAGATATATCGGTCGTTTTGCTATCAGGAGGATCGTCAAACATCCGGTGGCTCCGATCTTTGCTTGAACGAGATCTGAAGTCTCAGCTTGTTAATGCTCAGATATTGGAGCTAAACGAGAATTTCGCGGAAATAGTGGCGAAGGGCCTGGCGACTGAATGCGCGCGCCGGTACTACACCGGCGGCCAAGGTGATTTTCGTGCTGTAACCTACAACCGCCTTTGCTTGCTCCTCAGACCTGATGAAGGAGAGCTTGAGAGAAAGCGCTTTAGACCAGTCAGCGAAAACCTAAAAGATGACGGGCGCGAGCCAAAGGAATATGACGAGGCGGTATTGCTTCCCGCAGCGAGTAGCCTGCGGGGGCTTATGGGCCAACCTTTGCGCTGGAAGGTCCGCCTTTCCAAACCGCCCAAGCACAACTTGAATTACTATTTCATGCGGTCGTCTTTCGACCCCGATGACTTGGAATCGCGCCATAACATTGTCGAAACTAAGGTGCAAACTCCACGGGGTGCAGTATTCCAACAAGGGATCGAAATCGAGTTGATCGTGCGGGAGGACGGCACAGCTGAGCCGCGCTTTTTTTATGGGAAGGACAATCTGAGAGACGGAAGCAGTGCCGTTGGCAACCCATTTTTCATGGACATGACGTTTGCTGCCGAAGAAGTACAAGGGGAAACATATCTCGGCTTTGATTTTGGAACGAGCACGTCAGCCTGTTCATTCGTGAGCAGTGCTGACATCCAGTGGATTGAAGAGCGATCAAAAAGCGCCAATTGGCTTGAGCTAGCCGAGCTTGTGAGTGAGCTGCCCTATCCCGCAGCAGCACCGTTGGCCAGGTATATGTCCGAGAAGGATGCACTCCGGCGGCTTGACCGAGGTAGAGAAGCGGTCGAAGCAATGCTGACGTTGTCAGCCTACTTGGTCCTGGCAGAGCACTGTACCTTAGCGAAGGTGAACAGCTCGCATTTTAAGGGGATGGGACATCGTTCGGCAGGTCCCCTTTGGGCGATTCTGAAGAATTGCCTTAAGACCGCACGCACCGATCTGCCCTATTGTTCAGCGTTGCTGCCCTTAACCCAAAAGCACTTGCCCACAATAAACCAGTGGATTGATCAGATTGCCAATTCAAAACATGGACGTAGCTCAAACGTAGACTATGTAAGCTTCTTGGGTCTGCTGGGTAACGTTATTGCCAAGGCGTTTAGCGACAGTTGTCTAGGCGTATTCGAGGGAGTAACCCCGAAAAGATTTAGCCAGGGAAGTTTCAAGGGGCTGTTCCGAGAGTTGCGAGGTCCGTCACAGACGTTCATTCATGTGCATGAATACGAGGGCCTCGTCCCGTTCTCTGACGAGGATGTCTATGTTGCCAATCCAAAGAATGGAACGGCGATCAACCTTGCCCCATGGTACCTTTGGGGGCTAAACGCTTCCGATCACCACAGCGAGATCGACCTGTTCGAGTATGACACTTCCAAACCAAATGGGTTTATTTTCAAATCCGTGCAGCCAGGCGGCGAGTTCATGATTTCGCCAGATGGGCAGTTGGAGGGTACGGCAGCTTTCATTTCCGCAATGCGTGAGCGGGAGCAGCACAGAGATTTATTGCGAGGTTTGGCATTCTCCGGTCTGGAATAATGACGCAACATCGGGGGGTGGCAGATAACGCCTGAGGATTTGGTGACTGGCGTTTAACATAACACGCCTGCGCGGACTTCGTGGCGGATTTGATATTCAAATTGCGGATCCAATGTTTGAAAGGCCGCTCATCTTGATGGCAGGTATTGCTGCAACGCGGCTCAAGGGAGACGATCCGCCCTTCGATGACGTGGTGCGAGGCAAGGCTATCTACACGTTTGGCTTGTGATTTGGCGAAGCTGGTCTACGGCCAGGTCGCATCAAACCGAGCGGGTGGCTGCGCTTTATTTGTGCATGACGGAACCGTTCGCCCTGATCGCATCCGCGAGAGCAGTGACAACATGATCAGAGATGTTTAGTTCAATCAGCTGGTGCTCGATATTAAGGACGTAGTCCATTGCTTTCCCGTCTGTGCCACGCGCGCGGACAGCCATGTCGACGAGTTCACTCGCGGGAAGATCAGGAAGCAGGTTCTTGCCGCGATACAGCGACGTGATCGCATTCACTTGCCGTCCGTCATGAAGCCGAAGGGCAACGGTGAAAAAGAGGAAACCACCCTCGCGTTCTTTCAGATAGGCGAGTGCATCGGCATCGTCGGCAAAGCCAAACGCAATGCCAGTGCATACTGCCCCCTCTGTTTCCCTGATGTTCAGTGTGGGGCCTGGCTGCAGCTTCGTTCCCCAGTTCCGAACCGATGCCTTGTTGAAAGCGCGGCTGTATCCCTTTAGGTCGGCGACCTGGCGCTCCGCGCACTCAAACCGCGCCTCCCAGCCGTCCCACATCAGCGAGCCGTATCCGAATAGCCACCTCATACTTCAGCCCACAGATCATCCGGCCCCAGATAGCGCAGCGCAACCTTCCCGCCCTTCATCACGGTGGTTCTCAGGAGGCCGCAACGTCCCGGGCTCAAGATACGAGCGACGGTGCCCAAAGGCCGAAATTCGGCATCGGTCACAATCGTCTGACTATCCTCTTCATCTTCGATCAGGCGTAGCGGGGTGCCTTCTGACGGCGCGTCGTCTGTCCATGTGACATCACAGACTTCCTGTTCGGCAGACCAGCGTGCAGAAGATGTACGAATGACGCTCTGGATGTACTCGAGCCACAGCCGGTGCGTTTCTGGCGTCGGGAACGCCTCGTCTTCCGTGGCTTTCCGGACTTCAGGGATTCGCAGCCACCGACGCAACGACTGTGTGGAATCAAAATTCGGGTCCATGTCCGCAATGATCTTTATGGCCGCGCTGCGCGATGCAAAGCCGGTGCGCATGATCAGCGCTGCCCTCACATCAAGCGAACCGGTCTCAACAGCTGCTACGGCAACGCCAAGTTCCATATCCTCCAGCGTCGTGTCGGGCAGCCCTTTGGTCGGCGCAAGGATGTCACCATTGGCCATCCCTCGCACACGAACGGATTCCATCGCCCAGGGCAGCATGTAGACAAACCCCTGCTCGACAAAGCGTAGCACGGAGTCCTGATCCTCTGCTACGAAGCTCTGCAGCGCCTGACCACGAAGCCAGGCATCGAGAATCGCCTTCCAGTTCTTGGGAAGATTATCCGGTACAAAAGGCACGATCGCGAAAACGATCTTTGCAAAATCAGTGATCGCCTTGATCGCCTTAATGTCATCCTTGCTCAGGATCGCGCCATTAGCCTCAACTAGCAGCTGGTTGAGCTTGGGCGAGTTCGCATCAAGCGCCTTGCCCGTCGTAAGCCCGACACCAGATAGGAAGTAGCCTTTGCGCTGCTTAGGCGTGCTGTTAGCCCAGATGAGTTTTGCGCGGCCTAGAAGGACGGCCCGGTACACCTCATGCTGATTGGCCCTCCGACGCGCAAGCCGACGCTGGAACAGCGACGAGTTCAGCACATCGTCCAGCGCATCTTCCAGATCGGCCTCTGCAACATCGCCATCGCTCAGCAGGCTGAGGATGGCCGTATCCAAACTGGCCAGATGACTGTTCCACTGCACCTGTCCTGCGGCGGCTGCTTCAGCAGTTTCCGCTCTCAGTCGTACAAAATCCCATGCTGACGTGTTATTGAGCACGTATTCACTCAAGCCCTTGACCGATTTGTCACCGGTCCGAAGAGCCAGGCGCGCAAGCAGGGTAAAAATCAGGCGAAGCAGACCACTTTCCATCTCGTGACCGGCCTGGTTTGCGATAAGCGCGTTCCACTCGGCTTTTCCCGTCATCTGATTGTCGTACATAGGGAAGAGCACCAGCCCCTCCACATCGACATAGGCGCGACCCGCGCGACCCACGATGTTCCTAAATTCCGACGAGGCCAGCTCTTTGCGGTTTCGCTTGAGGCCATGGAAAATCACGGCAGATGCAGATAGGTTTAAGCCCTGTGCCAGCGTTGGCGAAGATATTGTCACGGGGAGAATACCTTCCCGTAGCAGCCGCTCAACTTCCTTGCGGTAGGGCGTGGGCAATGCGCCGTGATGTACCGCAACCCCAAGCTCCAGGCATTTTAGCAGGTCGTGATTCGGGCTAAGCCACTCCGCACCGATCGCGAGCGCATCGGCCAGGACAGCCTTATCCCCCTTGAACAGAGATCGAAGCGCGCCCTGGCGATGCAGGGTCACCACAGCTTCAGCAAATGGTTGGACCGATCGGCGTAGCGGACAGAAGATTAGCGCAGACTGACCCTCCTCTACCGACCGCCAAGCTGTTGCAAGGCACAGCTCGCGCTGATCACGCGGAAACTGCGTTCTGCGACCTTTCGGAACAAAGCCGCTAATATAATTCTCGACCCAAGGAGCTTCATCGCCAATGCGCGCATCAAGGCGCGCATGTGTGCCCCGCCAAGTGACCTCGCCATAGCGCAGTCTTGTGGGGCGCCAGTTTTTTCGAATTAACCCATCCTTGGCGTCACCCGTCAGCCAGTTACAGAAGTCATCAAGCTGGTCGCCATCGGGCAGTACGGCGGACAGACACACGATGCGTCGGCTGCCGGCATCGCTTCTGCGCAGCAGCCGCTGGATCTGGACCTCGTAGCGGATTTCACGCTCGCCAAGCCCGATCATATGGCCTTCGTCGAGAACGACGAGCCCCACATCGTCCAGCAGCGATGGATCATTGCGCAGCGCGAAATCCAGTTTCTCGGGCGTGGCTACGATCACATCGCGGTCCTCGAAGAAACTGGAATCCGTTTCCGATACACCAATGCTGCCGTAGAGGCTTGACACTGTTTTGCCCAGCGGGGCCAGCGTCTTCTGCAGCGATACCTCGGTCTGGGCTGAGAGGGCCCGCAGCGGCGTTACAAAGACGACACGCTCGCCCTTCGCAAGGGCGCGAAGAATGCACAGCTCTGCGACACGGGTCTTGCCGGCGCTTGTGGGCAGTGAAACAACCATGTTGCCATTGCTGCTGATCGCCTGCTCAACCGCGTCCAGCTGTGAAGGCCAAAGCTCGATTTCGGCACGCGAACGCCGTATGGCCGAGGCGACGAAGAGCTCACGCAGCTGCTTCCATCCCTCCGCGTTATCTAGATTGTTTGGACTTAGCGGCAGGCGTTGATGAAAACTCGTATCCCACAGATCGCGTAGCAGATGGGCGGTCAGACGGTGGCACCACCACTGCGGAACCATGCTGACCCCGGCTGCTTCCTCGCGACCAATATCGACGCGGTCAACTGCCTGTCCCATCAGCTCTGCATCTCCGCGCTCGAGTGCAAGGAAAGCCATCGCAAGCGCGCCCAGCAGATTGTCGGTCAGTGCCAGATCGATGACATCGGCACCGACGTCTTCGTCGTCATCGCCACCATCATCGGTAATCTCGTCGCCGGTCGGGATGGCAGCCAGCATCTCCGTCAGATGGCCGTCTTCAGCACTGCCTTCCCGTCGCCACTCAAGAATTTCTTGCTGCGCCCGATCGAGGTCGCGCAGCATCAGAAGCGCAACGCAGCGTTCTCCACGCGAAAGATTGGCATCGTCGATGGTGGCCCGCAGCATCGAATACGCGCGCGCAGAGTAACGGCCAAGGTGATAGGCGGCGGCCGCTACAAAGCGGTGAAAATCCCGATCCGGATTCGGCGCACCGTGCGCCACGAGGGATTCCAGGGCTTCGCCGGCCTGCTCAAAAGCGCTGCGGGCAACATCGGGGTTTCCGTCTCCGTCAAGGAGACGCAGGCCCATATCCAGAAGACTATATCCGTAGGACAGCAGGTCATAGGAAAGCTGGGCCGCAAAGTTCGGAGCATCCGGCGGCAGTTGTCCGTCACGCCAGATCAGCGACCGGGCCTGGCCACGTGCCAGCAGACGGCCGCGGAAGCCACCCTCGGTGGCGGTACGGACCGCAGACTCGATGGCCTCATTTCCCGTCGGCATTCTTGATCACCTTTCTAAATACCGATCTGATGAACTTCTGGTGGTCCTTGACACGAAGACCGACAACACTCTGCGCAACCTGTCCAGTGTAGGTCTGTACGTTCGCGCCCAGCAGGTTCGATGCATCGTTGCCCGTGAAGGCAAAGATCATGTGCGAGACCTGCGAAAGCCTGATGCCATCCCGCCAGAGCGCGTCGTCTATAAGGTCCGCAAGCTCATCGTTTCCTTCCTCGTGCAGGCGGTCTGCAATGAACCCGAGGGCGTGCGCCGAAGGACGTGAATGGGATTTCTTCAGTGCCGTGCGCGCGGTATCCAGAACCTTTGCCGTTATGTTGGCGGCGCTTTTGACCTCGCCCTTCAGGAAGCGGATATTTCCTGCGCCGGCGGCCGGCTGTATGCCAACCAGGTCATCACCGCGCATCGCCATGTTGCGGTGATCTTTCCAGCGCAGCTTGTTGATACTGGTTCCAAATGGTGTCGATTCCTGCACATAGGTCGCACCCAGGATTTCACCAAGGTCGCCGGAGCGCACCTGCGGGGACTTCGGAAGCTTCTCTTTGAGGTGTGCAGCGGCCTTCGTCTTCCCCAGACGTTTCAGCAGCTTCGCTGTGCGTTCATCTGACGCATAATGTGAAGGCACAACCGCCGCTACTGTATCACTAGCAACGTCAAACTTGCCGCTTTCCAGCTCAAGAACCGTGAGGTGGTGTTTTCCTACCTTCTCGCTTTTGATTGTGCACCAGTCTGTTATTTTTGTCATTTTCAGCCCCACAGCTGGCACCAAATCGCATCTATCGGGCCGCAAGTATCAGAAACAGTGTTCCTTGACTATAACCGGCCCTAAGCTCTAACACGACACAGTCGTCAGGTCGTCGTCATGTATGGCCTTACTCTTTGCCATCGGGCGCAGCGGGCTATTTTCACACTTGGCATAGAATGACGGAGGTCCGCTTTTTGCGTTGAGTGTCGTAGCAGCCGACAGCCTGTCTGCTTTCTACCCCTAAAGCCAAATGCGGAACGTTGGGGGGTAGGTTTTGGAAACTGACTGTGGTCGTCGAAGGCTGGGATTAAGGTATCGGATGCGGCGCTGAGCCCCTCGCGTTTGCCGCGGCTAACTAGTTTTACGCAGCCGAAACCCGCCGGTCTAACCGGCGTCCAAGCAGGACGGACATGGTGGTTTTGGGCCGAATCGAACGGCTGACCGAGTTGTCGAGGTAGGCGCCGACGAAGCGCAAGCGCCGTCAAGCCAAGAATCGGGTATCGGCGCACGCTTCCGGGGAAAAGCTGACGACCCTGGCACGTCCTCTATCAAGACGATGAAAGCGACGAGCAATGACGCGTCATACGATCAGAACACTTTTACGAGGCTTGGCGCCTCGCAATCCAACGATATGGTATCTACAATCCATTCGCTGGACGGGGCGCAATTGCTGGCCTGCTCCCTCACGGGCCGCACAATGTCCGTGATGTGTTGGCTACGAGCATCCTCAAGCGGACAGGCTCTTATGAACAAGCGAGCTACGCCATCAGGACACTCCCGATATGGTTGCGCATCATTACGGGCGTTTCCTGCCCCAGGACAAGGCCGCTCTCGCAGCGCGGATATTGAACCAAGTGTGGGAGGCGACATAGCCCAGTGCAGCTACAATGTAACTTTCTTTTCGCCGCGCGTATCCGGTCTAAGTGGGCGGCTTTACGAAGGGGGTGCCCTCTTGGCCCTTGGCCCACGCGTTAGGCGAGGCAAAGGACGGACGAGGAGCCAGAAGGCCGCCGGGTCTCGGCGCGTGTAATCGTGCTAGATCAATCACAATCTCGGTGGAAGTGGCTGGCATTCCTTGCTATGCCTTGGCCTCGCATGGGGAAAGATTCGCGTCTATCGAGCCCAAGAAGAACGAAGTTCGGTTCCTCGTTTTAGCTTGCCCGCAAAGTGCTGGGCAAGAATTGGATGAGCGTTGCCGATGAAGGACCGTAGGTTCGTAGATTTGTTCTCTGGATGCGGTGGATTGTCGCTCGGGCTCTCGATGGCCGGCATGCAAGGCCTGTTCGCAGTTGAGCGCGACCATATGGCATTCCGGACCTTCCATGCGAACTTCGTTTCCAAGTCCTCCAATAGGGGCCATGCTTTTGAATGGCCGACTTGGCTTGAACAACGTGCTTGGGGCATTGACGAACTGTTGGAGGAGCACAAGGCCGACCTGTTGGAGCTGCGCGGCAAGGTCGATGTGCTCGCGGGTGGGCCGCCGTGCCAGGGCTTCAGCTTCGCCGGGCGGCGGGTCGAGGATGACCCGCGAAACCAGCTTTTCCACAAATATGTCGAAGCGGTCGACGCGATCCGGCCCGCGGCCCTCATCCTAGAGAACGTACCCGGGATGCGCGTCGTGCATCGGCCCTCGAACGTCGTCGAGTTGCAGGTCGGTCCCGCGCCCAAGAAGCGTTCCTTCTACGACAGGCTCGTCGAGAGCCTGGATGGTGTTGGCTACAGGGTCGAGGCAGAGCTGGTCGACGCCTCTCGCTTCGGGGTGCCGCAGAAGCGGTCTCGCCTCATTGCCATTGGAGTCCGGCAGGATCTGGCAGGCTGGCTGGAAGGGGGTGTTCGTCGCCTCTTCGAACTGCTCGAAGAGGTTCGCGCATCCCAGCTCGAGCAGCTCGGCCTGCCTGACGCTATATCCGCCAGGGAAGCGATCTCGGATCTTGAAATCGCCGGAGTGCAACTACGCCCTTGCGAAGATCCTGAGTCCCCTCGCGGCTTTCAGGAGGCGCGCCGGGGCGAGCCTGCAACTCGCTATCAACGCCTTATGCGCGGCGATCACGAGCGCCAGCCTGATAGCATGCGCCTCGCCCGGCACCGCGACGACGTGCGCGAGCGCTTTGGGCGAATCCTTGCGGAATGCCGGCGTGGTGTCCGCATGGACGACGAAGCGCGGCGCGGCTACGGACTGAAGAAACACCGCATCTACCCGATGTCTCCGACTGAACCGGCGCCAACGATTACGACGCTTCCAGACGACGTGCTGCATTATTCCGAGCCTCGCATCCTGACGGTCCGTGAGAGCGCGCGTTTGCAATCCTTCCCGGATTGGTTCCAGTTCAAGGGCAAGTTCACCACTGGCGGCGATCGCCGAACCAAGGAATGCCCTCGCTATACCCAGGTCGGTAACGCGGTGCCGCCCTACCTCGCGCGGGCAATCGGAAGTGCACTCTGCAAGGCGCTCGACGAGATAGAGATTGGCAGGAAGGTCTTCGGGCAGGCCCGAAAGCGCCCGACCATGGCGGCGTTAGGCTAGCGCATGGAGATCACCGAAACCGCGGCGACTTACCCTGCGCAATTGCTCAGGTGGGCGGGAAACCGCTCCGGCGGTGTCCGACGCTTGTTCGATGAGAAAAGCGGCCGGCCGGGTGCTGCGGTCTTCAAGACGAACCTGCTATCGCGCCTCCAGCAATGGTGCGCGGACATTGGCGCCGGCAAGGAGGGAACGCCGCGGGTCATTCTCCTCGTCGGTGGGCCGGGCAACGGCAAGACCGAAGCAATCGAGTCGACGATGATCTGGCTCGACGCTGCCCTCGGCTGCGACGGTAAGCTGCTCAGCGCACTTGAGATCGCCTTCAGACCCGAGGGAGAGAAAGTACCGCGGACGATCACGATCGATGCAGGGGCGTTTGCATCGCGGACCAGAAGCCTGCCACTTTCCATTGTTCAGGACGCCTCGGTCATCGCAGGCTCGTCGGGCCAGTCGCCGGCCATGATGCTCCTTAGCGAGCTGGCATCCGCAACCACGGATTCGCGCGAGCTTTACCTTTGCTGCGTAAACCGAGGCGTGCTCGACGATGCGCTTATAACTGCCATCGAGGCAGGCGCGGACGAAGCGCGCAGGCTTCTGGAATGCACCAGCCAGGCGGTAAGCCTGTCGCCCGACGCTCCTGCCTGCTGGCCTCTCGACGATTATCCGGACGTTGCAGTGTGGCCGATGGACATGGAGTCGCTGCTCGCTGGTACCGAGAACGGCGACCCGGCTCCGGCCGTCGAGATCTTCCGGAAGGCCATTGACGCCAGTCTCTGGCCGCAGCCGGGCACGTGTGCCGCCGGAGCGCATTGCCCATTTTGCGGAAGCCGGTCGCATCTCGCGCAGGAGCGGCCGGCAGCAGCGCTGCAGCAGATGCTAAGGTGGTTCGAGATAGGGAGTGGGAAGCGGTGGAGTTTCCGTGACTTGTTCTCGCTCGTTTCATACCTGCTGGCAGGGCATCGCGAGGATGCTTCCCTCGACGAAAGTTCCCCATGCGAATGGGCGGCGTCACTCCTGCAGCTTGACCAGGAGGCCGTGGCAAACGCTCGCCCGCGCAAGGACAGCTCCACCGCCCTCTTCCGGCTCGTCGGCTCGCAATACCAGCACGCCCTCTTCCACGGCTGGGACAAGGAGGCGGGTCAGGCCCTGCTGCGCGACCTCACCGAGCTCGGCCTCAAGGAAAACAACACTGCCATGGGTCTGCAATGGTTCCTTGCGTCTCGTAGAGCTTCCTATTTGCCAACAATGATCTCCGGCCTACTTGACGGTTTCGACCAGCTGCTCGACCCGGCGCTGGCAAGCCCAGAAAGCGAGGCGGCGGCAACGCACGGAAGGACCTACGTGCTCCGTGACTTCGACACACGGTTTAGCCGCTCGGTCGCTGAGGGGCTGGACCACCTCAAGAAGTCGCGCGTGCTCTCCGGCATCGAGACCGACCTCCTCGGTAGGCTTGCTGAGCTGGATTCCTTCCTCTCGAAGCAGCAGGTGCGCCGGAAAAAACCTGCCGTCGCCACTCGCGTGCAGCGTCTAGTCCGTGATTTTGCCTGCCGCTTGGTACGGCGGAGCATTGGCGCAAGGACCGCTACTGTCTTGGATGCTGAGGTGCTTCGTGAATTCCAGAAGATCGTGGACGATGGCGGCGATGGGGTCTTCGAAGTGGCGCGGGATGTAGAGCGGCTCCTTAACAAGAATCAGGACTTTGAGGTGTCACTTACGACGACGTTCGGGCAGCCATTGCCCCCACCGACGAGGCGCGCGACGCTTGTCGTCCAACGGCGCCACGTTCAGCCAACAGATACCGTGCAGGAGGGACGCCCACGCTCGCCGCTCCGCTTCCTGGAAGTCGGCGATGGCGCGTCAGCCCAGAAGATCGCCCTGACCTACGACCTATTCAAGGCAGTGAAGGAGGTCGATCGCGGCATGTCGGTCGCGTCCCTTCCGCGGTCCGTCCTTGCGCTACTTGATACAACGGGCGCTCGCCTTGGCGGTCCGATCGTCCGGGATGCGGTGGTACTACCTCGCGCCGAGATCAGGCTCGGCACTGGCGGAATCACTGTCCAGCAGCGGCGGGAGGGATTTGGCTTGCTCAGGGAGACTGGGCGGCGATGACGTTTGCGCAGTTCCGCGATGCACCATGGGCGAACTCGCACGAAGCCTACTCGAAGGCACGGCTAGCGATGACGCCAGCGCCGGAATACGCCAGCTCGGAGGTGATCCTCTCCTCCGTGTACCGGGTGATCGGCCTCGAGGGCGCGACCGAACGTACGGTGCCACAGAGCGGCCGCGATCTCGACCGCGCGATCAAGCGTGCTCGGGAACGCGGAAAGGGACCTGACCGCTCCACTCTTGACCCGGATTCCTTCAGCTCATTGCTCGGCTCTATCCTTGAAAGCCCAAAGCTCCCGAACCAATCGACCAAGCGCTTCCTCCAGGTGATGCCGCTGGTGCCGCAGCTGAGCGTCTTCTCTGGGTCGGCGCGACTGGCTGGCAATCCTTGGACCGCCGGCCAGCTTGTCAAGCGAATGGTTTGGCTGGGGTCCAGCGATTCGGCTGCAGCAGAGGCTATCTGGCGAGCCTTCTTCGAGGCGCTGTCAGTTGGCAACGAGGATGATGTGTTTGCCCGGTTCCTGCAAGCTGAGGTGGAGGCGTGGGTGCCGAAGCCCAACTGGCATCTAGCAACCCCGCGCGCCGACCCCGTAATGGCGAGGGATGACGCCAGCATCGACGTGTTTCCCGCGCGCCAGTTCGTCCATGACGTCCGGGCCGTGATCGCGGCAAAGTCGGCAATGACGCGCCGCCAGTGGACCAGCTTGCTGGAGGCTGTCATTCGCCTAGGTGCGGTCGCCCACGTCGTTTGGCTGTGCGAGGTCCACTCTCGCGCGTGGATAGCGCTGTCTTCGGCCCTAGACGGAGAAGGTCCCGAGGGCGCGGAGGCCTCGCGCGTTGCATTGTACCCCGAGCGCCTCGCTTGTCTTCCCTACGGAAACAAGGCCTTGCCCTCGATCCGAGACAGCGTCTCCCGCTTCCTTGCTGCGCGCCTCGGTATTAATACAACCCTGTGGGCTTTGGATTCATTAGGGATCGCGCCAGCGGATGGCCTGTCGTCCTCGCATGGCCTGGCGGAACTTTGCGACCAAGTCCGCGCAAACCGGACTCGCCTCGAAGGGACCGGGGTTCGGGATGTCGTTGCCAGTCTAGAGGACAGGGAAACGCGCACGCTCCTTTGCCGGAAAGGCATCGGCTCGAATATTAACGAGTTCGTCCGACACGTGCTTGGTCAGCGCCAAACAGCTAATCCCACGCTCAGGGGCTACGACCAAGGTTACGTCCTGAAGAAGGCTGGCGCCAGTGCGAATAGCCCGTGGATCGTGTCTCTCGGCCCGGTGGCCGTACTTGCACTGGTGCATTGTTCCCTTGCTGGCGTTGGCGGCCCTCGATCGGTCCACCGGCTCGCCCAGCATCTGGCGCAATATGGTGTCAGCATGGCCCACAGGGACATCCCCCAGAATGACCTCGGCCAGCAGCTGAGGATGCTCGGCCTCGTGCTCGACAGCCCTGATGCTGAGAGCGGCATGCTGCTCGTGCCGCCGTTCCGGTTGTCGCCGGTTAGCGGAAGGGGGCAGCCATGAATGCAATCGCGCAAGCGCTTGCCGACTATGTTTCTGCGCAGGTAGGCATCGCGCCACCGGATCGCAGGACTACGGGGCAGGCTGAGGTTAGGCTTGTCTTCCACGGGCCGCCGCTCGAGATCCTCTCGAAGGTGTTCGACCATCTCGTCCGCGAAGCCGAGTCTGTTGCGGGATCGCGGCCGCCCTATCTTCTGCAGGTTCCGCGTGCACAGCTGCCAGGGGGAAACCCTGGTATCGGTGAGTCGGGCAGATGTGACGAAACGCATTTGCTGGACCTCAGGAACCTACCCGAGCTGCCGAGCTTCGTGGCACTCGTGCCGCCGGGCGAGCACAGTATCCTGTCCGTGTCGTCGACGACCGACAGGTTTGGGGTCGCGGAGGCCAGCAACGGAGGAAACGCAACTTTCGAGAGCTGGTGGGACGACGCCTTCGTCCAACGCGTCGTCTCCGATGGCCTCGCGCGCGCCGGCTTGACCGAGGCAATGGTGGAAGAAGGTCGCCTGCTAGTCGAAGCCGCTGCTCGCGCGGCCGACGAAGTGGACCCCGACCGCTCTGTCCGCAAGGGGGCGTGGAACGTCGTCGCCCGGCTGTTCGCGATCGACCGGGGACTCAGCCTCTCGGCTGGATTTGGAGTGAGCCTAGCGTGCGGGGTGCCTCCACGGCGCGATGGGTCCCTGTCGGCTCGCGACCAGCTTGGAACGCTGGACAAGATTGCCGACGCGATGGCTGACGGGTTCCGCAATGGCATCGACCGTCTGGCAGACGGTGCCACGGACGATGAGCGGGCCGCGCTCGAGCAGTTCCACGCCCATATAAGGGCAGGCTGGCAGGTCCAGAGCGCCTTCGATCGTGCGACCGCGGCCTTCTATGCGCCGATGCAGGGCCTGGAGCTTGGCCGTCCGCCAGACTGGTGGAGCTTTCTGGACGTCGAGAAGTGGTCGGAGTTACTCGCCGAGGAGCCGGCGGTCTCTGGCGACATTGTCATGGAATGCGTCAACGCAATTGCTGCGCTTGGGAAGGCAATGCCTGCCATTGTAACGGATCGGGTCGACCTGAAGTTCACAACGAAGGGTAGCGATCAGAGCGGTGCCCGAGTCGAGGTGCAGCGCACACCGGCCGGTGGATCAAAGGGGATAGGTGAGATCGAGGCCGACTCCGACAAGGTTCTGTCGGACGCGGCTCCGCCGCAGCACAAGAATCCGATTAGCTACAAGGCGACGGCCGAGGGATTCAAGCCGGGCTCGATTAAGGTCGTGTCGCTAGCGACGTGGCAACCCGGAATACTCGTAGGTTGTCGTCTAGCAAGGAAGTTCACCGGTCCTCGCAAGCCCGCGAGGGGTGCCGCGCGAAATGGAGCCGACTGGGAATCGAGCCTTACATTGCCAGGTCAAGGTCGCTATGAGCTCCTCGTCTTTGTTTCGCCCGGAATTGAGCTAGAGCTATCGGCGACGAGCACTGCGGAGCAAGCGGACGGGCGGGCCGAGGCGGCTACGCAACTGGTGGTGCGCGGCCTCCGGGATTCGATCTTCCAGCTCGAGGTCGAGGCGGAAGGGAACCTGCAGGTCGATTTCAGGTTTGGCCGCCCGATCCGGGATGGCTCGTTCTCCAATGAGACTTGCCGCGTCTACCTGACCTGCGAAGACGTGCCTGAAGTTGGGTGCCGAAGCGAGTTCGAACGCCTCATACGGGCCAACAGGCGCCCGATCGAGCCTTTCGACGCCAAGGCGGTTATCCAGGTCAACCGCGCGGTCCGATCGACGATGCTCCAGGACTGGCTGCTGGCGCCCGAATCCGTTCGGCATTCCTACCAGCCAATTGTGCTAGCGGAGGACTATGGCGAGCACTGGGCGCCGCCAAGGTGGGGATTCGAGACTGGGCCCATCATGTCCGGAGGGAAGTTCATCTGCGACCCGCGCCCCGCGCCTGACGAATTCAATCCGCCGGAGGAATTCCTCGCCTTGCGCGAGGAGATTGCCAATCGCGTGCGTGGGGACGGCGACCAGTCCGGGGTCTTCGAGATCGCCCGACTTGGCGAGTGGGCCGCGCGCGATGAAGGGTTCAGAGCGGTCGTCGAGCGGTATGTTGATGCATATCATGCCTGGCTAGCTGCAGCACCCGAGGTCGCTTCCTGGTGCGATGTCGTCGCCGTGTCCTCGCTTGATGGAAGCGGTCGCAGCCTGACCCGGGTGCCGGATGCCATCCTGCTCTCTCCCTTCCATCCACTGCGGGTGGGCTGGCATGTGGTGGCGCAGGGTGTCCTGTCTGACGCCGACGAGCAAGGCAAGCCATGCCCTGCCGCCAGTGTGCTCGACCCTGACTGCGTCCCCGATATCATGACCTTGTTCGTGCGATCGCCATCGGGGGTGGATCAGGTCGAGTACCTCGCGGTCGAAAATGGCACCGACTATTGGTCAGTGCTTTGGAACGGGTCGAACCTCGCGAGCCTTGCTCGCCGGTCAATGGGCGCCCCGTTTGGCGACGAGTTCGGAATCAGCGTTGGCGGCATATCGGTCGGCTTCAGCGCCGCCCAGGTCGTCAGGGCGCTAGATGACGTCTCCGAGCTGCTTGCCGCCAAGCCGGTATTCTCGATCGCTGTGTCAAGTGCCGGTGGCGCCACGGATGCGTGCAACGACGGGCTCATCGAATGGTGCACGACACGCTTCCAGCCGGAAGCGAAGCGGCCGCGCTCGCGAGCAACAGGACAAAGATTGGTCGAGATATTCGACGACAGAACGGATGATGCCCGCCCGGATGATGCCAAGATCGCTAACCTATCCGAAGATACGCGGAATGCCGTTCGCTGGTACAGCGTCCAGCCACCCCGCAGCATCCCTGACCTCGGGATCATTGCGCAGCTCGACATGACCGAACCGGGGATCGCGGCAGTGGATCAGCGGACCCCGCTCGGCTTCGGCGCCTTATCACGGCACCGGATCCGCCGGCAGCTGCCGCGCATATTCCTCAATGAGTCCCGCCAATCCACTCCGCCGGCACAGTCCGGCGATGTTCTCGCCGACAAGATCGGTGGATTGACCGCAGCAATGGAGAACCTGTCGGCAACCCGAGTCGGCCTGCAATTCGCCCCTAATGTGCACGAGGTAAGGCACATGCTGCAGGGACGGCGGACCGACTTCGTGGCAGTATCATCATCGGCGATCGATCCCGCATGCTTCCTGGGGGGCTGGCTCGATGGAGCCTACCTCTGGGACTATGAGTTGCCGTCCTATTCCCACCGCTCCGGCGACACAAATGGCTACTATCTCATTTCGCAAGTGACCGATGCCGACCGGGAAGCGCTTGCCAAAGCCCTCGACCGCCTGCCGGGCTGCAAAGGCATAGAACCAGCCAAGGTCAAGGATGTGCTGCTCGAGGTGGCTCGGCGGGGCATTCCGACGATCAAGGGCCTCGCAGGCGACGATGCGGGCGCGACGGGTGACCTTGGCGTCCTCGTTGCCGTCCGGCTCCTTCAGGACAAGTTCCGGGCGGAGGCTGGTTGTTCCGGTGGAGTGCTCCCTGTGCTCAAGGGAAGCGAGGACGAGCCGGCGATCGCGATCGTGGTCCCAGTCGATCCATTCCGAGGATATATCGGGGACCTTTGCCGTACTCTCGGGAAGGACCGGAAAGACCTGACGCTTCTAAGACCTGACTTGATGGTATTAGGCATCGACTTCGCCGGCGGGCTGCGCATCAAGCTGACGCCGATAGAGGTCAAGTGCAGGCCCACGGCTTCCTTTGCGGCAGGCGATGCCGTCGAGGCGCTCGAGCAGGCCAAGGCACTATCATCGCTGCTTCACGCGATGGCACCCCATCCCGATCAGCCCCGACTTTGGGGGCTGGCTTTCCAGCACCTGATGCTTTCGATCATCGGATTCGGCATGCGGGTCTACAGCCAACAGGACGATGTCAAAGGGCACTCCGCCGAATGGTCGAAACTGCATGAACGAGTCGCGAAAGCGATCCTCGACGGCGATGACTGTGTCGAGATCGACCAGCGTGGCCGCCTTGTCATTGTAGACGAATCGCCATCGAGCGCGCCGCGCGACCATGATGGTGATGGGTTCGATGAGACGATCGTCATAGGGCGCGAGGACGCGGGCCAGATCGTGGCGGGCGATCCTTCGAGCTTCTACGCCATGGTCAAGGCCCGCGTGGGCGACTGGGCGCTCATGCCCGTGCCCGCTGGCCAGGTAGCGAAGGCTGACTCCGACGAGAGCGGGAAGCCAACGACACTGGCGTCGCCCCCGGTCGAAGCGCCACCAGATGAAAGCAATGGACCGGAAAGCGATCCGGCCTCACCGACGTTGCCGCCAGCCATCTCCATTGTCACTAATTCGCCCTCGGCGGCCGTGGATTGCAACGCGGAGGAGCAAGGCAGCGGGGTCGTCCTTGAGGTTGGAAAGGCCGTCGATGGCTTCAAACCGAGGGAGCTATCGCTCAATATCTCGGACACGAGGCTCAACCAGTTGAACATGGGCGTGGTCGGGGACCTCGGGACAGGCAAGACACAGTTGCTGAAGTCGCTCATCGCGCAGATTTCTGCTGCAGGTCCAGCGAACCGAGGGATACGACCGCGCTTCCTCATTTTCGACTACAAGCGGGACTACAGCAGCGAGGATTTCGTCGCGGCTACGGGCGCGCGCGTGGTGCGCCCCCACCGCCTGCCGTTGAACCTTTTTGACACTAGGACCATCGGTGACGTCCCCACACCTTGGCTCGACCGGTTTCGCTTCTTCGCCGACGTGCTTGGCAAGATCTATCCCGGCATCGGCCCGGTCCAGAGGGATAAGCTCAAGCGCGCGGTGCGGGAAGCATATGACGCAGCTCCGCAAGGGGCGCCCCCGACGCTCCGCGACGTCCACGCGGCCTATGCTGCGATTCTGGACGGAAAGTCCGACTCGCCAATGGCGATCATCGACGATCTCATGGATATGGAGATCTTCGAGCCGGATCAGACGCGGACCGTACCGTTCGACCAGTTCCTCAACGGCGTCGTTGTGATCGCGCTGGATGCCCTCGGGCAGGACGATCACAGCAAGAACATGCTCGTGGCGGTGATGCTGAACATGTTCTACGAGAACATGCTGAGGACGCCGAAGCGGCCATTCCTCGGAAGCAACCCGCAGCTCCGGGCAATCGACTCGTACCTGCTGGTCGACGAAGCTGACAACATCATGCGTTATGAGTTCGACGTACTCCGAAAGCTACTTCTCCAGGGTCGTGAGTTCGGCACTGGTATAATCCTAGCCTCGCAATACCTGCGGCACTTCAAGGCGGGTGCTACCGACTATCGCGAGCCGTTGCTGACCTGGTTCGTGCACAAGGTCCCAAACGTCACGGCGGCAGAGCTGTCCGCGCTCGGGCTAGCGGCAAGCGCGGGCGAGGTCGCAGAGCGCGTGAAGACGCTAGCGAACCACCAGTGCCTGTACAAGTCGTTCGACGTTCCGGGAGAGATCATCCGCGGTTTCCCGTTCTTCGAGCTTCTGCAGACCCGACTGCCTCGAGAGGAGTAGCGACAGCGGTGGCCGACTTCCTTTCCCCAGAGCAACGCTCGGAACGGATGTCGCGCATCCGGTCGAAGGACACGTCGCCGGAACTGGCACTGAGGCGGGCGCTCCATGCACTTGGCTTGCGGTTCCGTGTGCATTATCGGCGCCTGCCAGGGAAGCCGGACATCGCCCTCCCGAGATTCAAGACCGTCATTTTGGTACACGGCTGCTTCTGGCATCGCCATGCTGGATGCAAGATCGCGTCGACGCCGAAGAGCAAGACGCCATTCTGGCAGGAGAAGTTCGACCGCAATGTCCAGCGCGACCAGCGAAACACTGCGGCCATCGAGGAGCTTGGCTGGAAAGTGATCGTCGCCTGGGAGTGCGAACTGGGATCCCAGCGAAAGGCGGAGGAGGTTGCTCGGCGCGTTGCGTCGGAGATCGGCCAAAGGCGCCCAGCCTAGCCGGCGCCATTCGGTCCGCGCTTTGGCCGATTTATCTGCGACAGCGTACAGAAAATTGCAGAATCAGCCTAAAAGCACGCCGCGATCACGGGTCCAACCTTCTGCGACGGAGTCCACACTTCTATGTCGTCCGACAAGACTGGAGCGGGTAGCGGGAATCGAACCCGCGCGTTCAGCTTGGGAAGCTGACAGGCTACCATTACATCATACCCGCGCTGCAGCCTCGTTATCATGACGGCATGACCTCGGGCAATCGCAAACCGGTCTCACAAGGCGGGCTTCGCCAGCTCACCGGTGACGGTCGGCGTTGGTTCCCTGGCCTTTGCGACTTCGCCGCCGGCGGCGAAGCTCGGCCAGTATTTCGAGATGGCCAGCGTCGCGCCGGCGGAAGAGAAATGGCCATAGTCGAAATAGAGAAACTGCTTGCTGCCGGCATCCGCATAGGAGCAACCGGTTGCGTCGCATAGATAGGTGAGCGGGTCGATGAAGGTCGCGCCGTTGGCGAAGAGTTGCACCTGCTTGTTGATGTCGGGATCCATGGCCATCGGCCAGGATGTATTTGCGGCGCCCTCGTGTTTCGCAAAGAAAGCGATCTTCTGGACGTCGGCGATGAACTCCGGAGACTGGCCGATGACATAGACCTTGACACCCATGTCGCGCAGCCGGTCGATCGTCGTCTGCAGGCCGTCGAAGCCCCTGGCCTGGTAGTCGGTCCATCGACCGCTCAGGATCACCGCATGGATATTGGCATCACGGATGATCGACAGCGCCCGTTCGTTGAAGCGGGTGCAGGCCGGCCGGGCATAGGAAAAATAGCTCAGGTTGGGTGGGCAGCCGGCATAGGTATATTGGACGACGTTGGCCTGGATTTTCTGCGCGTTGGCTTCCAGGCCCGATACGTAGTGAGCCGCGAAGGAATCGCCCCACAGCAGCACATTGGTGGCAAAGCCGTGCGTGCGCGTGCAGCCGGCAAGGTTCCAATCCTCGATCCGGCTCGCACCCTCATTGAAGCAGACACCGTTGCGCCAGTCGCCCACCAGGATCCGTTGCGTCGAGAAATCCGGGAACCGCTGCGGAAAGCCCTTGCCCAGCACACCGGCCAGACCGCCGACGCACAGCAGGGCGATCGCCGTCGCCGAAAAGGCGAAGATCGGCAGCGGGGCGGTGAAGGCCCGCTTCCGTCGGAAAGGCTGCTCGACATATTTCCACGAGAAGGTCGCCAGGGCGACGCTGGCCACCGTCATCGCGACGATCATCGGCACCGAGATGGCCTTCAGCGAGAGGTAGTGGACGAAGGAGTTGATCGGCCAGTGAACAAGGTAGAGCGAATAGGAGATGAGGCCGATCCAGACCATCGGGGCGAACTGAAGCACACGCGTGGCGAGGGGCACGGGTCGGTTCGCATGGTTCTGGCCCGCATAGATCAGCAGGGCCGTTCCGACGCAGGGAAACAGGGCGTTATAGCCCGGAAACGGGTCGCTCTCCGAGATCGTCAGGAAGCCGAAGCCGAGCAGTGCAAAGCCGGCCAGGCCGATCAGTTCCGTCGCCGGCCGGCTGGCAAGTGGCGGCGGCCTTTTCAGCATCAGCATGGCGCCCAGCGCCAGTTCCCAAATGCGTGTCGGCAGCAGGTAGAAGCCGGCGGTCGGCGCCAGCGTGGTCGCCATCACCGCCAGGGCAAAACTGCCGATGGTGATGGGCAGAAGTATCGTCAGCCAGCGCTTCGAGGCATAGCGGTAGATCAGATAAACCAGGATCGGCGCGAAGATGTAGTACTGTTCCTCGACCGAAAGCGACCATGTGTGGAGCAGCGGCCGCAGTTCGGCGTCGATCGAAAAATAGTTCGTCGTCTTCCAGAAATAGATGTTCGACCAGAAGGTCGAGGCAGCGATCACGCTGAGGCTGAATTCGTGCAGGTCCGACGGCAGGAGGATGAACCATGCCGCGATGCTTGCAAGCAGGATGACGAAGGTCAGCGCCGGCAGGATGCGCCGTGCGCGGCGCCAGTAGAAGCGGCCGATCGAAAACTGGCCGCGCTCGAGATCATCCAGCAAGCTGCCGCTGATCAGATAGCCCGATATGACAAAGAAAATATCGACGCCGGTGAATCCCCCTGGGATGGCGGACACGCCAAAATGAAAGAGCACCACGGGCAGCACGGCAACGGCCCGCAGGCCGTCAATGTCGCGCCTGTAGTTCATTCGGACAGTCCGCGGCTCGCGGCCCGCCGATCTCGTGCGAAGCATGCCACGCCGCTCATGCGGCGATGCCTTGGTTGTGCGAAAAATCGTGACGCGTGGGGTTCACAGGCTCTCCTCTGCGAAACGATTTTGCTGCACTGCAACATGAGTGTCAAGCCGGAACGCCATGCCTTGAACGCCGGCGAAGCCGGTTTGGAAGCACCCGATCAGGTTGCCGGCAGGTAGATCACGGCATAGTCATCGGCATAGGCCCGCTTCCAGCCCAACTCGGCGAAGAAGGGGATGCGGGTATCCGCGGCTGTAAGCAGTGCCCAGCCGATGGCGTATTTCTTCAACTGCGCCTCGAGCAGTGGTTTTCCGCCCGTCTGCCCCGTCGCCTCATCCGCTTTCGTGAACCCGCCCAGGAACAGCTGGTCCGTCCTGCCGTCGACATAGGTCTTGATGTCGTGGAAAATCAATGTGCCGCCGAAATTATAGGAATTCAGCACATTGCCTGCGAGGTAGTGATCCCTGGCGAACGCAAGGGCGCCGCTGGCTGATGTCTTTGGGCTCGGCGCGACCTGGTAGGCGTTGTTGAGCGCAAGCATCGCAACGACCAGCGACACCGCCGTCGCGCCGCGGAGCAGATGGAACCGGCTGGCGAAGAATTTTTCCAGTCCGTCGCGCTCTTCTTTCAGCCAGGCGCCTGCGGACAGGGCGGGATATTGGCGCGCGACCTCGACCGCGACCACCAGGGGAACAAGCAGGAAGAACAGATAGACGAACCGCAGATGCGAAAGGTAGACGTGCAAGGTGAAGACGATGAACAACGCCTTCGCCCAGCCGATCCGTAGCCTCGATGTCAGAAGCCCGAAAAAGGCCAGCAGTATCGCGGCTTCCTGGAGGACCTGTTCCTGGGCATTGAACGGCCGCCACTCCAGGATCAGAGGCACCGCCTCATTGCCATAGGCGACGGTGAGCGTGGCCAGGATGGCCTGCACGCCATAAGGGTGTATCAGGCTGACCAACGGACAGAGCAGGCCAAACGCCACCCACTTCGCCAAAAGTGCGGGTTTCGACAGGCCGGTGCGCGCCAGGAGATCGAGGCCGGCGAAGGCGGCGATGATGAAGCTCAGGGTGAACGTGGCATGCAGGTTCGCCCACAATACGACCAGACCGAGCAGCCAGAGCGGCGGCGCCTTCTCGTCCTGCGCGGCACGAAACAGCATCGTCGTCCAGACGACGATGATCGGCAAGGTAAAGACATGCGGGCGCGCCGTATAGATCGGGCTGATCAGGAAGGCCGCGACGAATGCCAGCGCTACGGCCAGGACCGGTTTCAGGTGCGCGCTGAGGAACCATCCCGACAGGAAGACCGCGAGACAGATCGTGCCGATGATCAGCGTGACGACGCCGTTCCAGCCACCCGCGCTGTAGGCAAGGGCCAGCAGAACCTGCCCCAGCCATTCCTTGGCAATCCACGGTTGGCCGGCGAAGGTGTAGGAATACGTGTCGACGGTCGGAAGCGTTCCGTTTGCCAGGAAATCCAGCCCCACTTTGACATGCCACCAGCTGTCGGGGTCCTGCAGGGTTGCGCTGGCAAAGGTTGCCAGAACCGTCGCCATGACACCCGCGCCGATCAGGCAGAATATCAGCCTGGCGCGCTGTGCGTCCTCGAGCGGCGAGAACACTGGAACGATTGCCTCGACCTTGTTCATGTCGCCGCTCCAGGGGACTTCATGTCGATCGCGACCAAGACAGCGTCTTTTGCCGCGCCGACGAAGACGAAACGGACCGAGCCGAGATAGAAGAGGACCGAGTAGAGGCAGTTTCCCGCCAGGTGGACAAACGGATTTTCGACGACGCCGGCGGACATGGCGGCGACCACTATCGTCAGGTTTGCGGTATAAGCCACAACGAAGGCAAGCGCATACCGCACGGCCGTGCCGGAGCGAAAACCACCCGCACGGCCGAAGGTCCAGCGGCGGTTGAGGAAGAAGCCGAGGACAAGGCCGCCGGCATAGCCAGTCATGTTGGCGGCGATGTCGCCAAGGCCCAGCTTCAGCCCAGCCAGGATAAGACAATAGCCCAGTGCTGTGTTGAGCAGCCCGACCGCGCCAAACCGCAGCATCCGCGAAAAGCCGGCCGGAACAGTCGACCATATCCTGCCCATGGCGTTCCCGTTACCCACGGTCGACCCTTACCTCAACGACGCGCCGCCCGTTTCACTATTTCCTGGAGGCGGTGGACCGGCAGGTCCTGGTCCTCGGCCGCCGCCTGGCTTCGTGAAACGATCTCGTTGACGAAGTAAAGCGGTCGCCGCTTCGTCTCCATGTACATCCGGCCGAGATACTCGCCGAAAATGCCCAGCACCAGAAGCTGGACGCTGCCCAGGATAAGCATGATCGCGGCAAGGCTCGTCCAGCCCGGCAGGACATTGCCGATAGACCATTCGAACAGCGTATAGCCAAGCACGACCAGGCCGAGCAGGCCGAACATCATGCCCAGCAGCGAAGCGAAGCGCAAAGGCACGATCGAAAAGCTGGTCATGGCGTCGACCGCCAGAAGAACCATCTTCTTCAGCGGGTAGTGCGTTGCGCCGGCAAAGCGCCGCTGCCGTTCATAGGGAAAGGCGACCTGCCTCAACCCGATCCAGCTCACCATGCCGCGAATGAACCTGTAGCGTTCGGGCATCGCGATCAGATGGTCCAGCGCGCGCCGGCTCATCAGCCGGAAATCTCCGGAGTCCGGCGCGATCTCGACATCGACCATCCGGCCGAGCAGGCGGTAGAACATCGAGGCGGAGGCCAGCTTGAACCAGCTTTCGCCCTCCCGTTTTACCCTTTGGCCGTAGACCACGTCGAAGCCTTCATCCATTTTCGCCATCATTGCGCTCAATAGTTCGGGCGGATCCTGAAGGTCGGCGTCGAGGATGAGAATGCGTTGGCCGCGGCAGAATTCCAGCCCGGCGCTCAAGGCGATCTGATGGCCGTAGTTGCGGGCAAGGTCGATGGCGACCACATGGTCGTCTTTTTCGGCCAGTTCGAAAACGGCATCACGGGTTCCGTCGGTCGCTCCATCGATGACGAGCACGACCTCGTAGGAGAGGCTTTGCTCGAGGCATGCCGCGCTGACGCGTCGATGAAGCTCCGCCACGCCGTCGCGCTCATTGTAGCAAGGCACGACGACCGACAACATGGGTGCGCGGTGCGCGCCGATTTTTCCCGTTCCCACCAAAGCCTGGCTCCCGCTTGGGAATGGCAATAGCGGCAATTGGTTAGAAAACAGAAAACAGGTAAGCCGGGGGTCGTGCGGCCGCCACGCTTTTGGCGGCGCCGATGGCACGTGTCACGAACGAACTGGCAGTTCCATGCGGATGCGGGCACCGCGCCATAAGCCCGCCAGGATCCGGCTTTCACCAGCTGTGGCAGGGCAGAGCGCCCTGCCGATGGCGCCCAACATCTGCCGCGGCTTATCAATTCCCCCGCACCGGCCCCTGGCGGCTTGATGGATGGCCGCCAAGCACGTATCTCTGCGCCGTGCCCATGAATCGGGGCATCTCAATCGGGAGACGGCCTTGTCCGCACTGACGCGCTTTCTCGGCGACTCGCCGCTCAGGATTATTCTGAAGCTGCTAGTGGTATCCTTTCTCGTCGGCCTGGTCATGAACGCTTTCGGTTGGTCGCCGATGGACGTGTTCTACGGCATCCAGAAGTTCTTCATTGATCTATGGAATCTCGGCTTCCACGCCATCGACCGTTTCCTCGGCTACATCCTGCTCGGTGCCGCGATCGTCGTGCCAGCCTTCATCCTGCTCAGGATCGCCAACTACCGGAAGTGACCTTCAGGCATAGTCCGATGCGACCTCGAACAAGATGGCGTGGCGCGCGGCAAGTGCCGGCACATCGGTGGAATAGCCGCCGCCGATGACACCGCAGACGGGAATGCCGAGCGCCCGGAAATGGCCGATGACCATCTTGTCGCGGGCGCGCAGGCCTTTGTCGGAAAGCGACAGCCTGCCGAGCCGGTCCTCGGCATGGACGTCGACGCCGGCATTGTAGAAGACGATGTCCCAACGCGCCTGGGCCGACAGCTCCAGCAGGATGGTATCGAGCCTTTCGACATAGGCGGCGTCGCCCGTGCCGTCGGGCAGGGCGACGTCGAGGTCGGAGGCGATCTTGCGCGCGGGGTAGTTGCGCTCGCCATGCATGGAGAAGGTAAAGGCGCGCGGCTCGTCGCCCAGAATATCCGCCGTGCCGTCGCCCTGGTGCACGTCGAGATCGACCACCAGGATACTGTGTGCCGCGCCCTCCTCAAGCAGCACCAGCGAGGCGACGGCGACGTCGTTGAAAGTGCAGAAGCCGGCGCCTTGCGCGCGCCGCGCGTGATGGCTGCCGCCGGCGGTGTTGCAGGCGATGCCGTGACGCAGGGCAAGCCGCGCCGCCGCCACCGTGCCACCGGCGGCAAGCTGCGCGCGCAACGAGACGCGCGGGCCGACCGGAAAGCCGATCTCGCGCTCGATTTTTTCCGGGACCGAACAACCGAGAACCTGCTCGACATAATCTGTCGCATGGGCGAGCTTAAGCCACGACGCAGGCGCGGGTTCGGCTGTGTTGAGCGCCCCGGCTCCGGCCAGGCCGCGTGCTCGCAAGGCCTCCATCAGCAGCGGATATTTGCTCATCGGAAAGCGATGGCTGGTCGCGAAGCCGGCGTCGTAGTCGGGATGGTGGACGATCTGCAGGGGCATGAACTGGATCGGACGGTTTCGCGCCAGAGCGGGATTTCGGTTGGCCGCCGCGGAAGGGCGATTGCGCGGCGGCCGGAAAATGGGGCACATCGGTTCCCCGATCAAGCCGCAAATCAGCAAGGCAGCAATCCTTTGGACAAGGGCGCCATCCCAGCCGACACCAAAGTATTTTCCGTCACCAACCGGTCGGTGCTTGCCATCGCCGTGCCGATGACGCTCGCCTATCTCACGACGCCGCTGCTCGGCCTCGTCGACACGGCTGTTGTCGGCCAGTTCGGTGACGCCGCCTTGCTTGGCGGCCTGGCCGCCGGCGCGCTGGCTTTCGACGTCGTCTTCACCACCTTCAATTTTCTGCGTTCGGGCACCACCGGTCTCGTCGCCCAGGCCTTCGGGCGTGGCGACGCGCTGGAGGAACAAGCGGTGTTCTGGCGTGCCGTGCTGATCGCGGTCGTTGCCGGCGTCGTGCTGGCAGCGCTTTCACCACTCATCGCCGTTGGCGGCCAGTGGTTCATGGACGCCGGGCCACGCGTCAGCGACGCGATGGGTGTCTACATCAGGATCAGGCTGCTTGCCGCCCCGTTCTCGCTGATCAACTACGCCATCCTCGGCTACGTGCTGGGGCGCGGCGAGGGCGGGCTCGGCTTGATCCTCCAACTGGTGCTGAACGGCACCAATATCGCGCTGTGCTTCCTGCTCGGCCTTGAGCTCGGCTGGGGTGTTTCCGGCGTCGCCTGGGCAACCGTCACCGGCGAATTCCTCGCCATGCTGCTTGGTCTCGCGATCGTGGTTCGCCGGTTCCGATCCACCCCGCCCTTGCCTCGGCAGCGCCTGCTCGATATGGGCGCCTTCCTGCGCATGCTGTCGCTCAACCGCGACATCATGATCCGCTCGTTCTCGCTGCTCGCCGCCTTCGCGCTGTTCACCCGCCAGGGCGCGCAGTTCGGCACGGTGACGCTGGCCGCCAATGCAGTGCTGATGAACTTCTTTCTCGTCGCCGGCTATTTCCTCGACGGGTTCGCCACCGCCGCCGAACAACTCGCCGGCCGCGCCGTCGGCGCGCGCTCCGAACAGCCCTTCCGGCAGGCGGTGCGGCTGACCCTGTTCTGGGGCCTTGGTCTGGCCGGTGCCGCGACGCTGGTGCTGCTCATGGCCGGCACCAACCTGATTGCCGTCGTAACGACGTCGCAGCAGGTCCGCGCCGTGGCCGACACATACCTGCCTTGGGCCGCGTTCACCGCGCTGAGCGGTGTGCTCGCCTTCCAGATGGATGGTGTTTTCATCGGCGCGACCTGGTCGCGCGACATGCGTAACATGATGCTCTTGTCATTCCTCGCCTTTGCCGCCGCGCTGATCACGCTGGCGCCCACCTTCGGCAATCGCGGCCTGTGGGCGGCGCTGCACGTCTTTCTGCTGGTGCGGGGATTGAGCCTGCTGACAATTCTGCGGCTGCGGATGCAAACCGCGTTCAGCTGAGCGGCTTCGACGCCCATCGGTCGAGATGGCTGTCGCGCAACTCGCGCATCGACTTGAGTTTTTCCGTTTCGGCAAAACGTGCCATCCCGGCGACGATCCGGCCCGGCAGCGCCGGTCCGCCATAGATCATGCCGGTGTAGAGCTGGACGAGATCGGCGCCGGCGCGGATCTTTTCCAGAGCCGTCTCCATTGAGTTGACACCGCCGACACCGATGATGGCCATTTCGGGCCCGAGCAGCTTGCGCATCCTGGCCAGCACGATGGTCGAGCGCTCGAATAGCGGCTTTCCCGAAAGCCCGCCTGTCTCCCGCGCGGCATCGTCGCTGCGCAGCGCCGGGCGGGAAATGGTTGTGTTGGAAACGATGATGCCGTCGATCTGCTTTTCGATGACCTCGGCGGCGATATCCTCCAGTTCGGCCTCGACCAGATCAGGCGCGATCTTGAGGAAGATCGGCGGCTGCGCGGACGCTGCAGTGCGCGCGGCCCTGACCCGGGACAATAATTCGCCGAGCTGCTCGCGCGCCTGCATGGTGCGCAGGCCTGGTGTGTTGGGCGAGGAAATGTTGACGGTGAGATAGCTGGCATAAGGAGCAAAGCGGGAAACGCCGCTCTCATAGTCGCCGACGCGGTCGGTGCTGTCCTTGTTGGCACCAATGTTGACGCCGACGATGCCGCCGCGCCCCAAGCGCGCCACAAGCCTTTTTTCGGCGGCCGCATGGCCCTCATTGTTAAAGCCCAGCCGGTTGATGACAGCTTCATTCGATGTCAGCCGGAAGATGCGCGGCTTCGGGTTGCCGGCCTGCGGCAGCGGCGTCACCGTGCCGACTTCGGCAAAGCCAAAGCCGAGGCCAAGCAGCGCGTCGGGTACTTCGGCGTTCTTGTCGTAGCCAGCCGCCATGCCAAGTGGGTTCGGGAAATCGAGACCGCAAAGGCTGACCTTCAGCCTCGTATCGCGTACCGTCCGCGCGCCGCCCGGCAGGCCGCAGCGCAGTGCCGCGATCGACAAGCCATGCGCGGTTTCCGGATCGAAGGTGAACAGCAGTTTCTGGCCGATCCGGTCGAGCACGCTCATTGCCCCTCCAGGGCCGGGAACTGGTGGGTACCGTCGGCCCCAAGCGGCAGCGGCTTGACCCAGAGCACCGCTTTCAGGTCGAGCACGCCGTAGAGGTGCGGAAACAGCGCGCCGCCGCGCGAGATTTCGTATTTCAGCGCATCACCCAGGCGGTTTCCGTCGACGGCGACCAGCAGAAGGTCGGTCTGGCCCTGGAAATGCTTTGCCGCGGTTTCCCTGGCCTGCGCCGCCGTCGAAAAATGGATGAAGCCGTCGGCGGTGTCGATCGGCGCTCCGGCGAAGCGGCCTTTGGCTTCGGCCTCGCGCCAAGGCGCTTGCGGAGTTATCTTGTAGATAATCTGTGACATGGTTGCGCTATAATCCGAACCAGTCGCGCGGGGAAGGCCAGGCCAAGGGTCTTCCCCATTTCCGGCGCAAACATGCGATATTTGAGGCCTTGGCCATGGAGGACAACATGCGTCTGCAGCACATCTTGATCCCCGCCGCGCTCGTTTCGCTGGTCGCGGCTTCAGCTTATTCGGAAGAAACGGACCGCTACCGGCTGGAAAAATCGGCCACCGGCTATATCCGCATGGATACGCAGACCGGCGCGATGTCGATCTGCGAGGAGCGTTCGGGCCAGCTCGTCTGCAAGATGGCGGCCGACGAACGCGCCGCCTACCAGGACGAGGTCGATCGCTTGCAAGCCTCGATGAAGGCGATGGACGAGCGCGTCACCAAGCTGGAGAATTCGCTCTCCGCCCGTCTCGAATCGAAACTGCCGAGCGAGGAGGATTTCAACACGACGATGAGCTACATGGAGCGCTTCCTGAAGAGCTTCATGGGCATCGTCAAGGATATGGACAAGGACAGCGGCGACGGCGCCCGGCCCAACTCGCAGAAGACCTGAGCGCCATAGACGAGGGAAAACGCGGCGCGCTGGCTTTGCCGCTTGAAAACAGTGCGCAGCCCCTCATAATCGTCCAACTGATCCCGCAAAAAGCAGTAAATCGGGGATTCGGGGAGGGACATTTGCCGTCAGGCTATTCTTTCGTGATCGCCGACGATCATCCGCTGTTTCGCGGCGCGCTGCGCGAGGCGCTTGCCGGCATCGGCAATGTCGCCGCCATCCATGAGGCCGGTGATTTCGAAAGCGCCAAGGCGCTGGTCGTGGCTAATGAAGATGTCGATCTGGTGCTGCTCGACCTGTCGATGCCCGGCGCCAGCGGCCTCTCCGGCCTGATCTCGTTGCGCGGTATCCATCCTGCGGTGCCGCTGGTCGTGGTGTCGGCGCATGACGACCCGGCGACCATACGGCGCGCGCTCGATCTCGGCGCCTCCGGTTTCATCTCCAAGTCGGCCAGCATGGAGGAAATCCGCGGCGCCGTGCAGTCGGTGCTTGCCGGCGATATCGCGGCACCTGTCGGCGTCGATCTCGGCGTCGAACGCGATCCCGAAATATCGGACCTGATCAAACGATTGCAGACGTTGACCCCGCAGCAGACCCGCGTGCTCGGCATGCTGGCCGAGGGTCTGCTCAACAAGCAGATCGCTTATGAACTCGGCGTCTCCGAGGCGACGATCAAGGCGCATGTCTCGGCCATATTGCAAAAGCTCGGCGTCGACAGTCGCACCCAGGCGGTGATCCTGCTGTCCAAGATAGGCAGCGACCCGCTGCAGCCGGCGGGCTGAGTGCCGGCTGCTTGGCTCAGTCGGAACTTTTAACTTCGGCTCGCCGCATCGACCTGTTCCGATGCGCTCGCCGACATGTTCTGCGCCTATCTCGAAGCCCTGGAGCACCAGGCCTGATTCAGGCGCTTCGATGTCACTCCGCCGCCCGCACCATCGGCCTGAACCTGGCCATCATCGAACGCAGCACCGCCGGCTTCAACGGCTTGTTGATCATCGGGATGTCGAGGCCTGCCGCGGCTGCTCGTACCTCGTTGGAACGGTCGGCCGTGACCAGCACGGCCGGCAAGTCATCGCCGTGGGTGGCTCGCAGCCTGATAATGATATCGAGACCGGTTTCGCGGTCGAGATGGTAGTCGGCAAGCACGATGTCCGGACGGTCGATCGCGGCCCTCTCCAGATCCTCCGAGCCGGTCACCGTAGCGACATTGCAGCCCCAGCCCTCGAGCAGCAGCCGCATGCCCTCGAGGATACGGATGTCATTGTCGATGCACAGCACATGCAGGCCGGAGAGCGAAGCCGCCGCGCGGGCCGGCGCCCTGGTCTCGACCTCGCGTCGCGGCACCTGCGCGGCCGCCACGGGCAGGATGACGGAAAAGCGCGTGCCCTTGCCCGGGTTGGAGAAGATACGGATCTCAAGCCGCAACACCCTGGCGATACGGTCGACGATGGACAGGCCAAGACCAAGACCTTCTGCTTCGCGTGCGCCTTCGTCCAGTCGGGTAAACTCATGGAAGACAGTGTTCAGCTTGTCACCGGCGATGCCAATGCCGGTGTCGATGATCTGGATCTCCGCCAGTTCGCCGCGCCGCCGCACGCCGACCAGGATGCGGCCCTGGCGGGTGTACTTGATGGCATTGGAAACCAGGTTCTGGATCAGGCGGCGCAACAGGTTGCGGTCCGTCATCACGGTCAGTGAGGATGCAATGATGGTCAGCTCGAGCTTCTTTGCTGCGGCCATCGGTCGAAAATCATTGCCGATCTGGCTGAGCAGGCCGTCGAGGTTGAAGGCGGTATCGTCCGGCTTCATGGCGCCGGCATCGAGGCGCGAAATGTCGAGCACGGCGCCGAGAATGGTCTCGACCGATTCCAGCGAGGATTCGATGTTGATGGCCGCCTTGCCGGCCGGACCCTTGCCGGCCTTCTCGATCAGCGAGGAGCAATAGAGCCGGGCGGCGTTCAAGGGCTGCAGGATGTCGTGACCGGCGGCGGCAAGGAAGCGCGTCTTGCCGAGATTGGCCTCCTCGGCGAGCATCTGGGCCTGCGCCAGTTCCTCGTTGACCCGGGTCAATTCCTCGTTGACCCCAGTCAGTTCGATGGTGCGGGTCTTGACGCGCTGCTCCAGTGATTCATTGGCGCTTTTCAGCGCGAGATCCTGTTCGACGCGGCCGGAAATGTCGGCATAGGTGGCGACGATGCCGCCGTCAGGCATCGGGTTGGAGCGCAGTTCGAGGATGCGGCCGCTGGTCTTCAGCTCCATCTGCCAGGGGCTGACGAAGCTGGTCAGCCGGTTGAGCATCGTCACGCGCTGGTCGGCGGGAATGTCGCCGCGTTCGGCCAGATGGCGAAGGATCTGGTCGAGCGAAACGCCGACCTGGCCCATCTCGTCGGGCAGGTCGAACAGCGCCCGGTATTGGCGGTTCCAGCAGATCAGCCGGAAATCGCGGTCGAAGACGGTAATGCCTTGCTCCATCTGGTCCAGCGCGATCTGCAGCAGGTCGCGGTTGTGCTGCAGCGCTTCCGTGGCGTCGTCGAGCAGGCGGAAGGCGTCGCGGGATTCGCGGTCGTGGCGCCGGAACAGCAGCGACAGGATCAACCGTGCCGAGGAGGAGCCGACGGCGCTGGCCAAAAGCTGCTCGGAAAAGCGGATGACGTCCATGCTGGCCTGCTCGTTGCCATGCAGCGAGGTACCATTGCTCTTCTCGAAGGATTGAAACGACCGCTCGGTTCGTTCGACGCCGAGATAGCGTGCGATCGTATCCTTGAGGTCGTTGACGGTGATGGCGGTGCGGAAGCGGCGCAGGCTCGGCATCGGTCCGGCTTCGCGCGGCACGAAGATCGATGCCTGGATGCGCTCCAGCGGTACCGACGCGCGCGACAGTGACCCGAAGACGAAAAACAGCGCGTTGACCGAAAGGCTCCATAGCACGCCGTGGTTCAGCGGCTCGGCGACGGTGCCGAACAGTGCCTGCGGCCGCAGTGCCTCGAAGCCGAACAGTCCGTGGACGATGATGCCTGTATCGGGCGCGACGAGCGACGGGACCAGCAGCGTATAGCCCCAGACCAGGATGCCGGCGACCATGCCGAGTGCCGCACCCCGGCCATTGGCGCCGCGCCAGATCAGCCCACCAACCAGGGCAGGGGCGAACTGCGCGATCGCGGCGAAGGACATCAGGCCGATCGAGGACAGCCGGGCGCTGTTGGTGCTCTCGCGATAATAGAGAAAGGCGATGAACAAAAGGATGAAGATCGACGCCCGCCGCACATTGAGGATGAGCGTCGACCAATCCTCGTTCTCCGAGGTGGTCGTCCGCAACAGCCGGCGCACGAACAGCGGGATGATCAGGTCGTTGGAGATCATGATCGACAGCGCCACGCTCTCCACGATGACCATGGCGGTTGCCGCCGACAAGCCGCCGATGAAGGCGGCCATGGCCAGGAAATCGTGGCCGCTGAACAGCGGCAGCGACAGCACGTAAAGGTCGCTGCTCGTCCTCGCGCCGACCAGCGTCAGGCCGGCAAAGGCGATCGGCAGCACGAACAGGTTGATCGCCACGAGATACAGCGGGAACACCCAAGTCGCGGTGCGCAGTTCGGCCTCGCTGCGGTTCTCGACGATGGTGACGTAGAACTGCCGCGGCAAAAGGATGATGGCAAAGCCGCTCAGGCACGTCAGCACCAGCCAGGTGGCCAGCGATGTCGAATAGCCCATTGCCTGCCGCACCTGGCCATTCTCGGCCAGCCGGTCGAACATGTCGCCGGGGCCGCCGAAGATCAGGAAGGTGACCATCAGGCCGATGGCCAGGAAGGCGGCGAGCTTGACCACGGTCTCCACCGCCACCGCCAGCACCAGCCCATCCTGGTGTTCGGTGGCATCGGCGTGGCGCGTGCCGAACAGGACCGCGAACAGCGCAAGCAGCATGGCGACGACCAGCGAGATGTCGCTGACGAACGGATCGAAGGACGGCGGCGAGCCCGTATAATGCTCGACCATCAGGCTGACCGAGCCGGAGATCGCCTTCAATTGCAGCGCGATATAGGGCACGGCGCCGATCGTGGCGATCAGCGTGGCGATGGCTGCCACGGTGAAGCTCTTGCCGTAGCGGGCGCCGAGGAAGTCGGCGACCGAAGTGATCTTCTCGGTCTTGGCCAGCCGCACGATGCGGTTGAGCAAGGGAAAGCCGAACACGAACACCAGCACCGGGCCGGTATAGATGCCGAGGAACTCGAGGCCGCGTTCGGAGGAAAGGCCGACCGAGCCGAAGAAGGTCCAGGACGTGCAGTAAATGGCAAGGCTGAGCGCATAGATGAAAGGTCGCGCCCTGCTGGGCCCTGACAAGGCCGAGCGGCGGTCGCCCAGGCTGGCGATGGCGAACAGCAGCGTCACATAGGCGATCGCGATGATGACGATGAACAAGCCCTGCACGCCGGCAAGATCCTCCCTGTGCCGATTTTCACCTGGCCGGGTCAGACGCAATCACAGCTTGGGCGTCAAGTCCATCACGGCTTTGGGCACCTGATTTCAAAGAGGTAACGCAGGGTAAGGCGAAACCGGTTGTTTTCTCCTTTTTGCCCATGTTGCAACTTGAGGTTTTTGTTATGGTGTCGCCGGGGCGGTGCTTCCGGGATGGGACGGCTGCGCGGCCCGCCATGATAAGGAGGGTCGAATGCTGAAAGAATTCCAGGAATTCATTTCCAAGGGCAATGTGATGGACTTGGCCGTCGGCGTCATCATCGGCGCTGCCTTCGGCAAGATCGTCGATTCCCTGGTCAACGACATCATCATGCCGATTGTCGGAGCGATCTTCGGCGGCTTGGACTTCAACAACTACTTCTTTGGGCTTTCCTCGGCCGTCAACGCCACCTCGCTGGCGGAAGCCAAAAAGCAAGGTGCTGTTTTTGCCTATGGCAGCTTCATCACCGTGGTGCTGAATTTCATCATCCTAGCCTTCATCATCTTCCTCATGGTCAAGGCCGTGAACAACATGCGCAGGCGCCTGGAAAGGGAAAAGCCGGCTCCAGCGGCCGCGCCACCGCCGGCCGATGTGCAGCTTTTGACCGAAATCCGCGATCTGCTGGCCAGGCGATAGACGGATAGGGTTCTTCTGGACCAAAACCCCGGTCGTTCGCGGCCGGGGTTTTCTGTTTTCGCATCTGGTAAACAGCACCTGCGAACGCCCCGAGACAATGGACCTGCCCATGACCTTGATCCAGACCCTGCGCCCCGAGGCCCTGGCCGCGCCCGAAAGCGGTATCGTCGCCGTCGTCAACTATGGTAGATTGCGCGAAGGCCTGATCCCGCTTTGGGCCGGCGAGGGCGACCTGCCGACGCCGTCCTTCATCACCGATGCGGCGTCGAAGGCGCTGGCCGGCGGCGAGACGTTCTACACTTGGCAGAGGGGCATTCCCGATCTCAGGCAGGCGCTGGCACGCTACTACGAAAGGCACTTCGCCAAGACCTTCGCCGAGGAGCAATTCATCGTCACCGGCTCCGGCATGCATGCCATCCAGTTGGCGCTCGATGCGCTTGCGGGAGCCGGCGACGAGGTGATCTACCTGTCGCCCGCCTGGCCGAATTTCGACGCCGCCGCCGCCATCGCGGGTGCCGTTCCGGTGCCGGTCACACTCGACCATTCCGGAAATGGCTGGTCATGCGACGTCGAGAAAATAGCGGCGGCGGTCACACCGCGCACGAAGGCGTTGTTCATCAACACGCCGTCCAATCCGACCGGCTGGACCGCCGATCACGAGACCTTGCGGGCGATCCTCGATCTCGCCCGCGCCAAAGGCCTGTGGATCATCGCCGACGAGATCTATTCGCTGTTCCACTATGGGCACGGCCGCGCGCCGTCCTTCCTCGACATCGCGGAGGCGGAAGACCGCATCCTGTTCGTCAACAGTTTCTCTAAGAACTGGGCGATGACCGGCTGGCGCGTCGGCTGGATCAAGACGCATCCAGGCCTGCAGCAGGTGTTCGAGAACCTGATCCAGTATTCGAACTCGGGCGTCGCCCAGTTCATGCAGCGCGGCGCGGTCGCGGCGCTCGACGAGGGCGATGCCTTCGTCGCCGAACAGGTGGAGCGGGCGAGGCAAGCGCGCGACCTGGTCTGCGGTATTCTGGGCGAAACCGGCAAGGCGCGCTTCACCGTGCCGCAGGGCGCCTTCTACCTGTTCTTCACCGTCGACGGCATCACGGACTCGCGGGCAGCCGCTTTCGAAATCGTCGACAAGGCCAATGTCGGCCTGGCGCCCGGCACCGCCTTCGGGCCCGGTGGCGAAGCGTTCCTGCGGCTGTGCTTCCACCGCCGGCTCGACCAGCTCGAGGATGCGGCAAACCGGCTGGCAAGGTGGATGAAGACTGTCTGAGCGGCGGCGGCTTCCGCCACCTGACTTCAGCCGCCCGACTTGGGCACCAGCAGTGGAATGATGCGGTCGCTCTTGGTCACTGAGGGCCGTCCCGCCGAACCGTAGGGGATGCCGAGCGCGTCCCAGGTTTCGACCAGCGCGTCCTGCAGTTCGGCGATCAGCGCATCGGAATGGAACGGCGTCGGCGTGATGCGCAACCGTTCGGTACCGCGTGGCACCGTCGGGTAGTTGATCGGCTGGATGTAGATGCCGTGGACGCCGAGCAGGCGGTCGCTCGCCATCTTGCAGAGTTCAGGATCGCCAACCAGCACCGGCACGATATGTGTCGGCGATTCCATCACCGGCAGACCGGCCGCCGACAGGATCTGCTTGGTTCGGCTCGCCTGCTGCTGCTGGGCGTCGCGCTCGGCCTGCGAGCGCTTCAGGTGACGGATCGAGGTGGTGGCGGCCGCGGCGATCGCCGGCGGCAGCGCGGTGGTGAAGATGAAGCCCGGCGCGTAGGAGCGCACCGCGTCGATGACGGCGCTGGTGCCGGTAATGTAGCCGCCCAGCGTGCCGAACGCCTTGGCCAGCGTGCCTTCGATGATGTCGATGCGGTCGGCCAGGCCTTCGCGCTCGGTGATGCCGCCGCCGCGCGGTCCGTACATGCCGACGGCGTGGACCTCGTCGATATAGGTCATGGCGTTGTAGCGTTCGGCAAGTTCGACGATCTCCTTGATCGGCGCGATGTCGCCATCCATCGAATAGACGCTTTCGAAGACGATCAGCTTGGCGCGTTCGCGCCCCGCGGTCTGCAGCAGGCTTTCCAGATGCGCGACGTCATTGTGGCGGAAGATCTTTTTCTCGGCGCCCGAGCGCCGCACGCCTTCGATCATCGAGGCATGGTTCAGCTCGTCCGAGATGATCAGGCAATTGGGCAAAAGCCGCGCTATGGTCGAGATCGAGGCTTCGTTGGAGACGAAGCCGGAGGTGAAGACCAAGGCGGCTTCCTTGTCGTGCAGGTCGGCCAGCTCATGCTCGAGCTCGACCAGCGGGTTGGAAGTGCCGGAGATGTTGCGGGTGCCACCGGCGCCCGAACCCATCTTGCCGGCCGCGTTCTGGAATGCGGCGATCACGTCAGGATGCTGGCCCATGCCGAGATAGTCGTTGGAACACCAGACGGTGATTTCCTCGGCGCGGCCGTTGGAACGCCAGATGGCGCGCGGAAACTTGCCCGCGATACGCTCCAGGTCGGCGAAGACGCGGTAGCGACGCTCGGCATGGAGCTGATCGATCGCTTCCTCGAAAAACCGCTGATAGTTCATGTCGACTTCCCAATTTTGCGCGGCATCATAATCATTGGCCTTTTGGCCGTCCACCGGGCCATTTTGGTCAAAATGCCACGCCCCACACCTGTTCCTAACGTTGACGGATCGTGGCCTATTCCGCTTCACGACACGCTCAGTGGATCACTTTTGTTTCCGCACGATGCCACATCAAGTGAACGCCGGTTACCTCTCGTTCTAATGGCCATCCGCCGGGCTTTCCAGTAAGGCGGTTGTTGAGACAGTTTCCGATAAATCTTGGGTAAGCGAGGACTTGGGATGACGGTTTTGGTGACAGGCGGCGCCGGCTATATCGGCAGCCATATGGTCTGGGAATTGCTGGATGCGGGCGAAAGCGTGGTTGTTCTCGACCGCCTTTCCACCGGCTTCGAATGGGCAGTGGCGCCGGAGGCAAAGCTGATTGTCGGCGATGTCTCCGACAAGGAATTGGTCGGCGGGACCATCCGGGACAATCATGTCGACGCTATCATCCATTTCGCCGGCTCCATCGTCGTGCCGGAATCGGTAGCCGATCCGCTCGCCTACTATGAGAACAACACCTCGAAGACCCGCACGCTGATCGAAACCGCGGTCCGCGAAGGCGTGCCGAATTTCATCTTCTCCTCGACAGCCGCCGTCTATGGCGGCGCCGGGCTGGAGCCGGTGCGCGAGGATGCCCGCCTGGCGCCGGAATCGCCCTATGGCCTGTCCAAGCTGATGAGCGAGTGGATGCTGCGCGACGCGGGTCTTGCGCACGACATCCGCTACACGGCGCTGCGCTATTTCAACGTCGCCGGCGCCGACCCGAAGGGCCGCACCGGCCAATCCACTCCGGGCGCCACCCATCTGATCAAGGTCGCCTGTGAGACCGCGCTCGGCAAGCGACCCTTCATGCAGGTCTTCGGCACCGACTATCCGACGCCGGACGGCACCTGCATGCGCGACTATATCCACGTCAGCGATCTGGCCGCCGCGCATCGCCTGGCTTTGCAGCGGCTGCGCGCCGGGGGCGCCAGCCTCGTCGCCAATTGCGGTTACAGCCATGGCTATTCGGTGCTCGAGGTGATCGAAAGCGTGCGGCGCGCCTTCGGCCATGATTTCGAGGTCAGGATGGGCGACCGGCGTCCCGGGGATGCCGCGGCGGTGGTTGCGAATTCCGATCTCGCCCGGTCGGAACTGGGCTGGACCCCGCGGCGCGACGATCTAGACCAGATCGTCAACGACGCGCTGGCCTGGGAACGCATCCTGACCAGCAAGAACTCCGCGCGGGGCTGAGCGCGCTTTCCCCAGGGGCTCACAAGCCCAGGGCTCGCAAGGCGCGCGGCGACGCGCTATGCAAGTATTCGCGACACAGCGTGGAGGCGCGGTGCCGCAATGAGCTTTGGGGGATGGCATGAAGATAACGGTGCTTGGAGCCGGCGTCGTCGGTACGGCGGCAGCCTACTATCTGGCCGCCGACGGCCACGAGGTCACCGTCATCGAGCGTCATGCCGCGCCGGCGCGAGGCACCAGCCAGTCGAATGCCGGGCTGGTGTCTCCAGGTGACGCCACCGCCTGGGCCTCGCCCGCGGCACTCAAGACGTTCCTGCGCGGGCTCTACAATCATGATCTCGGCATCAAGGTGCGGCTGCGCTTCGATCCCTATTTCCTCGCCTGGAGCCTGCGCTTCCTTCGCCAGTGCACGGTGGCCCGCCTGCGGGCAAACAGCCAGGTCAAGCTGCGGCTGGCGCTCTATTCGCGCGACTGCATCAACGCCATATCCGCCGATACCGGCATCCACTACGACGAGCGCAAGAAGGGCATCCTCTACTTCTTCCGCTCGCAGCACAGTCTCGACACCGGCACCGACAATTACCGCTATCTGGCCGAGCATGGCCTGCCCATCGAGATCGTCGGCCGCGACCGGCTGGTCGAGCTTGAACCAGGTCTTGCCGGGGTGAAGGAAAAGATCGCCGGCGGTGTCTACTCGCCGATCGACCAGACTGGTGATTCCCGGCAGTTCGTGGAAAACCTCGCTGCCTATGCCGCCGAAAAGCTCGGCGTGAGATTCCTTTATGGGACGACGGTCGAGCGCCTCGATATCGAGGGCGACCGGGTGCGCGCCGTGATGACCTCGGCCGGACCGATCGCCGGCGATGCGGTGGTCATATCGATGGGGCCGGAGAGCGGCCTGCTCGGCCGGCGCTACGGCATCGACCTGCCGGTCTATCCGGTGAAGGGCTATACCGCGACGATTCCGCTGGAGGATGAGAGCAAAGGCCCGACCATGGGCGGCGCCGACGAGGATCAGCTGATGGCCTATTCGCGCCTCGGCAATCGATTGCGGTTGGCTTCGACCGCCGAATTCACCGGCTTCGACCGCACCCACAAACCCAGCGACTTCGCCACCATGTTCAGAACCGGCAAGGACCTGTTCCCCGGTGCTTTCGACGAGAGGAAGGCCGAGCTATGGGCGGGCTTGCGGCCGATGATGCCGAACTCGGTGCCGGTCATCGGCCAGGCGAAATACCGCAACCTTTATCTCGACACCGGCCACGGCCATGTCGGCTGGACCATGGCGTGCGGCTCGGGAAAATTTCTCGCCGACCTCATTGCCGGCCGCAAGCCGGAGATCGACCCGCAAGGCCTGGTCTACAGGGGATAGGATGTCGGGACCGCAAGTCGCCATCGACCTTGGCCGCATCGAGCGCAATGCCCGCACCGTCGTGGACCGCTGCGCGCTTTCGGGCATCAAGGTTTTCGGCGTCACCAAGGGCACTTGCGGCATGCCGCAAGTGGCGCGCGCCATGCTGCGCGGCGGCGTCTCCGGGATCGCCGAGTCGCGTTTCGAAAACATCCGCCGGCTGCGCGACAGCGGTATCAGCGCGCCGATCATGCTGTTGCGCAGCCCGCCGATGGCGCGCGTCGAGGAGGTGGTGCGCACCGTCGACGTCAGCCTGCAGTCGGAGCTGACGATCATCCGCGAGATCTCGCGCATCGCCGAGCGTATGGGCCGCGTCCACAACATCATGCTGATGATCGATCTCGGCGACCTCCGCGAAGGCATCTGGCCGAACGACCTCATCCCCACCGTCGAGCGGATTCTCGACATGAAGGGCGTGCGCATCGCCGGCATCGGCACCAATCTCGGTTGCTTCGGCGCCATCATGCCGACGGAGGAAAATCTCGGCCAGCTCGTCGCTCATGCCTACAAGACCGAACGCCTGTCCGGGAAAAGCCTGGACTTCATCTCCGGCGGCGCGTCGTCGTCGCTGCCGCTGCTGCTCGAAGGCAAATTGCCGGCCGGCATCAACAATTTGCGCATCGGCGAGGCGATCCTGCAGGGCGGTGTCGAGACCTTCCGCGATGTCCCATGGGCGGAACTCGAACCCGATGCCTGCCGGCTGACCAGCGACGTCATCGAGGTCAAGCTCAAGCCGTCGCGGCCGATCGGCACCTCCGGCTACGACGCCTTCGGCAACCAGCCGGTCTTTCCCGACGAAGGCGACAGGCTGCGCGCCATCGCCAATATCGGCCGCGAGGACGTACTGGTCGAGGGACTGGCGCCGATCGCCAAGGGGATAAGGGTGCTCGGCGCCTCCAGTGACCATCTGCTGCTCGATGTGCAGGATGCCGACCCGCCGCTCGCCGTTGGTGACCGCGTCGCCTTCCGCATGAGCTACGGCGCCATGCTTCTGGCGATGACCTCGGAATATGTCGAAAAAGCACCGATGCACGATGTCGCGGATTTCTCCGGCCGCAAGATGGTGTCGATCTCGGCCGAAGCGGAAGCGGCTCGCATCCTCGCGCGCGAAGCAACCGGCGCCCGGCTGGAGGCGATGAATTTCGACGTCGTCGAACTGGCCGATGTCGATCGGCCGCCCTCGGGCCTGATCCGGTTCGCCGCGGGCGCCGATCGTCGCATCGCGCACAAGGCGCTGACCGCAACGGCCCGCGCGACCCACTCCTTCGGCCTGATCTGGATCGATTCCATCGCCGCGCTGATGCCGGAGGACGAAGATGGCATCGACTTGCCGGAAGTGTCGGTACTGGCGCGCTCGCTTGGCCTCGACCACAAGCCGGGCGCGCTGCAGCCGCAGCTGTCGCCGGAAAACGTCGTCGTCATCGGACTGCGCCATGCCGACCCGGCGGAAGTGCGGGTGTTGAAGGATTCGCGCGTCTCGGCCTTCACGATGACCGATATCGACGCCATGGGCATGCGCGACCTGATGCACGAGGCAATCCGCATCGCCACCTCGGGCACGCAAGGGTTTCATGTCAGCTATTCGCCCACTGCGACCGAATTCGCCGGCTGGGCGGCTGGCTCCGGCGGCCTCACCGTGCGCGAGACGCATCAGGCGATGGAGGCGATAGCGCTTTCCGGCGGGCTGCTGTCGATGGATGTCTCCGGCCTGAGTACCGATCTGGAGCCCAGGATCGGTAGCGACACGGTCAACTTCGTCATGTCGGCCTTCGGTAAGCGAATTCTCTGATCAGCCAATAGCCTCGACGGCTGCTCGCCACGCGCTGATATATTCCGCCCAGGCCGGATCGGCCGGCGGCTCCAGTGTTTGACCTTTGCCATGCGCCGCGCGCTGGTCCGATGCAAGCAGGGCGGCCCCGATGCTGGTGCCGGTAGCGGCTTCCGATGCGATGACGGCGCGGCCAGTGCTCGCGGCGAGCATCCGCGTGAACAATTGATTGCGCGCGAAAGGCCCCTCGACGGTCGTCGGGCCATCGCCGCCGACGAGGTCGAGGCAGGTCGCCGTCATCAGCGCCAGATAGAAGGAGATGGCGGCAAAGCGCTGGCCGGGTGGGATCGCCTCGCCCTTGCGCCAGGCGGCGGTGTGATGCGGAAACGGCCCCGAGCCTTGCTGGATCGAAGGCAAAAGCAACGTCTTGCGCGCCAGCACCGCGGCGACATCGCTGTCGCTCCAGCTCTGCGCCGAGCCCTCGGTCAGCAGCGAGAATTCGCGGCCGCCCATGAACCGCGCAGAGGGCACGGGGTTGCCGAGCGCATTGACATTGACCAGCGTATCCCTTGCCGGATCGAGCGCTACCGTCTTGCCGCCGACCGCCATCGACACCACCCAGGTGCCGGTCGAGACCACGCAGAAGGGCGGCGCATCTGACAGGAGATGCGGCAGCAGCGAGGCGTTGGAATCGTGTAGGCCGCAAAAGACCGGGGTTTGTGGATCGAGCCCGGTCCGCTCCGCAAGCGCGGGCAGGATCGAGCCAAGCCGGTCCCTGGCCGGCCGTACGGGAGCCATCAGCTCGCGCCAGCCCAGGCGATCGACCAGCGCCGAAAAATCCCCCGTCCAGGGGTTCCACAAATCGGTGTGGCAGCCGAGCGAGGTGACCTCGTTGGCGGCCACGCCGGTCAGGCGCAGCGCCCAGTATTGCGGGTACATCAGCATCGCGGCGGCCCTGGCGAACTCCGTCGGGAAACTTTGCTGCTGCCAGAAGAATTGCGCGCCGAGATTGAGGCCGAGCGGCAGGCGCGGCGTGCCGGTCTCGGAGAAGGGCGGGCGGATCGCGTCATAGTCGGACGCGAGCTCATCGGGCCCATCGTATTCATAATCGAGGACAGGCAGCACCAGCTCGCCCGTGGCATCGACCAGCACGCCGGTCGCGCCATGCGTGGTGATCGACACGGCGTCGATGCGCTGTTCGCGATTGAGGTCGGCAAGGCTGTCGAGGATGAACGCCCATAGCGCTCCGACATCATGATGCGGGTAGGGCGCTTGTCGCACCGGCGCGTTCGCCATCCGGCGCAGCGTCACCTCGCTCAATGTGGCGAGATCGACCAGCGCCACCTTGGCGTTGGTCTTGCCGATGTCAATGACGGCGATGTGGCGGACCGCGCTCATTCCATATGGAACATTATTTCCAGCGGCACCGCCACCGGCTCGTTATCCGGTTTCGTCTCCATGATGTCGGCCATTTCAGCCCACCAGCGCTGCATCACCGGATGCTTAGGCAGATCGTCCATGCCGTGACCATCGCGCCGCCACAGCACGCCGAACAGGATGTTCGTCTCCTCGTCGAGATGGATGGAGTAGTCGGAGACGCCGGCCTGCTTCAGCAACGCGACCAGCGACAGCCAGATTTCATCGTGGCGCTTTTTGTACTCGGCCTTCATGCCGGGTTTGAGCATCATCTTGAATGCGTATTTCTCGGGCATCAGGCCAGGCGCCCCCCGCGCAGCCGCCGCCAGACGATCGGCAGCGCGATGACGGTGATCAGCAGCAGGCCGATGAAGATCGACATGACGATGCCGGGCACGTTGAGCAGTCCGAGGCCGAAGGTCACCAGCCCCATGATCAGGGCGGCAAGCACCACGCCGACGATGCTGCCGGCGCCGCCGAGGATGCTGACGCCGCCGAGCACCACCATGGTGATGACCTCCAGCTCATAGCCCTGCGCGATCGACGGACGCGTCGAGCCGAGCCGCGACGTGATCAGCACCGAGGCGATGCCCGACATCAGGCCGGTCAGGCAAAACAGGATGAATTTTATACGGCCGACGCGCACGCCGGAAAACTGCGCCGCGACCGGATTGTTGCCGATCGCGAAGACCCGGCGGCCGAAGCTAGTCCGGTGCAGCAGGAACCAGTAGATGACGGCCGCGATGAGGAAGAGCACCAGTTCGAACGACACCACCCACCAGACATAACCCTGGCCGAAGAAGGCGAAGCTTTCGGGATAGCCCTTGTAGGCCTGGTCGCCGAGAGTGATGAAGGCGATGCCGCGAAAAAGGCTCATCGTGCCGATGGTGACGACGATGGAAGGCAGGCCGAGGCGCGTGACCAGCAGTCCGTTGAAGGCGCCGCAGCCGAGCCCGACGACGATGCCGATCAGGACAAGCACTGGCGTGCCGGCGCCGGCCTGCACCGCCATGCCCATCATGGTCGAGGCGAGCGCGATGATGGCGGCCACCGACAGGTCGATCTCGCCCGAAATGATCAGCAGCGCCATGGCGAACGCGATCAGGCCCTTCTCTGTGAAATTGAAGGTCAGATCGGACAGCGAATACGGATCGAGAAAATAGGGTGAGGCGAAACTGTTGACGGCAAAGATGGCGATGGCCACCACGACCAGCAGCGCTTCCCAGGAAAAGATCGCCGAAGAGAGCGGCTTGTCGAGCCGGTCGGGAATGTGGCGAGGGGCGGGGACGTCGGTCATGTCACCGCTTCCACTTTCTTGAGGATGATGCGGCCCTGCTGGCGTTCGCCGCGCGCGTTGAGCACGACCGCCAGGATGATGGCGCTGCCCGAAATCGCCATCTGCCAGAAGGGCGAGATGTTGATGACCGGCAAAGCGTTGGAGATGATGCCGAGGAACAGCGCGCCGAGCACGGCGCCGCCGACCGAGCCGATGCCGCCGGCGATCGAGATGCCGCCGATGACGCAGGCGGCGATGATGTTCAACTCGTAGCCGTTGGCGACCTCGACCGAGGCGATCACATAGCGCGAGATCCAGAGATAACCGCAGAGGCCACCGATCATCCCGGAGATGCAGAAGACGATGAATTTGGTCCGCCCGACATCGATGCCGGTGTAGACGGACGCCGTCGGATTGACGCCGATGGCATAGATCGAGCGGCCGAGCGCGGTGCGCGTCATCAGCACGAAGAACAGCGCGATCACCAGGATAGCGATCCAGGACAGAACCGGAATGCCGAGGAAAGCAGCGCGCTGGAAGCCGATGAAATCCGGGCTCATCCTGTCGGCGTTGACCCAGGCGCCGCCGGACAGGACGAAAGTGGCGCCGCGATAGATGGTGAGCGTGCCCAGCGTCACCACGATCGAGGGGATGTTCAGACGCCACACCAAAAGGCCGTTGATGGCGCCGAGCACCAGCCCGACTGCGAGCGCGATGACGATCAGCAGCGGGATCGGGATCGCCGGGTGCGCGGCGTTCAGCATCGCCACCACCATTCCGGTGAAACAGAGGTTCGACGCCATCGACAGGTCGATCGAGCGCGTCAGGATGACGACCATCTGGCCGAGCGCCAGGATCATCAGGATCGAGGTGTCGTTGAACACCTGGCGCAGATTGCCGGGGTCGGCAAAGGCGGGGAAGCGCGTCGAGATCAGCCCGATCAAGGCGACGATGGCCGCGAGCAGCCAGATTTCGCGGTATTTGAGGAAAGCTTTCATGCCGCGATCCCTGCTGCTGTCCTGACCAGCGTCTCGGCATCCAGTCCCTTGTTGTCGTAGACCGCCGCGACAAGGCCCTCGCGCATGACGACGACGCGATCGGACATGCCGAGAATTTCAGGCAGTTCGGACGACACCATGATTACCGACAAGCCCTGCGCCACCAGTTCGGCCATGAAGCCGTGCACGGCGGCCTTGGAGCCGATATCGATGCCCTTGGTCGGCTCGTCCAGGATGATCACCTTGGGCGCGGTCGCCAGCCATTTGGCGATGACCACCTTCTGCTGGTTGCCGCCCGATAGCGTGCCGACATCCTGGCTGAGCGAGGAGGCCCTGAGGTCGAGCCGTTCCGTGTAGGAACGGGCCAGCGAAAACTCCTCCGCCAGCCGCAGCATGCCTGATTTGGAGGTGCGGGCGAGCGATGGCAGCGAAACATTCTGGAAGATCGGCAGGCCGATAACCACGCCCTGCTTGCCGCGTTCTTCCGGGACGTAGACGATGCCGGCCTCGATCGAATCCGCGGCCGATTTCGGCGCGATCGCCTTGCCATCCAGCGTGATCGTGCCGGCGCTTATGCGGGTAATGCCTGAAATCGCCTGCATCACCTCGCTGCGCCCGGCGCCGACCAGGCCATAGAAGCCAAGAATCTCGCCCTTGTGCAGTTCGAAGCCGATATCCCTGAACTCGGTCGGATGCGACAGGCCGGAAACGGAAAGCACCGGCGCGCCGATCTCGGCCTTGCGCTGCGGAAAGATGTGGTCGACCGAACGGCCGACCATCATGCGCACGATCTGGCTCTGGCCGGCATCCCTGATCAGGCCTTCGCCGACCATCTCGCCGTCGCGGAACACCGTGTAGCGATCGGCAATGCGATAGATCTCGTCGAACTTGTGGCTGATGAACAGGATCGCCTTGCCCTGCTCCTTGAGGAATTCGATCAAAAGGAAAAGCTCCTCGATCTCCTTCATCGAAAGGGCTGCGGTCGGCTCGTCCATGATGACGATCTGGGAGTCGATCGACATGGCGCGTGCGACGGCGACGAGATGTTTGTTGGCGATGCCGAGATCCCTGAGCCGCGCATCGGCATCGATATGGCCGGCATGCATGGTGTCGAGCACTTCGTGCGCATTCTTGCGCATCGTGCGCCAGTCGATGGTGCCGAAGCGCGTGCGCGGCGCATGGCCGAGGAAGATGTTTTCGGCGACGCTGAGATCGTCGAACAGCACGGTTTCCTGATGGATGGCGGTGACGCCATGGCCGAAGGCGGCGTGCGCGCTGGGCAGCGCGACGGCCTGGCCGTCGATGCTGATCGTGCCGGCATCGGGCTGGTAGATGCCGGTCATGATCTTGACCAGCGTCGACTTGCCGGCGCCGTTCTCGCCGATCAGCGCGGTCACCTGGCCGGGATAGAGCGACAGGCTGACATTGTGCAGGGCACGGACACCGGGGAAGCTCTTGGAGATGCCGGACAGCGCCAGGCGGGGAGCGGAGGCCGGAAGCCGCTCGTCGGTCTCGCTATGTCGGGCCGTCGTGTCCATATCCGTATCAAGCCCTGAAACTAGGTCCGTTTGAAGTCGCGGCGGGATGTGAGTCCCGCCGCGGCAACTTGAAAGCTCCGAGATCAATAGATCTTGGAGAACTTCTCGATGTTGCTCTTGTCGAACTGGAAGGGCGGAGCCATCGCGGCCGAGTTGGTGTCGTCGAGCGTGACCTTGCCGACGCGGCCGATCGACAGCGTCGCACCCGGCTTGGCCTCTTCCTTCTTCACCGCCAGGTCGTGGGCGAGGTAGACGGCGGAGTAGCCGAGGTCGATCGGGTTCCACAGCGCAACGGCCTGGCTGGCGCCGTTGTCGATGAACTTCTTGAACTCGGACGGCAGCGCCAGACCGGTGACGTTGACCTTGCCGATCAGGTTCTCGTCGGTGACGACCTGGGCGGCGGCGACGACGCCGACGGTGGTCGGCGCGATGATCGCCTTGAGGTTCGGATAGGACTTCAACAGGCCCTTGGCCTCGTCGGTGCTCTTGGCCGAATCGTCATCGCCATAGACGGTGGCGACCAGCTTGATCTTGGGGAACTTCTCCGGCAGCACCTTCTTGGCCGCTTCGATCCAGGAATTCTGGTTGGTCGCGGTCGAGGAGGCCGACAGGATGGCGACATCGCCGCCTTCCGGCAGATAGTCGGCGGCAAGCTTGATGATGGTCTCGCCGATCAGGCCGGTGTCGGACGGGTTGAGGTGAAGCTGGCGGCCTTCCTTGGCGACGCCTGAATCCCAGGAGATGACGGTGATGCCGCGTTCCATCGCCTTCTTCAGCACCGGCACCAGCGCGTCGGCGTCATTGGCCGAAATCGCGATGGCGTTGACCTTCTGCGCGATCAGCGAATTGACCACTTCGATCTGCGCCTCGGCGGTCGCCTTGGTCGGGCCGGTGTAGATGATGTCGACGTCGCCGAGTTCCTTGGCCGCCTCTTGCGCGCCCTTGTTGGCGGCATCGAAGAAGCCGTTGCCGAGGGACTTCACCACCAGCGCGATCTTGACGTTTTCCGCGTAGGCGGCATTCACGAACATGGCGGCCGAGAAGGCCGCCGTCACCATCAATTTCTTCAAGAAGCTCATCGAATTTCCTCCCTTGAGCGTTGCATTCCATCGCCGCTGCGGGCGTGAGGGTGTCTCAGGCCTGCAGTGAAGATTCTTCCTTTGTCGACTTGCGGGCGACGATCAGCGTCACCCCCGCGGTTTCCAGCATCTTGGCTTCGCGGTCCTCGATGCCGTCGTCGGTGATGACGGTGGCGATGCGCGAAAGACCGCACAGGATCAGGCTGGAGCGTTTGCGGAATTTCGAGGAATCGACCAGCACCACCAACTCGTCGGCCTGGTCGATCAGCTTCTGCTCCGCCTGGATCAGCAGTGGATCGCCTTCCATCAGGCCGAGCGGCCCCAGTCCCTGAGCGCCCATGAACATGCGGCGTGCGTAGAAATTGCGCGTCACGTCATTGTCGAAGGGCGACAGGATGATGTTCTGCTCGCGATAGATGGTGCCGCCCGACAGCATGACCGTGTTCTTGGAGTGCTTGAGCAGGTGCTCGGCGATCGGGAACGAATTGGTGAAGATCGGCATGCGGAAGCCGGTCAGGAAATGCACCATCTGGAAGGTGGTGGTACCGCCATTGATGATGATCGGCTCGCCGTCCTTGCACAACTCGACCGCTTCACGAGCGATCGCCCGCTTCTGCGCCGCGTTGAGGGTTTCGTTGACGGAAAAGGGGCGGCCGGCCAGCCCGATGAACTGCGGCGGCGAGATCGCCTCGGCACCACCGCGTACACGGCGCAGGCGCTTTTGGACATGGAGAGCCGCGATGTCGCGCCGGATCGTCGCCTCGGACGATTCCGTCAGGTCGACCATTTCCTGCACCGTCACCACAGGTTTTTCCTGGACGGCGGACAGAATGATCCTGTGGCGCTCTTTTTCGTGCATGGTTCCTCCCTGCCTGAGCATCTAGGCACCCAAACCGAGCAGTGTCAATCATTTCCGATCATATAATTTCATTGTGCAGTGCAATATGATTGATATTGATCGTTTGTGATTGACAAGCTCGCCTCTTGCGTAGACATTCCCGAGCGAAAAAGGAGCGCATGGTGCGCGCTCCAAAGGGAGGATTACTATGCTCGACAAGCGCTCCGGCTCGCGCCTCGCCAATCTGTGGGACGACGCGAAGGCGAAGGGGATGAGCGAGCCCGAGCTGCTGGTCTATCGCTCGAACACGCTCGGCTCCGACAAGCGCGTCACCAATTATGGCGGCGGCAACACCTCCTCGAAGATATGGCAGAAGGATCCGCTCACCGGCCAGGATGTGGAAGTGCTGTGGGTGAAGGGGTCGGGCGGCGACAGCGCCTCGATCAAGCTTGATGGCTTTGCAACGCTCTACATGGACAAGCTGCGGGCGCTGAAGGGGCTTTATCGCGGCGTCGAGCACGAGGACGAGATGGTGGGCTATCTTCCCCACTGCACCTTCAACCTCAATCCGCGCGCGGCCTCGATCGACACGCCGCTGCACGCCTATGTGCCGAAGCCTTTTGTCGACCACATGCATCCCGATGCCATCATCGCCATCGCCGCCGCCAAGGATTCCAGGGTGCTGACGAACGAGATATTCGGCGGTGCCATTGGCTGGCTGCCGTGGAAGCGGCCGGGCTTCGAACTCGGCCTGTGGCTGGAGAAATTCTGCGTCGAACACCCCACCGCCAAGGGCGTCATCCTCGAAAGCCACGGCCTGTTCACCTGGGGCGATACGCCGAAGGAGTGCTACGAAACGACGATTTCGGTGATCAACCAAGCGATAGAGTGGTTCGAGCGCCGCTCCGAAGGCGTGGCGATCTTCGGTGGGGAGGTAGTGAAGTCGCTCGATGCGGCTGCCCGCCGAGCGATTGCCGCCAAGCTGATGCCCAGGATTCGCGGCCTGGTCTCGGAAAAGAGCCACAAGCTTGGCCACTTCGATGACTCGCCCGCCGTGCTCGAATTCGTGAACTCCAGGGATTTGCGCCCGCTGGCAGCCCTCGGCACCTCGTGCCCGGACCACTTCCTGCGCACCAAGATCCGCCCGCTGGTGATCGAATTCGATCCCGCAAAGCCCGACGTCGATGCCGTCATCGCGCGACTCGCCGACGACATTGCCGAATATCGTGTCGGCTACCAAGCCTACTACGACAGCTGCAAGCATGCGGACTCGCCTGCTATCCGCGACCCCAACGCGGTGGTCTATCTGATGCCCGGCGTCGGCATGTTCACCTTCGCCGGCGACAAGGCGACAGCGCGCATCTCGGGCGAATTCTACGTCAACGCCATCAACGTCATGCGCGGTGCGTCGACCGTCTCGTCCTATGTCGGCCTGCCGGCGCAGGAGGCCTTTGACATCGAGTATTGGCTGCTCGAGGATTTGAAGCTGCAGCGCATGCCGAAGCCGAAGTCTCTCGCCGGCCAGGTCGCGCTGGTCACCGGCGGCGCCGGCGGCATCGGCCGCGCCACGGCCAACCGCCTGCTGCGCGAAGGCGCCTGCGTCGTGCTGGCCGATATCGACGAGGCGGCACTCGCCGGCGCCAACGAGGAACTGGCAAAAGCCTATGGCAGGGATTTCGTCCGCCCAGTTCTCATCAACGTCACCTCGGAGGACCAGGTCGTCGCCGGCTTCGCCGAGACGGCCGTCGAGTTCGGCGGCATCGACATTCTGGTCTCGAATGCCGGCTTGGCATCGTCGGCGCCGATCGAGGAGACGACCCTGGCGCTGTGGAACAAGAACATGGACATCCTGTCCACAGGCTATTTCCTGGTCTCCAGAGAAGCATTCCGGCTGTTCCGGGTACAGAAGATCGGCGGCAACGTCGTCTTTGTCGCCTCCAAGAATGGCCTGGCGGCATCGCCCAACGCCGCCGCCTACTGCACCGCCAAGGCCGCCGAAATTCATCTCGCCCGCTGCCTGGCGCTGGAGGGCGCGGAAGCCCAGATCAGGGTCAATGTCGTCAACCCGGATGCGGTGCTGCGCGGCTCGAAGATATGGACCGGCGAGTGGAAGGAACAGCGTGCCGCCGCCTACAAGATGTCGACCGACGATCTGGAAGAGCACTACCGCTCGCGTTCGATGCTGAAGCGCTCCGTCTTCCCGGAAGACATCGCCGAGGCGATCTATTTCCTCGCCTCCGACATGTCGGCCAAGTCGACAGGCAACATCATCAACGTCGACGCCGGCAACGCACAGAGCTTTACGCGGTAGCCGCTCGCCGGCGCTCACGCTGGCCCCTTCTCTCCCGTCGCTATACGGGGAGAAGTTTCCGGCAGGCGGATGAGGGGCGCCGCCGACCGAATGCATTCTGGGAGGAACAGCAGTGTCAGAATCCATCATTTCCGCCGACATCGTCGCCAGCAGTAACGCCGCGCGCAAGATTGACCTCGAGCGTGACTATGCCTCGCTCGGCGAGCGCCTCGACCGACGCGGCATCGCCATCGACTCTATCCGCGACAAGGTGGAAAAGTTCGCGGTCGCGATCCCGTCCTGGGGCGTCGGCACCGGCGGCACCCGCTTCGCCCGCTTTCCCGGCGCCGGTGAGCCGCGCGACATCTTCGACAAGATCGAGGATTGCGCTGTCATCCAGCAGTTGACGCAGGCGACGCCGACCGTGTCGCTGCACATTCCTTGGGACAAGGCCGATCCGAACCGGCTGAAGCAGGCGGCCTCCCGCTTCGGGCTTGGCTTCGATGCGATGAACTCCAACACCTTTTCCGACGCGAAGGACCAGACGCTTTCCTACAAATTCGGTTCGCTGTCGCATGCCGACGCCGACACGCGTCGTCAGGCGGTCGAGCACAATCTCGAATGCATCGAGATCGGCAAGACGCTTGGGTCGAAGGCGCTGACGGTGTGGATCGGCGACGGCTCCAACTTCCCCGGCCAGGTCAATTTCGCCAAGGCGTTCGAGCGCTATCTCGATGCCATGAAGGAGATCTATGCCGGGCTGCCGGACGACTGGAAGCTGTTCACCGAACACAAGATGTATGAACCTGCCTTTTACTCCACCGTCGTGCAGGACTGGGGCACCAACTACATCATATCAAGGGAGCTCGGCGACAAGGCCTTCTGCCTGGTCGACCTCGGCCATCATGCGCCCAACGTCAACATCGAGATGATCGTCTCACGGCTAATTCAGTTCAAAAAACTCGGCGGCTTCCACTTCAACGATTCGAAATATGGCGACGACGACCTCGATGCCGGGTCGATCGACCCCTATCGGCTGTTCCTGGTTTTCAACGAATTGGTCGATGCCGAGCTGTCAGGCCCCGAGGGGTTCGACCCCGCCCATATGCTCGACCAGAGCCACAATGTCACCGATCCGATCGAAAGCCTGATGCTGTCGGCGGTCGAGGTGCAGCGCGCCTACGCGCAGGCGCTGCTGGTCGACCGAGAGGCGCTTGAAGGGTTCCAGGACGGCAATGACGCGCTGATGGCGACGCAGACTCTGAAGGCGGCCTACCGAACCGATGTCGAGCCGATCCTTGCCATGGCACGGCTGAAGACAGGTGGCGCCATCGATCCGGTCGCCGCATACCGGGCGGCGGGCTATCGCGCCAAGATCGCGGCGGAGCGGCCAGCCGTCGCAGGTGGTTCCGGCGGGATCGTTTGAGGTAGAGCCGATCTTCCCCTTTGCGGGGGAGATGTCCGGCAGGACAGAGGGGACGCTGTCGCGCCGACGTCCGAAAGTTGGCGATCCTTCACGCCTCCTCTGCCCTGCATCTCCACCACAAGCGAGCAGTCACCAACCCGTGAATGTCTTTATTGAAGATGGACTCGATCGCTCCAAGTAGCTCTTCTAGGCAAGCACCACTTGGAGAACCCGCCATGCATCTCACCCGTAGGACATTGATCGCCCTCGGTCTTTCCATCGCCTTCGCCTTTTCGCCATCGGCTTTCGCCGCGTCGCCGGCACCGGCCAAGGGCGAGAACGGCATGGTCGTCACGGCCCAGCATCTGGCTTCCGAAGTCGGCGTCGAGGTGTTGAAAAAGGGCGGCAATGCCGTCGATGCGGCGGTCGCCGTCGGCTATGCCTTGGCCGTCGTCTATCCCAATGCCGGTAATATCGGCGGCGGTGGCTTCATGACCATCCGCTTCAAGGACGGCAAATCGACCTTCCTCGATTTCCGCGAGCGGGCGCCGCTTGCCGCGACCAAGACCATGTATCTCGACAAGGACGGCAACCCGGTGAAGGGCGCTAGCCTGGACGGCTATCTCGCGGTCGGCGTACCAGGCTCGGTGGCTGGTTTCGAGATGGCGCGCCAGAAATATGGCACCTTGTCCAGGCAGGACCTGATGGCGCCGGCGATCGCCTATGCCAGAGATGGGTTCGTCCTCAACCAGGGCGATGCGGCTTCGTTCGCCGGCAGCGCCGAAAGGTTGGCGAAGGACCCAGCGGCGGCGGCGGCCTTCCTCAAAATCGATGGCAAGCCCTATGGCGTCGGCGAGAAGCTGGTTCAGCCCGACCTTGCCGCGTCGCTCTCGGCCATTTCCGAGAGAGGTCCCGATGCCTTTTACAAGGGCGCCATCGCCGACGCCATCGTCAAGGCGAGCGGCGCCAAGGGCGGTATCCTGGCCAAGGGTGATTTCGAACAATACGCGGTGCGCGAGTTGAAGCCCGTCACCTGCTCCTATCGCGGCTACGAGATCATCTCTTCGCCGCCGCCGAGCTCAGGCGGCGTCATCATCTGCGAAATCCTCAACGTGCTGGAAGGCTATCCGCTGTCCTATCTCGGCGCCGGCTCGGCCGAGACCGTCCACGTCATGGTCGAGGCGATGCGCCACGCCTATGTCGACCGCAACTCCGCGCTCGGCGATCCCGATTTCGTCGACAACCCCGTCTCCAGGCTGCTGGACAAAGCCTATGCCAAGGACATCCGCGACAAGATCGATCCGTTCCGCGCCGGCGTGTCGCAGGATCTGATGCCGAAGGGCTTCGGCGAGTCGAAGGAGACGACGCATTATTCGATCATCGACAAGGACGGCAACGCGGTCGCGGTCACCTACACGCTGAACGGTTCGTTCGGTGCCGGCGTCGTCGCCGACGGCACCGGCATCCTGCTCAACAACGAGATGGACGACTTCACCCAGAAACCCGGCGTGCCCAACCTCTATGGCCTCGTCCAGGGCGAAGCCAATGCCATCCAGCCGAAGAAGACGCCGCTGTCCTCGATGAGCCCGACCGTGGTGGCCAAGGATGGCAAGCCGTTCATGGTCATCGGCAGCCCAGGCGGCTCGCGCATCATCACCATCACGCTGGAAGCCATCGTCAACGTGATCGACCACGGCATGAACATCCAGGAGGCGATCGACGCGCCGCGCATTCATCACCAATGGCTGCCCGATACCGTCTATGTCGAGCCGTTCGGCCTTTCGCCGGATACAGAAAGACTGCTGGCCGGGATGGGCTATCGCCTTGATCTCAGTGACCAGGGCTGGGGCCAGGCGGCGGGCATTCTCGTCGGCGGCAAGAGCCTGGTGGAAATCGAGAAGGGCGGCGGCGCCCGCTACAATGGCGCCATCGACAGCCGCGCGGCATCGGGCGAGGCGCTCGGATATTGACAGGCCGCAAGACGGTTGCTTTCCGGATGAGGCCGGATTCCGCCTTTCGGGACCGGCCTCCGCCTCATGGCCCGGGAGCCGTCAGGTCACCAGCGTGATGGTCGACGCGATCAGCATCAAGGCGGCGATGCCGACGAACAGCGCATAGATGCGTGGCCGGTCGAGCAGCAGCGCGTTTCCCGATATCCAGGCCGACGTGGCACCGCCCAGCGCAAACAGGAACCCGTTGCGGTGGCCGAAAGTCATCGACGCGGCCATCAAGCCGCCGATGATCAGGGCGCCGAACACGATGATCACGGCGACCGCGTACTTCTCGAAGTCGTTATTGCCGATCCCTGGTCCGATCGCGTTCAAATTCGGCAGGTCGTCCGGATCGAAGGGGTTCGCCGACCCGTATTCGTCTTGACCCATGGATTCTCGCATCACTTGATCTCCGCTGACCGGCAACAAACCATCAACGCCTGCCGAGCGCAACCCGATCACGCTGTGGCGGATGCGCCCGGCACCGCCTCCGGCCCCTTTTCGGGGATAGTTTGCTGACGGATTTTAGGAGCTGTTGCCGGATCGCGTCACCTGCCTTCTTGGGGTTTGTCGCCGCCGGCCTCGTCTTAAAACTTGACTAAGAATATCCTGTTTAATAGTCAACTCGGATTGGTCGCCGGAGACCAGGGCCCCGGGCAACAGGCAAGCCAAGTTGAATACAGATCATCAACCCCGGCCAGGAGAGGTCAATCGTCCGCGCGTCCGGATCACGCGTCGCCACGCGCTCGCGCTGTTCACTCTGCCGTTCACCGGCGTCGTGACGCCAGCCGCGGCCAGCCCGCCGCGCATCGTCTGCCTCGATGACGGCTTGGCGGAGACCTTGCTCATGCTCGGCATCACGCCGGTCGCTATCGCCGACCGTGAGGTCTGGGAAAGGTGGGTGGTCGAGCCGCCGCTGCCGCCCCAAGTCGCCGACATCGGCACGATCCTGGAGCCCAATCTCGAATTCCTGCAACAGCTTCGTCCCGACATCATCCTCTCCATCCCTTATCTCGACGGCATCAAGCCGCTGCTCGAGCGCGTGGCACCGGTGACGACGATCGGCATCTATACGCCGGGCGGTCAGCCCTATCAGCGCGCCATCGAGGCGACCCGGCAATTGGCCAGGCTTGTCGGCAAGGAAAGGGAGGGCGAGGCGCTGATAGCGGCGACGGAGGCGCATTTTTCGACCATCAAGCAGCAGCTGGAACCGCTTTCGGCGCGGCCGATCTATGTCGTCAGCTTCCTCGATCCGCGCAATGTGCGCGTCTATGGCGAAAAAAGCCTGTTTCAGGCGGTGTTCGACCGCATCGGCATCCGCAACGCCTGGGCCGGAGAGACTAATTACTGGGGATTTGCAACCGTCGGTATCGACGGGCTGGCAACGTCTGATGATGCGCGCCTTGCCTATCTCGAACCCTTGCCCGAAGGGGCGGGCGGAACGCTGACCGAGAGCCCGGTCTGGAATGCCATGCCGTTCGTGCGCAAGCGCTCGATCATGCGCCTGCCTGCGGTGCTGATGTTCGGCACGCTGCCCTCGGCGAGCCGTTTTGCCCGCCTGCTGGCCGCGGCGCTGACGGCGGAGACCGCCCGTGGTTGAGCAGGAAGCGATCTTGCCCGACGATGCCGTCCTCGTCCGCGGTCGCACCCCGTCGCCTCGCATACCAGGCGGATATCCCCTGGGCGCGATCCTGCTTTGCGTCGTGCTTCTCTGCGCGGCCGGCGCCGCGACCCTCTCCAACATGAGCGTGCAATTGCCGCCGGCACTCTGGCTGGGGGCGCTCGCAAGCCCCGATGTCGAGGATATCAGGCAGGTGCTCGTCCACTACGCTTTCCTGCCCCGGCTCGCCGTCAGCCTTCTCTGCGGTGCGGCCCTCGGACTGGCCGGGACGGTGCTGCAGCAGGTTTTGCGCAATCCGCTCGCCTCGCCCGAAACCGTCGGCGTCTCGGCCGGCGCCTATCTGGCGCTGGCGCTGGCGACGCTTCTGGCGCCGTCGCTGCTTGCCTTCGGCCGCGAATGGGTGGCGCTTGCCGGCGCCTTCACTGCCCTTGCGGCGGTCCTGGCGCTCTCCTGGCACAAGGGCCTGTCGCCGCTTTCGGTCGTGTTGGCCGGGCTGGTCGTCAGCCTTTATGCCGGCGCCATCGGTGCTGCGTTTGTGGTGCTTCGGCATGAATGGCTGGCCAGCCTGTTCCTCTGGGGCGCCGGTTCGCTCGGCCAGCAGGACTGGTCGGTGACGCGGTGGCTCTTGCCGCGCCTTGGCGGTGCCGCGCTGGCGATCGGCCTCATGGTGCGGCCGCTGACTCTGCTTGGCCTCGACGACGAAGGCGCGCGCAGCCTCGGCGTCCCGCTCGGTGCCTATCGCTTCGCCGGACTGGCGGCGGCGGTCGCCCTGATCGCTTTCGTCGTTGCCGCCATCGGCGTCATCGGCTTCGTCGGCCTTGCCGCCGCCACGCTCGCGCGCATCGGCGGCGCCCGCCGGCTAGGCCAGCAACTGGTGATGGCGCCGCTGATCGGCGCGGCACTGCTGTGGGCCGCGGACCAGGGAGTGCAGGTCGCGACCGGGCCACAGGGCGACCTGCTGCCGACCGGCGCGATGACGGCGCTTCTCGGCGCGCCTCTGCTTCTTTGGCTTCTGCCGCGCCTCGCGCTTGGCGCGGAAGCACCGGCACTCGCCGCCGAGCGCTTGCCCAGAACGAAAAGGCCCGGCCTTGTGCTGGCGGCGATCGGCGGCCTCCTGCTTTTGCTGCTCGTGCTGGCGCTGCTCTACGGGCCGGGCACCGATGGTTGGACATTCGCGTCCGGCGATCAGCTGCGGCCCTTGCTGGCCTGGCGGCTGCCTCGAGTGTCCGCGGCACTTGCCGCCGGCGCCATGCTGGCGCTGGCCGGGCTGATGATGCAGCGGCTGACCGGCAATCCGATGGCCAGCCCCGAGGTGCTCGGCATCAGCGCCGGCGCTGCGCTCGGCATGATGGTGGCGCTGTTCGCGCTCGCCGATGCCAGCCGCCCGGTACAGACCCTGGCCGCCGCGATCGGCGCCTTCGCCGCCCTTCTGGTGACGCTGGCGATCGGTCGCCGTACCGCCTATGCGCCAGAGCGGCTGCTGCTTGCCGGTGTCGCCTTGACGGCCCTGTTCGACGCGCTGATCCTGGTGCTCACCGCCACGGGCGATCCGCGCGCCATGCTTTTGCTCAATTGGCTCACCGGCTCGACCTACGGCGTCGACGCCGGCTCGGCGCTTCTGACCTCGACGTTTGCCTTTTGCCTGTTCCTGCTCGCACCGTTCTTCCTGCGCTGGTTGGACATGCTGCCGCTCGGCTCCGCCGCGGTGCAAAGCCTCGGGGTCAACCTCAAGGCAACACGGCTGCTGGTGCTTTTGATGGTGGCAGCGCTCACCGCCGCCTCGACCCTGGTCGTCGGGCCGCTGACCTTCATCGGCCTTATGGCGCCGCACCTGGCGTGGCGCCTTGGCCTGTCGCGTGCGCTGCCGCAAGCGATCGGCGCGATGCTTGCCGGCGCGCTGATCATGGTCTGCGCCGACTGGATCGGCCGCACCGCCATCTTCCCGCGCCAGATTCCGGCCGGCCTCGTCGCGACGCTGATCGGCGGCCCCGTCCTGATGTGGCTCTTGCGCCGCCGCTGAGCCTTGTCCCGTGGAGATATCCAAGCCGATGGCGACGCCAGCCTTGATTGCCGACACCACCGTCCACGACTTCGTTGGCAAAAGCGGAGGCGATCCCTGGCGGGTCTTCATCCATGTGCCGTCGGGGCCAATGCCCGAGGCCGGCTGGCCGGTGCTCTACATGACCGACGGCAACGCCGTTATCGGCACTGCGGTCGACGCGATGCGCGCGCAGGCCTTCTATCCCGCCGGCACCAATGTCGGCTGGGGCGTCATCATCGCCATCGGCTACCCCGTCGAGGGCGCCTATGACCCGCTGCGCCGCTCATGGGATCTGGGGCCACCGCCGGGCAGGACCTATCCGCCCTTCCACGAGGGCACGCCGGAAGTCAGGACCGGCGGGGCGGGGGATTTTCTGGCCTTCATCGAAGCCGAGCTGAAGCCGTGGGTCGCCACCCGGACCAGGATCGACGAGAGCCGCCAGGCACTTTACGGCCACTCTTTCGGTGGCCTGTTCGCGCTCTACGCCCTGTTTACCCGCCCGCTCTCATTCAACACCTTCATTGCGGCCAGCCCTGCCATCTATTGGGAAGATCGCGTTATCGACCGCTTTCTCGAAAGGTTCGAAGCCGCTGTTCCCGACGGCCTGAAGGCCGACGTAATCCTGTCGGCCGGAGAGTATGAGACCGAAAAGCTGGCGCCGTTCCAGGTCGGCGCGGAAGACGAGGAAAAGCGCCTGGCGCAGAAAAAGCTCATCCTTACCGACGAATTCGCCAAGGCGATGGCAGAACGCCTCGACGCGCTCCCGGGCCTGCGGGCAAGCTTCGAACTCCATGCCGGCGAAAACCACATGTCGATCCTGCCGGTGACGGTCAACCGGGCGGTGCAGGCGGCGTTCGCGGTGCGGTAGAATTTCTATTCAGCGCGCAGGCGGCAGTTCGAACAGCTTTGCGCCGTTTTCCTGGCCGCGCTCGACATAGCCGATAATGCCGAACCACCTGGCGACGTCGGGCCCTTGGAGCCAACTGCGCGAGTGGATTGGAAGGTTGCCGGCAAGCGCCTGGATATGCCTGATATGCCGCTTGCAGAAACGGACGGTCGAGCCGCGGAAGAAATCCTCCCGCGCGGCGAACAGCGTATCGGCGGCGTCGCTGTTTTCATGCCAGGCGATGATCGCCACGGCCTTCTCGCCCTCGACAAGCGCGTGCGCGCGGCCTTCCTTCAAATTCATCATCAGATTGTCGTAGGCGATCTTGCTGTCCTTGCCGGCCGCCGCGTACTCGTCCGACATCCGCTTGGACAGGCCATGGAAGACATCCTCGAGATCCCCAAGCGTTGCTGCGCGTGCTCTCATTTCACCTCCTGCAGCCCCGGCAGGGAGTTTGCCCTAGGGTTGTGGGATCACCAAGCAAATTGAATCCTCCACAAGCCCGGCGAAGGCAAAGTCGTTCCGTCCATCGATCTTTGTGACAGGGCGGGCACCCGCACCAAGCCGACAGAAGGCTTCGGCCTCCCGGTTCTTTAAGACACAAGGGAACAAGAGCCTGTGGTTGCGGTTAACTGGATATGCCAGCCAAGATCCAAGAACCACGGCCGAAGCCCGGCCCGCAGCCACCCGTCCGTCGGCCGGACAAGGAAGCACCGTCAGAGCCTGAGCATGTCGATCCGCCACCACGAGACGTGCGAGAGGCACCGGCACCAAATCCCGATGGCGACAAGAAAACCTAAGCGACGACACGCGAACGCCGTGCAATAGGCGCATGCGATGATAGCGATCAGGTGGTCACGCCATAAGCGCTTGGATTTTTAAAATGATGGTGCCCAGAGGCGGAATCCAAGCAGAGAAAATAGCACTTGGTTTCTCAATCGCCTAGCTATGAAGCAGCAGCAGCGCTGACCAACATAAATACCAACAAAATATTTCTGTGGATTGGTTCGGTTCCCGAACATTGCCTTTCGGTCCGACGCCACCGGACCTTAGATGCAGTCGAGCATCGCAGCGACTTATCACCTATCCATCGACAATCAGGTCACATGTATTTGCCATGCGATGTTGCAACTTGGACAGAGTGTCCCCTGCGGACAACATTCTGAACGACTGCTTCGCCCCTCATCGCAGCCATTAAAGTGAGGCTGTTGGTCACCTGGACGCGGACACGTAGACCAAATTCGGCAATGGACGGCTCTTACCTGGGATGTCGAAGTGCCTAACGCCTCACTCGAGCCGTACTTTCCCTGACGATCAACCTGATCGCCAACTCGCGTTGCGATGGTGATGGTGATCGGCAGCAATTCGGCCCATGTCGCGTGCCGCGCTGGATTCTGTTGCTGGGCCACAGACCCGATCGACAACTCGGAGTATGACCGTTTTCTGTTCGACTACCATCAATCACGGGCGAACTGCCAACCGCGTGCTCGAACTGTTTGAACGCCACGGTCGCGTGACCAATCGTTTCTCGGTGCTAAGCACGGACCACCTTAATCAGATACACGCGGCGTTTTCGCCCGAGGACCTGATGGGGTCGAATTCATCCTGCAGGGGGAGGGCCGATCGCAAAGGCTTTCACCGGGCGCCCACGCGCGGAGAAGGGCGTCCGGCAAAGATGCCGCAATCGCCGTGCCGGAGGGCTGTCCCACTATCGCCTGTGTTTCTGGCCTTCTGGTAAATATGCGGCAGGGACGTTTACAACTGGTGACGCCGGTACCGGGTAACGAACGCTGGCCTCTCGGGTACCGAATAATGTCTCAACGTGTCTTCAGCACGCCCGACGAGTTCCGGGAGGGTCTCGATAGCATCGTCGACGAGAATATGCTCGAAAACCCGCCTCCCAACCGGCCAATTCGCTTCCGCGGAGACCTGCAACACGAGGCGGGGGACCACTGCTTCCATCTCCGCTCACGGAACCTTGAGCATCGAGTGCTCGACGGGGTGGTTCCGATTCCCATTGGTCATCTAATCGCGAGCGGGAACTGTACAGCCTCGGAGCTGATTATGGGGGTCACGGATGCAGCGAGGTCCTTGCCGTCGCCGACCTGCTCGATCAGCTATACGCGGCTGGGGTGATCGAAGAGGATCTCGACGACATTTCGCTTGGCAGAACGGGATGACGGGCGCGGGCCGCAGGCCGCGAGCTTTTTTTGTCGCAACGCCGCTGCCCTGCGTTCCACTCCGATAGAGCGGGCTATCGCGGCCGGTCCTCGACCAAATCGTGGTGCTCGCCGACGGCTTCGCCAATGACAATGGCGCCAAGCTTAGCGGACCACTCTATGCCGTGGGTTGGCATTGAAGTATTGGCAAGCCAAGCCGGCGTGGCGTTTCCCCTCGCAGATCATCTGGTCGCACCGTCGGGTTGCGCTGTCAGTCATGGTTATCGTGCGCGATGCCGTCCGGCGACAGGGGCAGACTATCTGCCAGGCCTTGCCGCTCGCTGAGCAACGCGGCGTGATGCGCAATTTGCGCGGCCTTTGGGATGTGCGTCGCTTTCCATGCCGCCGAATTTGGCTTCCAATTGTAGATCGTCGCTTCGGAGATCCCATGCTTGCGAGCCGGTCCAGCATGTCCGATCTATCCACATTACGAATGTAACCCGTTTCGACGTTGACGCTTCAGAACTTTGGATCTTCATTGCAGGACACGCTCCAATCGGCGCATTCGATGTTGAACGAAGGTCCATTTGCCGCTCGCAAAACTTACATCATCTCACTCGGGCTCAGTCAAAGTGGAAACAGCGTTCGGCTAAGCCGGAAACCGTCACATTTGATTTAACATCTTCTTCGGTCAAAGGAGCAGCCATGGCTACCGTGAAAGTCGATATCGATAACTTCCAGTCGGAAGTTCTGGAATCCGCAGCACCCGTCGTCGTCGATTTCTGGGCCGAATGGTGCGATCCCTGCAAGATGATTGCTCCGAGCCTCGAGGAAATCTCCGTCGAGATGGAAGGCAAGATCAAGGTCGCCAAGCTTAACATCGATGAAAACCCGGAACTCGCCGCCCAATTGGGCGTGCGCTCCATTCCGACGCTTGCGATCTTCAAGGGCGGCGAAGTGGCCGATTTCTCGGTCGGCGCCAAACCGAAGACAGCTCTTTTGAACTGGATTTCGAACGCTGCCTGATCGAGATCGCTCAAATGAAGGAACCGTAGATCCACCCCGTGGGGTCATAGTGATTTACTGGCATTTTGTACAGCGCTCAGCCCTTTGTGCTTCCGCTTTATGTCGGAAGAACGAGTGGTGAGGAAGCTTTTCACTGGGGCGTTGTCGAGGCAGTTGCCGCCGCGTGAATGCCGCAGCTTTCAAGCATGCCGTTGCAGGTTCGCGTGACCGCACTCAACCAATGACGCCCTGTTGTTGACAGGCTTAGGCGATGCGTTTTGCTGGATCGGAGAGGGAATATGGGCAGCACCGGAGAGTTAGTCGGACAAGCAGGGCGTCCTGATAGCGAAGAAGGCCCGCACCGCGTCTCCGACGCAATGTCGGACCAGCAGAAGACGCGCGAAGAGACGCTTGCCAGCGCCGGCGTGGTGGTTGCCCGCGACGGCAATCTCGACGGATTTTCGGATTCAGAGTTGGCCAATTTGGTGAACGGCTTCAGCAGATGGCCGGACCAGCAGGAGACGCGCGAAGCGACGCTTGCCATCGCCGGCGCGGTGGTTGCCCGCGATGGCAATCTCGACGGATTCTCGGATTCAGAGTTGGCCAATCTGGTGAACGGCTTCAGCAGATGGCCGGACCAGCAGGAGACGCGCGAAGCGACGCTTGCCATCGCCGGCGCGGTGGTTGCCCGCGACGGCAATTTCGACGGATTCTCGGGCCAAGAATTGGCCAATCTGGTGAACGGTTTCGGCAAGTGGCCGGAAGAAGAAAAAGCACGCAAGGCGATCGTTGCCATCGCCAGCGAGCTCGGTTCCAAGGGCCGTCGCTTCAGTGCTTTCGGCACGCCTGCACTAGTCAGGATCGCCAATGGCCTGTCGCGGGGTATCGAGGCGGGAGAGACCGCCGGCGAGGTCGCCGAACCGGCCTTGCTGAAGGACCGGCTGCATCAGCTGGCGCACTACCTGCAATATGCCGAGGATCGGCTCCAGCAGGCCGATGTCCATGCCGTCGCGAGTATATTCAAGGCGTTGGGCAAGGCGCAGTTGATGGATGATCTCGGTATGCTGGCACAGCCGGGGCTGGACAGGCTCGAGGTGTTACGTGCCGCTCCCGGGTTTAAGCTCGACAACAACCTCGAGACGATGGGCAATCTTTGCAGCTCCCTGCTGCCACTAGCTCGCAGCCCGAAGCCGGCGTTGCGCTGGCACCGCAAGTCGGCGCTGAACCTGCTCAACGCCATCCAGCCCGTGGTGGAACACAAGATCGATGCCTATCTCAAAGCAGGCCAGGCCGAGCGTACCAGCGGCGCCAATGCAAGCCGCAGCCCGGCGCTTTCGATCCATCAGGTGCTCAAGACCCGGGCGGTGCTGGAGACGCTCTACCGGCGGCCCTATGTCGACGGCGACGAGCTCGCATTGCGGGCCAGGCAGGAAGAGCTGCATGGCAAGACTAGGCAGATACTGAAGAGCGCCCGCACCCTCATCGACGCCGACCTTTCCTACAAGAGCTGGAACGTGATCGCCCATATCGAGGCGAAGGAACCGCTCGAAGCGCTCGACACCTTCATGGCGCAGAACGCATCGATGATCCAGGCCCAGCATGCAGCCGCCAGCTTCGATGTTCATCGGGTGCTTCAGGCCATGGATCAAGACCCGAGACCGCCGCAAGGCGATGCCGGACTAATGCGGCTGCCGGTGGTCGACATGCAAGGCCAGCCGCTGCCCAGCGAAGCCGAGTTGCGCTATTCCATTTTCCATCGCTTGACCTCGGGCGCGGTGAAGGTGGTGGCGGTGCAGCTAAAGGGAACTCCGACTGGCGCCATGTTGACACGCACGGTGGCCGTGGAGGGCGTGCCCTACCGCATGGACCTGTTCGGCGGCAGCAAACTGAAGCCGCCGCAAAGGAGCCTTAACCAGCTTGCCTCTGACCTGCCCTTCACGGCCGCAGAGGCCCCAAGCGGCAAGCTTTTGGCGATCCCCTATGCCGAGACGGCTCCGGGTACGGCCTTTGAGCAGCTGTCGCGGGCCTGGGCGCCGTTCAAGGAAGCCTATTACTATACCCAGCGCCGCGGATTTGCCGCGCCGCCGGGCGTCCCCGACGTTGGCCCGCATGATTATGCGCTGGAAGGGTGCTTCAAGCTGTCCCTTCTGCCCGACCGCCCCGCAGGCGCGGTGCATCCCTTCCGGTTCGAGGGGCGAGACGGCGAGATCGCCTTGCGGCCGCATGACGGCTGCGGCTTCATCAGGGCGTCGCTGGCCGAGCGCATGCCGTCCGTTGCCCGGGCTCGCCACGACGCTCCCGAGCGGATGCCTGCCTTTGCCGATAAAAGGCAATCGGCGGTACCGCCCACGGCGCTGCAACATTATCCGCGCAGCGTCGAGGTGGCACAGGAGACCCGCGAGAAGGCTCTGGCATGGCTCGAAACCCATCAAAGCCTCACCACCGAGGAGCTGTTTCGGACGGTCACGGGCGGGCATATCGAGGGTTCGAGCGCTATCGCCGTGCCGTCCAGTGACGAATGCCTGTATGTGCCGACGGGCAAGAGCAAGACCTTGACCCGTGACGCTGGCGTACTTGTCGGACGCTCCCCCTATGACAAGCCCAACCTGCGCCCGTTCGCCGCCGAGCGGGTCAGGTCGGCGCGCGATGGCGACCGCACCGCGGCGTTCCTGGATCGGTGCGTGGCCTTCCAATACAGCTTCAACGTCGCGCACAGGTCGGGGGCTAGGCTTGCCGCCGACGATCCGACCTTCTTTGCCAAAGGCGTCTTGATCGTTGTGCCCGACGAAATGTGGCCGGCGGACTTCGCCGACCGCGGGATTGTGATGTCTGCCGAGGACGTAAAGTGCCATTCGCGCTGGCTGGAGGAAAAGGACCGGGTCAAGACCGACACCGCGCTCGAGTGCGTCGGCATCCTGCAGGCGACGGAGGTGTTCGCGCCCGGCTCTTTGGTTGCGGTTCCGACCGCCCAACAAAAAATGCTCGACGGCGATTTTGATGGCGACGCCGTCATCATCATCGGCGACCAGCCTCGCCTTTACGAGCATGTGCGCCAGTTCGACGCGCAGCTGCAGGCGCGCGGCATCGCCTCGATGAAGCCGCCGAAGTCGCACACGCCGGCCATTGAGAAAGGCGGCTACCAGTTCAGCCGGTCCAAGCAGATCCTGTCGGCCACCGGGCTGGTGCTGGAGACCTACAGCTGCCTGCAGCGCAACGTGCTGGCGCAGCCGCTGGAGGCGCAACGCTGGTTTGCTGAGCGTGCCATCTTCGGCACCTACGAGGGCATTCATCAAGAGCTCAAGGCCGACATCCGTGCATTGTTGCAGGAAGATCGGCCGAATGGCCAGACCCTCCATGAGCTGATCGCCAGGGCGGGGGAAGACAGCAAGGCCGCCCGGCATCCGGTGGCCTGCGAACTGGCCGCGTTGCTAGTGGCCGAGCTCCAGGACTGGAACCTGCAGCTCAATAGCGAGCCGGCTCATGAGCATTCGGACGTCAAGCAGAAGTTTGCGCGATCCGTGGCCTCAACCGGCGCGAAGCCTGCCGTCAGCGCCGAGGCCGCCGCGCTCTTCCCGAAACTCAGCGAATCCTATCCGGCAACCGCTGATGCCAGGAAACGCATCGACTTCCTGCTCAACCGCTATCAGGCGCGCATTGATCCGCGGCCCGACGGCTACAACCCGGTCGATCTGCATGAAAGCGCGATCAATCTGTTGAGCGTCGGCATCAAGGTCGGCACGGACGCCTACAAGTCCGAAACCGGTGCGCGAGTGTTCATGCAAAAAACCACCGAATTGCAGCGGCTCATAGAGCAGAGGCCGGGCTTCAAGTCGGCGCCCTATGTCAAGTCGCAGGCGGCAAAGCTCCACCAGGGCCGGTTCGACGTCGATGGCAGCCTGGCGGATCTGAAGGACAACCCCACGCTGGCGGCCTCGGTCATGGAGGCCTCGATCAGACTCGCCGTCGAAAACCGAATACTGCCCAGCGCCTTAGCAATTCCGGCCTACGACGACCCCGCCAGCAGGATAGCGCTGAACAGCGAACAGGCCCTGGAGCGCGCCAGGCTCGAAGCCGCCCTCGCCGAAGCGCAAGAAAGCGCGATTACCGAAACTGTGCATGCGGTTGCCGAGCTTTTGCGGCAGGACGGCATCGAGGTGAAGGTGCCGCATCTTGATCAACGGTCGCGTGGGCAGATCTGGACAGCCAACGAGTTGACCGGCCAGGGCGTGAGCGCGGCGCCGGAGGCCCAACTGGTCACCAGTGCAGTGCGCCATGTCTTTGAGATCCCGGACGAGGCTTTTACGCGCGCCTTCAGGAAGGCGGCACTGGCCTTCGAGGAGCGTGACTGCAACGAGGTCGAGACCACCAACTGGTTCATCAGGATGGACACGCAGGGGTTACGCGGCGTTCACACGGCGTTCACAACCGCACAGAACTATCGCTTCGAGGTCGAGTTCCATACGCCGGCCAGTTACCGGGCCGAGCTCGCGCAGCGCGCGCAGAGCGAATGCGAGCTGGTCCCCATTCCCCGTGGTGCCTGGGACATATTACACTGGGGCTCGTCAGGAGAAAGCAGGTCGAGGGCGGCAGGGACCTCCAGGTCGCCCATCGTCGCAAGACAACAGAGTGCGGTCATTCTCTCGCCGCATGCCGGCAAGATCCTCGCGGCCCTCGGTACGAGGCCGGTCGTGCTCGTCGGCATGCCGGCGAGCGGCAAGTCGAGCATCGGCCCCCGCCTTGCCAGGGAGCTGGGGGTGGAGTTTGTCGACATCGATAAGCTTATCATCAAAGGGCACGGCGATATTAAGGATATATTCGAGCGCAGTGGCGAGCCTTACTTCAGGGAGCTGGAGACTAGAGAGCTCGCCGAGCAGCTGAAGAAAGGCCCCATGGTCATCGCAACCGGCGGCGGCGGCTTTGTCAAGCAGCCCAATCGAGACCTGATCCGCGAGAAGGCGGTGTCAATCTGGCTCAACACCGATCTGGATGAGATAGGCAGGCGCCTCCACCTGCAGCAGCGCTCCACGGGCGACACCGGCCGGCCGCTGCTGCAAGGCCCCGACATAAAGCAGCAGCTCGAAAACATGTTAGAAAAGCGCGGGCCAGACTACCAACAGGCCGATATCAAGGTGGTCCCGACCTTTAGAAAAGACAAGAAGAACGCCGGCATTTGCGTGGAGGCGCTCCACGATTTTCTGTGCAGCAGGGAGAGAGAAGCCGCCCTGACGCCCGCTACCGAGATGTCACATGTCTCCGGTGCTTCCGGCACCGCCATCAGCATGCCCCCAACAGCGCAGCGCATGCACGATGATCGTCCCAACCGCTATGATTGCGGGGGCGGCGTCGTGGAAACCATCCAGGCGCCGGCGGCACCAATGACTCAAGGTGAACTGCCGCCTCCCGACACCCTCACCGCCGAGCCGCAGCCTTTGCTGGCCGGCAATAACGCACGAGCGGATTTAGCATCTTCCATGAGAAGCAGAGAACGCTCAAGTCGATGACAACAAGCTTTAGGCGAGAATCAGGTCCTTTCGCAGGTTTGGTGCAGGGGGCGGGTTCGCGCCGAATGCTAACAAAAGTGGGAATCGCATGCATAAAGTCGTCAGAAGCCTCTGGCCGAGTCGATCCGGTCCTAGATGACACAGGAGGATTCGCTGACCGTCCAATGGCCCGCCCTTCACAGCAGTGATGCGGCGAGCAGGCTTCGTTCGCGGTCTGGCAAGGTCTCGAGACGACCGGCTGCTTGTGCTTGGGATCGAGGTCATGGCCGAGGGCGTGGAGACAGAGGCAGCCGACAAATTCTGCACAAGCTTGGCTGCAGAACCGCTCAGGGCTTCCTATTCTCAGCGGGGGTCCCTCTGCCCCAATCACTTGAATTTGCAGTAAAGGAGCACGCGAAAGAGTTGTGACCGGTACCAGCTGTTGCTGACTGCATCAAGAAGAGCGTCAAAGGACGAGATGGGTGCTGGAAATGGACATGAGGTAATAGGCGGTATAAAGCGGCCAGTACGACGATGTAGCTGTGGTTCCGCGAAGTTGTGCAAAAAAAGGGCGGCATCGCTGCCGCCCTTTCCGTATTGCGCAGGTAGCGTGGATTAGAAATCCATGCCGCCCATGCCGCCCATGCCGCCCATGCCGCCGCCGCCCATGCCGCCAGGCATGCCGCCGCCGCCAGCCGACTCCTTCTTCGGAGCCTCCGCGATCATGGCTTCGGTGGTGACCAGCAGGCCGGCGACCGAGGCCGCGTCCTGAAGAGCCGTGCGCACGACCTTGACCGGATCGACGATACCCATGGCGATCATGTCGCCATATTCGCCGGTCTGGGCGTTGTAGCCGAACGTCGCGCCCTTGTTCTCAAGGATCTTGCCGGCAACGATCGATGCTTCCGCACCGGCGTTGGCCGCGATCTGGCGGGCCGGAGCCTGCAGCGCACGACGAACGATGTTGATGCCAGCGGCCTGGTCGGAGTTGACGCCGACAACGTTGATGCTCAGCGAAGCGCGCAGCAGTGCGACGCCACCACCAGCAACGATGCCTTCTTCGACGGCCGCGCGGGTCGCGTTGAGGGCGTCATCGACGCGGTCCTTCTTTTCCTTGACTTCGACTTCCGTCGCACCGCCGACGCGGATCACCGCAACGCCGCCGGCGAGCTTCGCCAGACGTTCCTGCAGCTTCTCCTTGTCGTAGTCCGAGGTGGTCTCCTCGATCTGCTGCTTGATCTGGGCAACGCGGCCCTGGATCTCGGCCTTCTTGCCGGCGCCGTCGACGATGGTGGTGTTCTCCTTGGAGATCGACACCTTCTTGGCGCGGCCGAGCATGTTAAGGCCGACGTTCTCGAGCTTGATGCCGAGGTCTTCCGAGATGACCTGGCCACCGGTGAGGATGGCGATGTCTTCAAGCATGGCCTTGCGGCGATCACCGAAGCCCGGCGCCTTGACGGCGGCGATCTTCAGGCCGCCACGCAGCTTGTTGACGACCAGCGTGGCCAGAGCCTCGCCTTCGACGTCTTCCGAGATGATGAGCAGCGGCTTCGAGGTCTGCACGACGGCTTCGAGAACCGGCAGCATGGCCTGGAGGTTGGAGAGCTTCTTCTCGTGCAGGAGGATGTAGACGTCCTCGAGCTCGGCAACCATCTTGTCGGCGTTGGTGACGAAGTAGGGCGAGAGGTAGCCGCGGTCGAACTGCATGCCTTCGACGACTTCGAGTTCGGTCTCGGCGGTCTTGGCTTCCTCGACGGTGATGACGCCTTCGTTGCCGACCTTCTGCATCGCTTCCGCGATCATCTTGCCGACCGACTCGTCGCCATTACCGGCGATCGTGCCGACCTGGGCAACTTCCTCGGAGGTCTTGATCTTCTTGGCGTTCTTGATCAGCGTCGCGACGACTTCGGTCACGGCCAGATCGATGCCGCGCTTCAGGTCCATCGGGTTCATGCCGGCGGCAACGGCCTTGTGGCCTTCCTGGACGATCGACTGCGCCAGAACGGTCGCGGTCGTCGTGCCGTCGCCGGCGATGTCGTTGGTCTTCGAAGCAACTTCGCGGACCATCTGCGCGCCCATGTTCTCGAACTTGTCTTCAAGCTCGATTTCCTTGGCGACGGTGACGCCGTCCTTAGTGATGCGCGGGGCGCCGAACGACTTGTCGATGACGACGTTGCGGCCCTTGGGGCCGAGCGTGACCTTCACCGCGTCGGCGAGGATGTTGACGCCGCGCAGCATGCGTTCGCGGGCATCACGGGAGAATTTGACGAGCTTCACAGCCATTTTTTTGCTCCTGGGCAATTCGGCCTAAATTCAGATTGGATGTGATGAAAGGCGACGGCGTGTCAGCCGATGATGCCCATCACGTCGGATTCCTTCATGATCAGAAGGTCTTCGCCATTGAGCTTGACTTCGGTGCCCGACCACTTGCCGAACAGGATGCGGTCGCCAGCCTTGACGTCCAGCGGGACCAGCTTGCCGGCTTCGTCGCGGGCGCCGGAACCGACGGCAATGATCTCGCCTTCCTGCGGCTTTTCCTTTGCCGTGTCCGGGATGATGATCCCGCCCGCGGTTTTGGATTCGGATTCGACCCGGCGAACGACCACGCGGTCATGAAGCGGGCGGAACTTCGACTTTGCCATTTTTTCTTCCTCGGTGAGAGCGGTGAGAAACACCGTCCGGCCCACGCCGGACAAACTGCAAAGCCCGGCTTTGCCGGACTCGTTGTTAGCACTCATCACGAGTGAGTGCTAACAACGGGAGGATTAAGGGGTAAGCCGGAGATAGTCAAGACGAAATAGGGCAGGCGAACGAGCAAAAGTTCATCAAGCTCTCAGGCAAGGGACCACGGCACGTGAGCGAAGCTGGCAGCAGCCGGCCGGAGATTCCTCAAGGGAAACAAGCGCGCCTGAATAGGCGCCGCAACATCAGCCGAGCCGGTGCAGAAGCAGGCGACGGCCAACTGGCGGCCGCCGATCTCGACAGCCGCGACAACCGCCTCGGTACATACGATGCTCCAGTCGATGGCGAGATCGTGAAGCGCCTCGCACTTTGACATTGCCTCCTGGATTTTGTTTTCGCCGAAGGTGCTGATGCCGACCTCGAAGGCATATCGCAGGATCTGGGCCGGCACCGTCTTGGTGACTGGCAGCAAACGCACGGAGGCTCGGTCGCGCCCGGCCCGTGCGCAAGCAAGCGTGATGCGCTCTTCAACCGACGCCAGATTGGTGCGGAAGCGGGTAAGGGGATTAGGCCCGAAGCGTTCGACGTCCTCGGGCGAAAGCGGCGGATTGTTCGTGCCCATTGTGATCTGCCCATCCGCCGATTGAAACAGTTGAACACTCCTGCTGACTTCGTCATTTGGCATTCTCAGCAGTGCGACAAGTTTTGACAATTTATGTTCGCCTACCATCCCCAGCGGCTTTGGAGGGCTAAGAGCCTGTGAATTTCTTTGAAGAATCCGTTGCAACGCCTGCATGCTGCGCGGGGGCTGATCAGGCAGCGAGACTTGCGAACTGCTTGGGCGAGGAGGCATTCGGATTGAAGGGGTATCTCGCTTGTGGTTTGCTCAAAACCAGGACGCAGGGGTTGCTGCCGCTTAACTTACAATTGGTCGGCCAGCCCACCACGGCTGTCGCCGCATCACCGCACCTGCGCACAGGTGCGCTTCGCGAGGAAGTCCATTCGGGAACAAACCCACTCGCAGTGCTGGTAGTCGGCAAGCGGTTTGTCGCTGCCAAGCTCATCAGGTGCGCTCAATCTGCCGCGGCACCCGACGCCCTCAGAATGGACATGGCGCGGTCGATTCACACTAGAGCCGCCCCGGTAGGATCGGCTCCGTCGGCCAGACCAGACGGTGGCTGACCTTTCTCAACTCCAACCAATCAGGGGCGCCAGGAACAGTTCTGGGAGTGGCTCGCGAGTGATATCGGTACGCGAGGCAGCGCGCCTCGTCCAAGGGTGAAGATGCGCAGCCGAACTTGATCTGCCACATGCCGGCTTCGAACTCGCCCACGCGACCGTTTCTGGCGAAGTGACCCTGCATTACACCTGTGTAGTTTGGCGTAGGTTGGGACAGATTTTCTAAATAGTCCGGCGGAGCCGAGGGCCGACTTCCTCGAACCCGTCCCGTAAGTAGAAATCGAGCGTGCGTTTACATTTTGGTTGCGCGGGTGCTCCAACCTCAAGTCGCTTCCAACCACGAGCGCGGCCTTCCTGCAAGGCGACCTCGAGCAGACAAGGGGCAATCCCTTTGGAGCGCATCTCGGGTCGAACATACAGCTCCGAGATCTGGCCGAACTTGCCTCCTGCATAGATCGCTGTGCACTCATTCAGTACGATTATGCCGGCCGGCTCGCCACCTTCACTTGCGATTACAGCGACCGCGCCAGCGTTGGCAAGCACTGTCGCCGACGAAGTCGGGCGTGGGCGCTTTCCCGCCAGAGAGTTCATCGAGTAGCGCGTGAATGAAACGGGCGACCGTCTCTGCGTCCAATGAGTTGGCCCGTCGAGTAGATACGAAGGCATGGTTTCTCCTTCTCCTAGTGGTCGGCGTCCCGATTCGTGCTGCCAATCGCAACCTGCGCTTGCAAAAAACGGAACTGGGAATCCGTGCATGATGGAGGGCTGCTCTCCTTTATGGCAAGCCATTCTTGGGAAAGCAAAACCGTCGCACGCTCGTCCAAGCCAGGAATCCCTTACACCATCTGACCGCACTCGAAGCAAGATTCTGCTTAGCTGCTAGCGAGGACCGAGCTTGCGGACCCCGACAGACCCCATGGTCACCGTCGGGCGATTTCCCCAATCAGCCGAACATATTCGCCTTCCGGTTGCCCATATGTGCCAGCTGCTTGGGCAACGAGGCCATGGCGGTCTCGAATGACGATTTCACCTCGTCGCGAACGGATGAGGCCACGGCCCTCGAGCACTTGGAGCCCAACGGTGACCCCCGGCCGCCTTACGCCGAGCATAACAGACAAGAACTCGTGTGTGATCGTAATGCGTTTGTCGTGAATTCGGTCGTCACACATCAGCAGCCACCGCGCCAGGCGCTCTTCAAGACTCGCCCGTGCGTTCATAAGGGCCGTATAGCTCGCCTGAATGTGAAGATAGTGGACATAGCGCAAGAGGAAGAGACGCAACGTCGGGCTGTCCACCAGAATCGTCTTGAATGGCTCAACTCCGATTCGCACTGCATTGCCTGCGAATTGCACGTAACAATCGTGCGCGGCATAGTCGGCACCCATCACCAGCGCGGAACTAGTCATTCCCTCTAAGCCAATGAGGCCAACTTCGGCATCCTTGCCGTCCGAAGTCATCGCGACAACAGAGCCGATGCCTTCCTCGAGGAAGTAAATCGCCTCTATCCTTGAACCGGCAGTCTCCAACGGCATTCTCAGATCAAGGGCACATCGCTCAAAATGCGGCTCCAAACGCGCGAGGTCGTCCGCGTTAAGCCGTCGCAGCAATTCGTTTTTGTAGGAAGCATTCACTGGATTGGTCATGGCTCAATCCCACTTGGGGCAAGAGCATTCCAATCTCCTTGCCGTCCGCGCCCGTAAAAACGTGCAGACGATCTTGTGACACTACGCGCCTTGGTACGACAATGACAGCGGAATGCGAATCGATGCACGGCGAGCCCCCGCCGCGTGATTACAAAAGACGCGAGAAGTATGTCAGAGTGGGAAACGTACCAAACTCAGCTTTGTACGAAACCGACATTCTGAAGTCCCAGCTCTTTCCCGTTACCTGTCGTCCTAGCGCGCCGATTCCCTTGAGCTTCGTGATAATCGCACGAACTCCGGCATTTAGAGCCGGCGCGCTTTCAAATCGTAACTGTTCACTGAGAACGACACCTCGCGCTCGGGGATGCCGCTAGATGTAACCACTCCCCAATGCCGCAGCGCGTCCGGTCGGCCGCGTTGGGGGGCGGAGGATTTATGTTGTCGTCGCCGATCGCTCGGATCTACGATTGCTCGGAAAGTTGCGTCGGCGGGACGTCAGCAACACTCAGCGTGTCCGATAGAAATGCCCTAGTGGCGGCTGGCGGATTTATTCTGTGCGGGGACACGTTTGCGGATCGAGTGATGTCAGCCCGGGGCCGTCTGGTCCAATGTCGCGCGGATAGCGCCGAATCCCAACTCATCGATGATCATGTTGTGGCGACTGGCCGTCACCACATCCTGCAGGATGGGCGGCCGTTCGGACTTGCCTTTGTTCGAGCTCAGTTTCCGCTGATGACGGAGCATGAGGTACTTTGGCGAATTCACCCGGCCAATCTACATTCGCGCTGCCGCGAGAATGTTGTGCAGGCTCGGCCTCAATGTCGCCGCACCGCACTTCCGTGGTTATCGGGCGTCCGCGACGCATGGGCACGGTCCGAGATCACGAGTGCTGTAGGCACTGGCTAGCATGCCGCGCCCGGCTGTGAACGAGGCGACATGACATTGCCGTGTATACGCAGGTGCGCGCGCCGGGGTCGCTTGCTTTTAGCGAACTTGCATGGCTGTATGGTTTATGAAAATGGCCGGGGGGCTATATGACCATATACCTGTTTCTAGTGTCGCTGCATTCGGCTTGCTTATCCCACTCTACTTTATTCAGCGTGAACCGACCATTCTCGAGACTTTACGGCCAGGCAGCGGGTCGCCTGGGACCGAAAATTAGCTGCGGTGATTCAGGCGGATTTCGGTTGAGGAAAACAGTGCGGCCTGTCGTCGCCGGGTGGAGGGGAGCGTGGCGATGGGCTTAAGCAGGTTTGAGAGACCAGTCGTCGTTCAGGTCAACCGTAACAGCTCTGAACGCATCGTGCTTGAGGTGAATGACGCGGCAACTATTTTGATGCGGGATCTTCGTTCTCAGACCAAGAAGCGGAATGCAGCGATGGATGCCTGTCTGCACGTGTTGCGTGGTGAGGCTCATCCGCCAACTGCAAGGCGGGCATTCGTTGCGGCCGCGCTCGAGGCGAAGATTCTACGCGGCGATTAGACTAGCGCGAAGGTCGGCCGGATATCCATTCAGGTTCAATCCTCCTCCCGATCGAAGCATAGAATGGGAAGTCCCTCTGCGTGATCATGGCGCGATCAAGCAGGATGGCGCGGAGCATGCCTCCGGTGATCTAGGTTTAACAGCTTCCAACGCCCGCAGACTTAGCTCAGCTATTGAACAGAAATGCCGCCTGGAACTCCCGAAGGGCGCCTCGACCGGTGCAGAGGGTTCATTTGAAGATCACCTCGACGCATGGCGGACACCCTCGCGCCCGACACCGCCTGCTTCGAACCACCAACGGAGTTGCTTTGAAGACATTCGCTCGGTGTTGATCCCAACTTCCCTTGTTCCAAAGCTTCCGCCACAGGACGGATACGGTTCTTGGGCGGCAACCCCGTAAATCGTGCCATTGGCGTGACGCACGACCTGCTCTCCATACTCGAAGCGAATGACGGGAGCTGAGCGGCCTTGAATTTCTCTTCCTGAGCCACTGTCATGTCACTGGCTATCTGTGGAAGAAAGTACCGTCCCTGCTTAAGCGTCGAACGGTAGACGGGCAAGGCGGGTCGCGAACTGATCCAGGGCAGGGTGATCCACCGCCACCCCAGATAAGTAGACGGCCAGACTGCTGCTAGGAAGTCGAACGCTGGACACGCATGGCCACCGACAGAGCGTCACGCGCCTTCGAGCGCCTTCTTCGGATGGATCCTGATGTCGGCCTGCTGGCGCGAGCCCGGACGGTCTGATTGCCGTCTTCAACCTCGAAAACGGAGAGCAGTGATGGCAATCCCTCCTTACACAGCTCCTTTCGCGCAATGCCTATGATATCGTGATCGTTGGTGACGCGGTAGTCGGCTCGTCGACGGCGTATTGGCTGAGCCAGGCACTGGGCAAGGACGCCTCGATCCTCCTCGTCGAACGGGACAGCAGCTATGAATCCTCTTCGACGGCGCTTTCCACCAGTGCGATCCGCCAGCAATATTCCAATCCGATCAACGTGAAGTCAGCCAGTTCGGCATCGAGATTATCCGGAGGTTCCAGGAGCGAATGGTGCCATTCTACGCCTGTGCCGGCGCCCGATCTCGGCTTCAAGGAACACGGATATCTTTACTGCTGCTCGCCAGAAGGCGTGCAAGCGGCGCGCGAACGGGTCGACTTGCAGCGCAGCTTCGGTGCCCACACCGTGTTCCTCGAGCCCGGCGCTTTAAAGCAACAGTTTCCGTGGCTGAACGTGCGTGATCCTGGCGGCGGCTCGTGGGGCGCTCGCGATGAGGGCTGGTTCGATTCCATGGGGATGATTCAGGCCCACTCAAACGCCGCCGAAAACACGCCGATCTGCGACGTTCTGATAACAAAAAATAAATCCTATCATGGACAATCAGCGACAATCGGTACGCAGAGATCAGCTCTGACGGACCGTTTGACGGACCTCCCACATATTGCCCACCCGAATTTTTCTGGGTACCGTCACAACCAATGAGGCTCGTGACGGTACTTTTTTGCCCGTTAAGGCACTGAAAAAAAGGGATTTCCTGCTGCCGAGCCTTGAAATTGTACCGTACGGTCTTTTTCAGGAGACCATTGGGATGCTGACGGACGCCGCCCTTAAAGCGCTGAAACCAAAAGAAGAGAGCGCACGTCGTCGGTAGCGGCTGACGCCGGCAGCGCGGCGACGAAGAGTTTCATCTGCGAGACCGCGTGTCGGAGAATTGCGTCCCGTCGGTCGAAAAGCTGATGTCCTTGAAGTGCCAGTAGCGATGCATGTTCTTGTCGGCATAGCCGATGTTCTGCCCCGTTGGCGTGTCGTCGTCCTTGGTGTAGCCGTGGGCAGGGTCTTTGATGTCATCAGCCCAAACCGCCGCATGAACGAAAGCATACTGCGCCTTCTTGTCGTCCGGCACGCCGGCAACCCAGCTCTGATAGTCGGGGTTCAGTTTGATCGGGGCATCGGCCTTGGCCTTCGCCTGTGCGCTCAGCTTTGAGTAGGCCACGGCGGCGATCTGCATGGGGCCGCCGTCCCACCAGGCCCAAGGCGGGAGCCGATGATAGGATCATGAAAGAACGGAACCAAAGACGAGCGCGCCACGCATGTATTCCTCCCCAGAGCCAACATCGCTGAGACGACACGGCAATGAGACAAGGTGCCTGCACGGAAGACCGAAACCTCTTCTGGATTCGACAACAAAAGACAAATAGCGCATGATCCGTCTTGGGTTGGGGAATTCATTCATGCGTGTGCACGAATTTTCGTGCGTGTTGTCCGTGGTGCTTATCTCGGGCTGCGCAGCCGACTATTTGAACAATTTCGATTCGGTGACGCTCGCCGCTGGCGATGCGTACCACGCCAACATGCTTTTGCAGACGGTCGATCCATTCAATCCCAACAGCAACAACACCCATATCGAGGGCGACGGCGTACGCGCCGCAGCAATCGTCAACAGGTATCGAGACGTGGCCGCAACTGCCGCAGCTGTGCCATCTGGCGGTGCTGATTTGGACTGCGCAGGCGGCAAGGGAAACAATCCGGTCGCACCCCATCGGGTGAAAATCACCAACGGTGATCCTAACGGACTAGATCGCGATCGCGACGGCATCGGGTGCGAGTGAAAGCGGCCAGGACGGTGGAACGATCTCGCTACGACAATCGGTCCGACAAGCTGAACCGCGCCGGAGCCAAGCAATATCGCCCGCGCCGGTGGGCTGGCATGCCTTTGCGAGTGATCTACGTGACGGTAGCCGCGGCTTCGGCTTTGGTGGCGCAGTTCTTCATGCAACACAGCGGCTCATTGCCCGAGGTCACCTACAGAATCTGACCAAGCCGGCTCCAGCGCCGATTGCCGGTGTCGCCTCCATCATCGATGGCGACACGATCGAGATCCATGGGCAGCGTGTCCGCTTCAATGGCATCGACGCGCCCGAGAGCCGGCAATACTGCGACGACGCCAAGGGATTCGAATATCCATGCGGGCGCCGTTCCGCCGAAGCGCTGGACGGCTTCCTAGCAGCCTCGAGGCCGGTCAACTGTACGCTCGGGACTTGGTCGCTACGGCCGGTTTGTTGGTGACTGCAGGCGCGCCGACGGTCGAGCGTCGCCGCCTGGATGCTCGAGCACGGCCAAGCGCTCGACTGTCCAAAATACAGCGATGGCGCCTATGCAAAACAACAGGCCAAAGCGAAGGCCGAAGACCGATCTTTGGGTCGGAACGCTTCTGCCGCCATGGGACTAGCGGGCGCAGCATAGCGACGATGCGCAAGCGCCGCCGGCACCGCTTTTTGCGATTGGCAACGGCAACTCCGGCTGCAATATCAAAGGCAACATATCAGCCAACGGCGAGCGCATCTATCACGTGCCTGGACAGAAGTACTACAACGTCACCAAAATCACCGAAGCCAAAGGCGAAAGATGGTTCTGTTCAGAAGCGGAGGCCATGACAGCGGGCTGGCGGCGATCGAAGCGCTGATCGGTTTTGCGGGAGGATATTCCGTTCGTTTGACTAATTTGGTGGCGTCTCGACGGGACGGCGGAAACGTCTATGTTGCAGACCTATTTGTGGACTGCACTCGCTGACGCATATGATTGCCGCTTGTTTGATGGGCGGCACCGCTGTCTATGCAAGTTCGCCATCGCGACCGAATTCACTCAATCCGTAAAGACTTGGTGCATCACCTGTTGATAATTGTTCAAAGAACGAGTCGCTGGAGTGCCTACCGCAAAAAAATGTTATGATTGAACAAATCACGAACAAGGAGACGAAAATGTCTGAATTTGCAGCGGGTGACGTTGTTTAACTGAAATCCGAGGGTCCTCAAATGACTGTTGAGCAAGTAGGCAAGACGAGCATGACGGACGAGGACGGCGTGTGGTGCGTGTGGTTCGAAAAGATCGGAAACAAGCAAGTCGTTCAAAGAGAAACTTTTCCGCCGGTGGCGCTGAAAAAATACGAACGCCCCGCCACCGGATCGATTGCGGTGCACAGAGCCTAACCATGATCCGCGCAGCGTTTATTGGAATCAACAAACATCTTGATCCGCTTGCGCGGGAACTGAGCGGCGCTGTGGGTGATGCTTCGACTTTGTGCGCGGTGCTGTCGGATTCTATTGACCGGTTTCAGCCAACGCTTATCACTGACCACGACGCGACTTATGCGAGGGTTTCGGCCATCTTTGACGATGTGCTCGACGGTGCATCAGAAGATGACGTCGTCATCCTGTTTTTTGCCGGCCACGGCACGCAAGACCACCGATTAGTTTTGACGGATACGCGCTCTGACGACGTTCCGGGAACGACAATAGACATGACGGAGATTGCCGCGAAGTTTCGGACTTCGCGAGCGCGCGCTGTCCTGCTTTTGCTAGATTGCTGCTTTAGCGGTGGCGCGCCGGCACGCGTTCTGGATGTCGGATACATTCCGCGCGCAGCGGGGATGCCGCTCGCCGAAGTTGGTGGACAGGGCCGTATTCTTTTCGCTGCATGCAATCCAAACGAGGAGGCCCTCGAAGACCCCCAAACACGCCACGGTCTTTTTACGAAGGCGATTTTGGATTGCATACTGGAGAGTGATGGACCGGTGAGCGTGGTTGCGATGGTGGACCGCGTTGTGCAAATGGTCCGCGCCAACGCTGCCCGATTCGGTTACGAACAGACTCCGGTGATGTTCGGTCATGTCGAAGGAGAGCTAACCCTGCCGAAAGGTATGCGCGGTGAATGCTACCGCGCGCTCTATCCAGAAAGAGGCACGGTCACTGTTACAGGTCCAATTGGGGAGCTTTCGGCCTACGGAATTCCTCAGAATGCGCTGAACGCTTGGAGCGATCGTTTCCCCGCCGGTCTGAATTCATTGCAGATCGCCGCTGTGAATAGCCATGGCGTGCTCGATGGAAAATCTCTTCTCGTCGTAGCGCCGACAAGTGCCGGCAAAACGTTTGTCGGCGAGATGGCAGCACTGAAAGCAATCGGCGAGGGAAAGAAGGCGGTTTTCCTCCTCCCTTACAAAGCGCTGGTCAATGAAAAATTCGAAGATTTCTCTGCGCTCTATGGCGACCTTTTGAATCTGCGCATCGCCCGATGCAGCGGCGATTGGCAAGATCAGGTTGGCGACGTTCTAAGGGGTAAGTACGACATAGCCTTCTTCACTTACGAGAAGTTTTTGGCTCTGTCAGTTTCCTCTCCACACATCCTTCACCAAATCGGTCTTGTGGTGATTGACGAAGGACAGTTTATCACAGAGCCGGGTCGTGGGATGGTTGTGGAGCTAATCCTCACCAATCTTTTGAGTGCACGCGAGCGGGGGATTGCACCTCAGTTGGCGACCCTGAGTGCGGTAATCGGCGACACAAACAACTTTGAGCGCTGGCTTGATTGCGAACTTCTCCTTACGACCGAGCGTCCGGTTCCCTTGACAGAAGGTGTCATTGATCGGAGCGGCGTGTGGAAGTTGCAGCGTCCTAATGGTGAGGTGGAGGTCGCGCAGTTGTTCGCACGCTGCGAGATACGGCAGCGCCGGGATAAGCCATCTTCCCAAGACGTTCTCGTACCGCTGGTTCGGCATCTCGCCGGTCAGGGCGAAAAGGTCATCGTCTTTCGTAACGCGAGAGGACCATCCGCCGGTTGCGCGGAATATCTCGCGGCCGAGTTGGGTTTGCCGCCAGCACAAGCAATCGCGGACATGCTGCCGGGAATGGATCGTTCGGATATGTCCGAACGCCTTCGCCGCGCGCTCAACGGCGGCGTTGCCTTTCACAACGGTGATCTTAATCGCGAAGAACGCATGATCGTGGAGAGAGGCTTTCGCGATCCAAACGGTGGGATTCAGGTCTTGGTGGCGACAAGCACCGTAGCTGCCGGCGTAAACACGCCGGCTTCGACCGTCATCGTGGCCGAAACGGAATTTCGCGGAGTGGAGCCGCAGCCTTACACTGTCGCTCAGTATAAGAACATGGCGGGCCGTGCAGGTCGCCTAGGCTACGAGACAGAAGGCAAAGCCATAGTTCTCGCCGACACCGGCATGGAGCGAGAGAATCTCTTCCGGCGCTACGTTCAGGGAAGTCCCGAACGCATCCAGTCTTCCTTCGACGAAAGAAGCCCGGGCACGTGGGTCGTTAGACTTCTGGCGCAGGTAAAGGATATTCCAAGCAATGCGGTTGTCGATCTGGTGGCAAACACCTATGGAGGATTTGTTGCCTCGCTGAGAGATCCCGCCTGGCGCGGCAGCATGTCAACCCGGCTCCTCAATTTGATGACGAGGATGCAGCACGATGGGTTGATTGATGAGCGCGATGGAAGGCTGAGGCTAACGCCTCTAGGGCGCGCCTGCGGCGAGTCACCCCTCAGCTTGGAATCCAGTATGCAGGCTGTTGAGCTGCTACGCCAATTGCCGCCGGATTCGATAGGGCTAGAGACGGTTCTCGTTTTATTGGAAGCACTGCCCGAACGCGATGAAGACTACACGCCTCAAACAAGACGCGGTGAGCCGCAACGGCAGCAACAAGTTTCGCAACGCTTTGGCCAACATGTGGCGCGTGCCCTATGGCATCGTGCGGAAAGCGATGTGAAATATTACGGTCGCTGCAAACGTGCGCTCATCGTTTCGGACTGGATCGAAGGCGTTACAATCACGGATATTGAGACTGGCTACACCACCAATCCGTTTTCGCCCATTCGTCATGGCGACATAAGGGGTTTTGCTGACGGTACCCGCTTCCTGTTGGACTCGGTGCTCCGAATAGCTGCGATCGTTCTTGGTCGAGCTGATGATCCGGATGAGGTGAGTACTTTGCTTAAACGCCTTGACCTTGGAATACCCGGCGCAGCCTTCTCCTTGACTGAATTACCTATCGTCTTAGCGCGCGGCGAAATCCTCGAGTTGTGGAGAAACGGATATGGAAGTCGAGAGCAAGTCGAACATGCAACCGAAGCCGAACTCGTATCCTTGTTGAACGCGAGAGGGAATATGTTGTACGCCGCATTGCACGAGGAACTTGCTATCACTGGGTCCTGAACAGCCTTCGTATGGCTGCGGTCGATAGGAAGGCAGGGGTTGCGATGGCTTTTTCACGCCCGCTCCAACCTCATTTGGCCAACAGATCGCGATGCGGCAACATGGCATGTAATGGTCATCACAAGACCGATGACCGTGCCCAGATTTTGCCCTGAGGAAGAGAACGCGACCACTCCCCTCAGATAGAAATGACCAAGCCCTGCTCGCCTTGGGCAGGAAACACGCAGTGGTAATTGAAGCGGCGCATTGTCTCGGGGTCGTTCCAGATCGTGGTGTTCTCTTGCGCATAATTGAAATACAGAACCTTTTGACGCACCGGGTCATTCACAAGGATTCTTGCGATAGTTTCGGGATCGGGGTGGTTGTGGCGCGAGCCATCCGTCGAAAAGGCGAATGCCGTGCAATCGAGAATCCTAAGAATCTCTGGCGAGGTATTGGCCTTGCTGCCGTGATGGGAGACTTTGAAGCAAGCGAGGGGATAGGGTTCGGCCTCGCTCGCTCCGAGCTCCCGCAAAGCGCGCTCCATGATGCCCGGATGGGCATCGGCGCCCAAAAGGACGCGGCGACCGCCGAACTCGGCAATGAAGGCGATGCTGCTGCGATTAGGCGCGGCGGTGTCTTCCTTGAAGCGTTTGGAGGCGAGTTGCTCGACGTCCAGCCCGGACAAGGGCTCGCGATCTGAGCCAGGTTCGCCCATTCCGTGGTCAGGGTCGAATGGGCGGAGTCCATTGGCTTCAAGTTCGTCCATCCAACGCGGGATCAGCGCGGCAAGATCTGCATCGTTGGGCGAGAGTAGGCGAATCGCGAGCCCGGCGAAGCTAATTTCGCCACTTGCCTCCGGGCTCCCACGTGAGGCTATGCGGCTGGCGAAGCGGGAGTTCCATTTCCAATTGAACTTATCGATGCCGGACGAAAGCTTTTCGCCCTGCTCGGCGTTGAGCGGCTCGGTTTCGAGACCCGCTGTAATGCGGTCGCGCGCTTCGACAAGGTGATGGTAGGCATTGAACCACACCTCTTTGGGATTGAACGGCGCCGCGGCCTCGCGCACCAAAGGCATGGCTCCTTCGATGTGATCGGCATCGATGTGGCTGATTACGAAGAGTTCGCAGTTGCTCATCTCCTTTAGCGCAGGCCGGGCAGTGCCGTAGTCCTTTGTGCGGCCGAGATCGACCAGGGCGTGATACGAATGGTCCTCATCGCCCCAGGCGAGGACAAGCGCATCGCCCTCAGACGCCGGATTCATGGTGAGTGTGAACATTGAGCTACCTCATGGAGTAAGCTTGACCACTGTGAAGGCCTGTTGCGGATCGACGCGAGCCGCGACCCGTCGGACCAGCCCTCGCTCCTGTGAAGACTCCTCCTGCGACCCAGGAACCGATTCAAGACCGCGGGCCAGCCAGTCGCAGGTGAGCGAGAAAAATGGCACGCCGCGGCTGAACCCTTGTTCGAGCAATTCGGAGATGCGATCGAAGTCGGGCGACCTCTCGGTCATCAGGCGACGCGCCAGGATAATAGGCCCGTCGGGGATTTGCGGAAACCGGTTGGTGATGTTCTCGAGCCATTGCCGTGGCACAAGCTCCGATGCTCCGGCTCCCACTGCGATTAGAGCACCCGCCACGGCCGCTAGCGGGTTGGTCATCTTGCTGCGGACGGCCTCGCGGACCTCTCCTTGCATGACCTTGAGAACCTCGGAGCCACGCTCAAAGTCGCGCGAAGCGAGGAACGCCAGCAGGCCGGACCATCGGTATGACTCGACGATGCCCGACGTCGCGGCTCGCCCTTCTGCTGGAGCGGCGGCGACGATTAGGTGAGCGGACCATTCGTTTGGGTCGCTCGGCCGGCCCAACTGCGGCACAAAGGCCGCTTCGATGCGGGTACCGAATCCAAGGACGGCCCAGAGCGGCCCGCGGCGCTGCGTGTAGGCGTCTTCGAAGACCAGAGGATTGTGCTCGGGCACATCAAAGCGAAGAAAGTCCCGGTCGCCCGCTGCCTCCCGCAAGGCGGGTGTTCGCGGGCCTGCCGCACCTAGGCGGGCTGCGTCGCGCGGCTTGGCCATTACCCCGACGAGTTCGGAGAACGAGGGGGCCGGCATTGAACGGGCGACACTGGTGACCGTCGGTCCTCTAGGATTGAGAGGCTGCTGTGGAAATCGAGGTGCGCTGACCGCGTCTGGCCCCTGGGATATTGAGGTGCTGGCAAGAAGCGCGCCGGCTAAGGTCGCATACCCCAGCCATTCATGCAGGGAAGGGCCGCTGACAATCAGGCTATGGACACTCGCGCCTTGCTCGGCTTGGAGTTCCCTGCTGACGCTCGTCCCGTCGGGAAGCGTAATGACGGCGCTGTAGGCACCCGGCTCGACGTCAAGGCGCAGCTTTTCGCGAGTGCCGCCGACTACTGGTTTCAGTGGACCGGGGTTGTTGCCGTCGCGCCGCGACAATGCGACGACGAAGCCGGCCCCTACCTCCGCTGCGGCAGTAAACTCAAAAACCAATTCGGCGCTGGGGCCGCGACGCGGGACTGGCGAGGCGGTTTCGACGGTCGGTACCGCTCCGATTTCGACGAATGCCACGGGAGCGCGAGGGGTAAGTATCTCTGACCCAAGAGCCTTGCCGTCCCGATCAATTGAAATCGTCACTGTCTTCAGTTCTTCGAGGTCAAACTCCGCGAAGAAGGGCGCGGCCTCGCCCGCAGTTTTCGTAGATACGACCTCCCGATGGTCTGAGATGACGGTGCGACAGCGTGGCCATCGGGCTCGATCGGAAAGACTGACATAGGTTTTCACCCGATCAAGGCCGCCAGGATAGGTGATCGCAAAGCTTCCAGCGGCTCGGCCCGCCGGCGTCTGCAACGACCCGTCTGGTCGAGCAAAGAGCCTTAGAAACTGAGTGAGCCGGTCAACGAGAATGCCGGGTCGAACCGGCCAGCGAGCCCCCGACACGTCGGCCGCGGCACCGTTGAGCGCTCGGAGCAAACTGTCGGTGAAGACAGTTGTCTTATCGCGCCGACCGTCGGCCTCCTCATAGAGGCTAGTTGAGCAGAGCGCCCATTGGTGGCGCGTTCCACCGTGGTCGTCCCGCGCTCGTGAAAGCGAGATCAGCTTGGTGCCGAACTCCTCTTCGGCAGGCAGCCCCAACGAGGTCTTCAAACGGCAGCAATCGAACAATAACAGCTGCGACGTCGGCACAGCGTTCTCGAGCGCTGTAATGAACTGCTCGATCTCGGTCATTCCGGCGGTCTGCTCAAGCGGGTCTGTGTCGTAGTCTTCAAGTAAGAAGGCTGTCCTCCGACCGAAGCTCTCGCCGTGGCTTGAAAGGAACAGCACCATCACGTTGTCCTTGTGCGTATTGGCCCGCTTGACCCAGTCCTTCACTGCAGCCTTCACCTCGGCAAACGTCGCTCGTGGCACGGTTACGCTTGCATATTGGGCGCCAGCCTGCCCAGGGGGCGTTTCAGAGAGGGCCAGTGCAAGGCTCCCGAGCGGCCGCTCCGGGTTGGTGAATCCGGCCTTCTGATCGAGAAACCAGTCGGCGATAGCGCGTGCCGAGATCGGCGGTGAAGTAACCGGCTTCAGCTTCTTGCTCTGAAACGCGCCGACGCCAATGATCATCACATGGGTCGCGGGCCGTCGGTCGAAAGCGGTATCCACAAAGACGAGACCCTTGTCGCGTTCAGCGTTGTCGTCGCTACTCATCAGTCCCCCAGTTCCATTTTGGTCCGGACGCGCCGGCACGAACTATCAGTCTCAGGCGGCGGGCGTTTGCCCCTTCACCAACACAACCTGATCAAGGTCTGTCCCCGATCGTGACAACGACTCGAGCAAGGAGGCGTCGTCCAGCAGCAAAGCGTCCTTGAGGCCAAGTCTGGCCTGCTGCAAAGCCATCCCCGCCGGCTGCCCCTCAGCGATCGCTGCATAAAAACGCACTGCGAATACCCTGGCGCCAATATCCCCGACTTCACCACGCATTCCGATAATAACAGCGACCGTTTCGAGCAGCGCTTCGGCGCCGACGAGACTGTCGCACGCATTGAGGACAACGAGAATCGGTGGCGTTGTCGTTGCCGCCAGCAGATCGGCAATCCACTGCAGCGGTATCGGTCGTGCTTGAGTACTGTGGACAAGCCCGTCGTCAAATAGCAAGGCGCCCTCGGCGGCATGACCCGAAAAATGGATAACATGCGGACGTCGTTCGTTTGTCCCATCGATCAGATCGGCGAACGTCGCTGCCGGAAGATGCTCGAGATCGATGAGATCGCGATGCAGCGCACTCTTGAGTGCCTTGCGAACGTCCCGCACCTCACGGTCGGTCTGGAGCCACCGGCCCTCCTCGACGACTGACCCGTCGTCGCGCTGGTAGATGCGTTCGGTCGCTTCGGGATTGGCTGTGACGTAGAGGACTCGGAGCCGTTCGGGTTTGGGCTCGGGGATACGCGCGAGATGCGGGGCCGACTGCAGGAGCCCGTGAACCTGACGCGCGTGAGTGAGTTCCTCACGTCGGCGCTTCTTGTCGGCGCGCTCGCGTTCCTTGCGCAGGTCTTCTTCCGCGCTAGCGATCGCTGCCTGCTTGCTCGCTTGGTCCTTGGCGTTGCGACCGATTTTCTCGGCGACCGCGGCAGCCTTCTTACCGCTTTCGGTGGCCTTGTGGTCGAGTGACACAGCCGAGCGGAGATAGGAATTGATCGACGACGCATTGCGGGACCGCGCCGCCGACTGACGCTTCGAACCGGCATCTTTCCGCGCCACAGCAACTGTTGCCTCGTGCCCGGCGAGTTCCTTCCGAAGCCGCCCTTCCGATTGCTTAAGCCGAGCGAGTTCGCTGCGCAGGCTATCGATGCGCGACATTGTCTACTCCGAAATCAGAATGGGTGCGGTCGAGCCAAGAGCAAGGGCTGTCCGGGGGCAATCAAACAGTGGCGCCTGAAACATCGGACCTAGGCCTCCTCGCTTCCCTGGCTCGCGTTTCTGAGGACAAAGTTCAAGTAATTCCTGCTCAGAGGGCGGCAGAGTTGGCTGATTCATGCAATTCTCCATCACTGCTCTTGAACTCGAAGCTAAACCGTATGAACTTGCCTACCAATTGTCGACCCACGAGGCGACGTATGGTCGAGTCGTGGCGACCGAACAGCGGTCGAGCGGGCAGCGGCATTGGGGCTAGGAAGCGCACCTCCGCCGAGAAGATCCCAGCGATCCCATCGGCAGGTGGTGGCGGCAGCGGATCGCAAGAGACCTCGGCTCGAATCGGTTCAGGCGAACACAGCTCGCTTTAAGGTGAAGCTCGCGCCTCACGACGGGTACATTGCTCGGCACGGCGCTGCATTGGGGATTAGCGTGGCTAAGATGGAAATCGACGCGAACGGAAGTGGGCTAAAAAGCCTTATTGGCTCGCTCAAGGCCAGGGCGAAGCGTACCGCTGGACACTACCGTAAGGAAGACACTGGTATCACGCCCGAAGAATGGCCCAGGGACGCGGAGGTCGAGCTGATTGAAAGCCTTGTGCGGGAGAAGGCCAGACGGGTAACCGGAGGGGATCCCAGCCAGCAGTGGAAGGGGTGCCGTGAGTTCGCGCAGGCGATCAGAGATTCGCGCAACCCGCCTGTCTCACGTGAACATTTCGGGACGGAGGAAGCGCAGCGTCGCTACGAACGCGCAGAAGCCGATTTCTTCGATGGTATCGCGCTCTGGGCCGACAGTACAATGGACTATGTGACCTCTCTGAGCGGACTAGCTGTCGAGACGGCTACGAAGCTCCGGATACTCTTTCTAGCGGCCAATCCCTCGGACAGAACACGGTTGCGGCTCGACAGGGAATTGCGGGACATTCGAGAAGAGCTGGCAATGGCAGGATACCGCGAGCGGTTTGACCTCCAAACACGCGGAGCAGTCCGTGCCAAGGACATGGTGCGGGCACTGCTTGAGCTCGAACCGGCCTATGTGCACTTCTCCGGCCACGGTACTGCTGATGGTGCAATCTGTGTGGAAGCATCCGATGGGACGAGCCACGAAATCGACCCCGACGCGTTGGCCGCGCTGTTCGCGGCGGCGGGCGAGAAAGTCCAGTGTGTCCTGCTCAACGCTTGCTTTTCTGAAAACCAGGCTCTTGCGATTGCCCCGCATGTCCCCTTCGTCATCGGCATGCACACGACGATCAGTGACGAAGCGGCGATCGCGTTCGCCACGGGTTTCTACCGAGCACTTGGTGCCGGAAAGGGCATCCCGGTCGCATTCGAACTGGGGATTGTCGAATTGAAACTGTTTGGCATCGCGGAGCACGAAACGCCTGTTATCGTGCAGTGTCCTTAGCCGGGTGTTCGCTTCTACAGCCGCTTGAGCTCCCACTTGCGCAACACGATTTGAATGACCTCCGACCGCCCACTTTCATCTCCGCAGCAATGCTGATGAGCGCATCCTCGGTTGCGAGTCACTTTCAAGCTCTTCAGCAAAGGATTTGCGCGTCACTGTCGGGTTTGGAGCCGTTCTCTGCGCAGTTTTGCTCTCTCCAACTCAGCGGCGATGAAGGCTGTAGCGTGTCTATCGCGCGCCTAGTGTTCTCACGCGTCTCGAGGACGGTCGCGGCGCAGGGGCAGTCAATGGCGGCTTCCAGTCAACCGCAGCGGCGGGCTTTTGGCCCAACCGAACTGTTGCCAGCGCAAAGCAATACGCGAAAGTCGCATCTTGTCAGGAGTGCGGAAACCAAGAGGAAGCGCAAGCTTCGGGATATCGAACCTCGTTCATCCGTCCAACGTTGCTAAAGTGGCTTCCGTCGGCCTTCGGCGCATCGGGAGGCGTCGGATGCTCACCCCTGAGGTATGGCAGGCAACGAACCTAACCGGTCAGTTTCTTCCATTGAACGTTATTGATGCATCCGCGGCGGTTTTCAGACACTGGACCTGTCGCCATTTTCCTACGAGCGAATTTCGTGCAACGAACCGTTCCTCGAGGAGGCTGTGATCTAGACCATTCAGGCCGCCGGATACTTTGCGATGACGCCAACTACGACGTTGGAATGATCGGTCGCATGTCACCCCGGCGGCTCAGGAAGGAGACGGCACGGTAGCCTATGTGCCCACCTTGACCTTATGTGGTGATCGACGCCAGCCAAGGAGCAACAGCTCCATGGATGTGCGACCCGATGATTGTCGCAGCCGCGCTCCACGCCGGCGATGCAGGAACCTTGGCTGCGGCTCGGTCAGCCCTCGAATTGACTTGTCTTGGTCAAAAGCAACCCATCGCACCAAACGTGGTCTACGCAGCCCCACTCACAGGCGGCAGCAGCATCCGGAAAAAAACCACGTCCATTGAGATTTGCACTCGTGTTGCAGAGCAGCGAAATGCCCGTGAGTTTCTCGTACTCTATGAGAAGTTCTGCAATTGGGTGTTCGGAAGCTCTTGAAACCGTCTGAAGTCGCGCAGTTCCGTCGAGATGGACGACCGCCGGGATTATTTCTTTCCACTCTGAACGGGTCCGGTGGTCGAACAGCATGTAAGGATCCGGCGTGCCGGGGTCAAACATGTCAGGTGCACGATCCTCCAAGCATATTGGCGCTACCGGCCGGAAGTGCTCTCGCAATTTGATCTTGTTGAGATGGTCCTTCATTTCCGGCGAAGTTGCAGCCGCCAGAATGCTTCTGCCTCCCAAGGCACGCGGACCAAGCTCTGCGCGGCCTGCAAGGAACACCACAGGCTTGTTGTCGGCGAGCAAACCGGCAAGATCTTTCAGGCTGAAAGCAGCAGATTGCCAACCGGGGGGAATCTTGCCACGGCCCACATTCGGCCCGCTGTAGACTGACCAGTCAAGATGCACGAAACCTTTGTCGGCGGACAGCGCGCAGCAAGCGGCACCAATCGCCGATCCGCTGTCGTTTGGAAACGGAGGTACCCAGACTGCGTCGAATAAACCGCTCGCCCGAAGGGCGCTATTCCATTTGATATTCAGCCCGCATCCGCCGGCGATGCACAGGTTTCGGGTTTCCGGAACCAAGTACCGACGCAGTGCGCTTTTCAGTTCCCGGACGAGAAGACGCTCTACGAAGGCATGGAAAGAAGCAAGTATGTCCTCGGGAGTTTCGGAAATTAGTGCCGAGGCGCTAGCATCGAAGAAGTTGTGTACAGCAGTGAGCAGCGCCTCTTCGCTGTGGGTGTTGTTCCTGTATTCCGACGCGTGGTCCGTATCCCCGGCGAAACGGTCATCGTAAAGCTCCTGAAATACATTCACGATGTGTTCACGGACTACTCCAAGCGCGATATAAGCCATCAACTTGCCGGCGATGCCCAGATTCCAGCCAGCCCGCAGTTCTTGCCTGTAAGGACCGAAATGTTGACCGGCGGCGGCATAGGCATGGCCTATCATCGGAAACAGGCTGCCAACAAATCTCACTCCACTTGGCTCGACGTAGTAAAGCCGCGGAAAAATGCAGCCGTCCCATACCAGACAAAGCGCCGGTTCTTCTGCTTTCGCGAATGAACTGGTGCAGTATGCAGAAGCCACGTGCCCAAGAACATGCGGGTAGCTTTCGTAGGAAAATACCCCATTGTCGAGGACGAGACCGGAACCTTCATAGGCCTTCAGTGGGTTTTCGGCGTCCCACTCCACATATGGCGCGCCGTTGAGAGTGATCGGGGAGCCCTTGCTCAAAACATGGAATTCCGACTGGATCTCACCGTCCCATCCGTCAATGACGAACCGGTCGATATCGCCCGGAGCCAGCCCGTTTTCAGCCAGAACAGCTACGACCGTCTCAAGCCGCTCGATATGTTGGTACCGTGGGTTATTTTCAAGCTTCTCCTGCTCGACGCAAAAGATTAATCTGCCGTCTTCCACGACAGCAATCCCGCCGTCGTGCGTCAGCTTAATACCGCAAATACGCATAGTAGATCCTTGTCGAGGTGCCAGTAGAGCACCCGCTGAAAACGGCTGAGAAAAAGCCGTGGGTTCGATGTCGCGCTATGCGCTATGATGCGGGACCGGTAAATTAGATTGTTTGGATATGAGGCATCCGCGCGATGAATGATCAGGTCTGCCGCGTGATCTAGAAGATGGTGGACACGGAGCCCCAGCGCTCTGTTGAGCAAGCCACCCGAGCCAAGCTTGCCGTCTGCGTCCTCTCGTGACGGCGACCCGCACGCCACCTTCAGCATTTGGTTGCTGGCAACTGCCGGTCAGCAGCCCTTGGCGCCTCAACGCGCCGATCGGCTGTTCGACAGCGCTAGGCCACTCATAAACTGGGTATCGTGCTGATGTAAGTCTGATTCAGGGCTTCTTTTGGAGGCTTTGATGCGTCGGTATGAATTGAGCGATTTTGAATGGGGCATCATCGCGCCTCATCTCCCCGCCAAGGTCCGCGCTGTGGCACGCGTTGACCACCGCAAGGTGCTCAACGGCATCCTGTGGCGCTTCCGCACCGGCTCACCCTAGGCCGATGTGCCGGAACGCTATGACCCCTACACCACCTTCTACAACCGGTTCGTGCGATGGCGCAAAACCGGGGCCTGGGATCGGCTTCTGGCGGCGGTTTCCAAGGCATCTGACGGCGAGATCATCATGATCGACAGCTCCTGTGTCCGCGTTCACCTGCACGCTGCCACGGCAAAAAAGGGGGGCGCTGACGATGGCTGCATGGGACGTTCCCGCGGCGGGCTCACGACCAAGATCCCCGCGCTCGTCGATGCCGAAGGCCGGGCGATCGACCTTGTCCCGACGGCCGGACAGGCACATGAAGGCAAGCCCGCCGCCGCCATGCTCGACGCCCTCCAACCCGATGCAATAAAGCTTCTAACGGCTTCTGGCCTCGCGTGAAACAACTCGAGTGCCATGGTCACCAGCTCGTGCTCGAACCTCATAATCGGCGGATACGAGTTGTTCTTGCTGAAAAAAAGCTAGGTACGCTGCCTTGGCGATATCAATGGCATCATCGTCAAGAAGCAGGCCTCGATCATTGATCCACCGGTCGCAAAAGGTCGCGCGTGGATCGTTATCTGCCGCACGCGCTTGCAGAAGCATTTTCGACTTCAATCTGGCTTCTACCTTTTCTAGAGAGCAAGGCGTCTTCATCTGAAAACACCGACTGGTTCCGGGATTTGGCGTACGCTGCTTTGCTATGAGTCTCACCAGTCTTCATGATAGCTCCTCCGCCCGCCACAACTTGCCAAGGGCAAGCCTGACATTAGCGACCAGCGGTACGGAAGTGCTGCTGATTTGCGTCGAATAGTTCGTCGGACCAGACTGTCGGGAGCTGATCTGTTGTTCATCTACCGAGGCTGTTCATGCCGGGGGCACCGGCTCGGAGAAATGGCACAAGCCGGCACGCCCCTGCTCGGTATCCGATCGCTCCAACGACATTCAGCAATGCGCTGTCGAGCATGTGCGGTCTTGTGGCCATGCATGAAAACCTGAGCTCAGAAGTGCCGAAGGAGGAATTGCGCGATTATGTCGGTCGTCTTTCGCGGGAACTCCCCGCCCTCGACCGGCTCTCCGAGGAATGCTGAGCTCCGTAGCGCATTGATGAGATCAACGTTTATGGGGCGGCGTATCCGGGCCAGACCCTTGTTCGTGCCGGCGTGCTAGTCCGCGCGATACGTCAGGCTGCCAACGTTCCGTGTAGCCGCCGTCACCTTGGTTACGATGTGTGGGCTGGTACCTGTTCACGGGCCAGGTTGATGCCGAGAACGACTCGGCCCCTCTCTTCGCTGGGATTGTCGGCCGGCGTCTTCGGCGATGTCTAATAGCTGACAATGTAGTAACAGAAGCCGACTTTCGGATGTTTTGAACCGCCTTGTTTGCATTGGCGCGGTACACGCAACTCTATCCGCATTATGAGAAGCCGTTTTTGAAGTCCTCGTCGACGAGAGAACCTAGGTAATCCAGCCCGCACCGACGAGGCCCTTGACGAAAATGCCAGTCGGATTGTGGATCGCGTTGAAGAAGACTTCAATTGAATACGCGTCTAAATCGTCATAGGTAAGCCGCGAGAGCAGTGACGTGCCTTCATGATTGTAAAGGTCCTTCGATGTTTTGCCGGTACTGTAGAAATAGCGCTGGCCACCTTCGAAGGAAAAAACTGGAGGGGCCGCTGCCCAGGCTATAGACCTGCCCAGGCTATAGACGCGGACTCGGCGTTCACCGGCACTGTGGCGGTAGCGCCCGCCGTCAGGCCACAAAGCGCCACAGATGTCAGTAACAGTCGTTGCATCACATGTTTGCCTTATTTTCCGATTCTGTCGAAAACTATTCGCGTTGCAGGTTGAGCTTGAGCGCTCTATGGCGAGACTATTTGGGAGACAGGTCGAATCTCATCCTGATCGCCCCGCCGCATGAGGGTTCGGATCAGCTTTCCCTTCTGAGGTGGGCGTTTCAGGATGCAGATGAGAGTTACAACCTTCCACAGGTCTACTTGGCCTGCGCCTCCAATATCGCCCGGGCCTGTTTCCAGCCCCGATGCGGTCGGTTTCGTCGGCCCGCGCCGTCAGCATCAGAACCGGCACGTCGGAGTTCGCGCGGCTGCGCTTGAGCGCCTCTAAGCCGTCCATGTCAGGCAGCCTGACATCGAGAATTACGGCTTGGGGCGTACTGCCGCGCGATGTCGGCAATGCCCACCCCGCCGTGTCCGCCGTTAGTACACGAAACCCGTAACCCGTCAGATATTCCGCGAGCATGGCGGACAGGCGCCTGTCCTCATCGACGATGAGGACCTGGTCCGCCATGCTCGTTTGTCAGCTCCGATTCGAACCTGTGCTCGTATAGAGCTTATCCGCGATCTTCGAGATCCTCGAAATCGTCGAGCAACTGCTCAAGCTGCTCGGCCGTCAACACCTCGGTGGCATCCAGCAGATCGGTCGTCAGCGCGCGCAAAGCCTCGCCGGCCCACTCGACAATCTCGGCGCGCACCTCCTCCACTGCGTCGGGGTCGAGGGTTGGCGCGTTGAGCAGCTCGGCGAGATCATTGTGCGCCTGGATTAAGCCCTGCTCGATGAGGCGCATATGGTTATGGACCTCGTCGGTGATCGCCGCCAACTCTTCTTCCTGCTCGGGCGTGATGTCAAGATCAGCGAGCTTGGACTCTAAGTCATGCGCGCAGTAGCCCGTCCCATGGCGGAGGCTGGTCTGCATGTGCATGTCGGGTCCGGCGTGGCCGCCGCCGACGTCGAAGCGCTGCACGCGTCCGTAACCCTGGCTGAGCGCGCCAGAGACGCCGACGCTGGCAAGCGTGACGACCGCAATGCCGCCGATTGCGATGCGCTTGCCCCAGTTCTTCGACTTCGGAGCGCGGGAGAAATGGTGACGAAGTTTCTGCCACGCAGAGGGTTCAGGTTCGGCCATAAACATATTCCTTTGAATGTTGGTCGAGTGGAATGCCTGGATCAGTAGAACCGGCATTTGCACCAGATAGGTTTGTGCCAGTTAGAAGGCAAGAGAATATAAGTATATTTCCGAATATATCCCAGTATTTTGCGGGAACATGATGCAATCGGGCATGTCGCCCACAGGTGAAGAGGTATACTAACATATATTTAATAATATAGTCCAACTTATTGTTCAATTTCTGGATTGATGTGACGGTGTCGGGAGCCGCGGCGACTCCACGTACTCCTTATGACTGCTGGGCCTGAGGGGGGGCGTCATCCGATAAGCAACGGCCGAGGGTTAAGCCAGCTGGCCGGCGCAGTGCCTCATGCACAAGAGGCGGGCCCTATGTGGATATTCACAAGGAGCGGATTTCGATCGCGGTGGCAGCGAGCTGACGCGGCGGATCGCTGGAATATTCGGCGAGATTCCCAATGACACTGATGCATCAAAAAGCTCTGCAACCGTCTGGGTATTCCGGCAAGCCGCTGGCGTTTGGCTATGAGACCGGCGCGTGCGGTTATGGCCGTTATCGCCAACTCACAAGCCTGAGTCATCGCTGCGACGTGGTGGCGTCATCGCTGATTCCGAGGCGGCCGGCCGATCGGGTGAAGATAAACCGTCGCGATGCCACCATGCTCGCCCGCCGCAATCGGGCCGGAGAGTTGACCCCCCCGTCTGGGTGCCCATAACGATCACGAAGAGCCATGCGCGACCTGATCGCCTGTGTAGCCCCGTCGTGCGACAGATATTGACGCGAGCGCATGAACGTCTTCGCGATTTCTGCTGCGTCACGGGCATAAGCAAGAGCGTGGGGCGGCCTGGCGAATGGCTTACTGCCGATGGCTTTGACATTGGCCTTCGAACATCCCGCTCAGCAGGTCGGATTCAGGACTACGTCGATGCCGTCATGGATGCGGAACGGCGCCTGCAGCAGGTCCAGGAACAGATACTCAGCCCGATCCCGGAACGAACCGGCGCCCGGTGGGTGATGCCTGTAGGCAATACGCGGTATCGCGTCAGCCATTGCCGTGGTGCTGGTCGCGGAAGTCGGCGACTTCACCCGCTTCTTCAATCCACGCCGGCTCATGGCCTACTTCGGCCTGGTCCCTGGCGAGCAATCGAGTGGCGAGACCGTCTGGCGCGGGCCGCATCACAACGACCGGCAACACCATGCCCGGCGCGCGTTGGTCGAGGGCGCCTGAGCTTACAGGATCAGACCGCATCGGCCGGCGCAAGGTCGACCCGATCGAAGCGCTGCCACACGTCGTTCGCGATCGGGTCGTTCCAGACGCGCCGGCGCGTCCAGGCAAAAATGCGGCCCGTCAGAGCGTCAAGTCCGCCTCTTGCACCTGATATCCGCAGTCCAAGTGCCTCGATCGCCGATCGAGTGGCGGGCCAATTTCTACGCCAAAGGCCGTTGTCAGCACTCATGACGGTGGAAGGAATCTAGCGCTTGGTGCCCGCGTCTGGTGGCAACGATGATTTTGATCGCGCGCTCAATCTTCTTTAGGGCTAATTCGCGCATGTACATGAAGCCAGTTCCCGCTGCGGCGAAGGTCGTGGCGCATGCTGCGCGAATGCCTCGCCGGCATGGCATCGTTCGTACCGGCCGAAGACGAGCCCACGTCGATCCCCGGAGCGGATCGCCGAGGAAATCGTGCGGCGCGTGTTTGCGGAAATGTCAGCGTTGCCCAGAATTGCCTTGGCTATCGGACGTGCAATAATCACGAGTGGAGCGCAGAGGATTACCCGCAATCGCGCGCCCCATGAACACCTCGGCTGGCCATTTGGATCAGATTCTCCACAATGAAGGGCGGAAGGTGACGGGCAGGCACTGCAGGCAGCGAACGACGTGATGCTTAGTAGGCGGACATTTGTTCACTAAGATACATGGGAAGTGAATAGAGGCGGCGCTCTGGCAAAGTGAGGCTGCGACGCGCACTAGGAGACGTAGCGGCTTTGCTTTCGCACTGGAGCGCTGCGGTGGGCGTTCTGAGCGAGCCTGTCGAGAATGGCCGCGGCCCCTGATATTTAGCTCGGCGATGATGCCATCTGGCCACAGGCGGTGATCAGGGTGGTTTGCGCCGATAGCGTTTCTCGAGGAGTTCGAACAGATGGAAGTGCTGCTCCCCAAGAGGGAGTGCGTTCCGAAGTCGTCGAGGATGAGGAGCCGCACGCGCGTGAGCTTGTAGATGAGGCGGCGGCAGCGGCCATCAATGCGGGCGAACGCCAGGCCCTCGGAGAGCCGTAAAACGCGCAGGTAGAGCACGGAATGATCGAGCCGTGCCGCCTGACGGTCGAAGGCACAGGCCAGCCATGACTTTCGATCCCGGTCTGGCCGGTGACGACCAGGTTCTGGTGCGCCTTCAGCGAAACTTAACGAAACAAGAACGATACCGATGGCATGGCGAAGTCGGTGAGGCCAGCTTTAAAGCGGCCGCTTTGGCTCACCGTTTGATGTGGCGGCGAGGTTCAAATGCCCCCGGGGGGCAAAAATGTCACTTGCGCGCACGAGGATCAGCCCCATCTAACCGGCTCCCCCGGGTTGTAAGGGCAGATCGGGCGGGCGAGGGACACCAGGAGTGGGGCTGCAGCCCAAGCTTCTTTGAATAGCAGAAACCATTCTCCCAGGAGAAGGCATGTATAGGCAGCACGAAGATACACCAGGGTGGGATCGGTCCAAGGCCAATCGACTCTATAAAGCATTGAAGAAGCTTATCGTCGATTTTAAGGTACCCCCCGATACGCGACTCGACCCCCGTCTAATCAGCGTTACTCTGAAAACGAGCGTTACCCCGTTACGCGAGGCATTGATTCAGATCGAAACCGAAAAGTACATCGTCGGATCTCCTCGCAATGGCTACTACACAAGAAAGCTGGATACAAAGCAATTATCAGATGAGTATGGTGTTGCCAACGCAATACTTCAGGGTGTTTTCAGGCAAGGCCCAGATGAGCATTCCAAGCTGTGGTCAACGCTTCCTACGATCCCCAGCTCTAACGACTGTATTTTGTTTGGGGAGTTCCTCGAGGTATTTTATGAGAAGATCGCAGAGGGTGGAAACAATGGAAAAATGCTGGATCTCGTTCATGAGTTCAACATCCGAACGAGATATGTACGTCTTTTGGATTTGCAACGGCCGGAGCGTCTATCATGTATTATAAGTGATATGAGACAGCTTGTAGAGCTTCTTGACAAGCAAGACAAAAATGGGGTGATCGCAAATATTGGTCGGCAATTCAGTGCGATAATTGAAAACGTCCCCGAGCTTGTGCTGGAGGGTAATCTTCGTGCCGGGGATACGAAAGAGAGCTGGTTGAAGACATTGCTGTCGAATTTCGACGAGAGCTGACCGGCGGTTTCCACCGAGATGTGGCTCTGGCTCACTTTTGCTGCTGTTGCTGCCGGCGCTTTTGCTGATTCCCCGGAGGATTAACTAAATTCAACATCCACTTGCCCGCGCGAGCCTCGCGCCTGACGGATTGGCGCGGTGATTGATGTGAAGGTTATAGCGAACACCGCTCAAAAGCTTCGATCGCGCCAATTTTCGGGAATCTGTCCAGACCGGGGGCCAGCCGGAGCGTTCAAGATAGATATGTGCGTCGGCCCGCTGGCCCGCTCCTCGTCGTACGGACGAGCATACGCTGGTGCTGCTGCGGGGGCTGGCGCCGCATACCCCGACGCCGTCATCGCCGGCATTCTCAACAAACAAGGCCGCCGAACGGCGTACGGCACCGCTTCGGCGCGCCACGCCGAGGCTCGCCGGCGCACGCCCCGTCGTCTGGCGACAGACGTCACGGTCTCGCCCGAAAGGAAACTCTCCTCAATGATCTGCAGCTCCTGTTCGGTCCGGGCTTCATACCCGCCGGTTAGATTCATGACGAAGTGGTGCGCCGACCGCCATGGCGGCCTCGATCACCTTGTCGCGCGTGGCGATCCACCGCAAACGCGTGGTAGTGGGTCAGTTTGAAATTTGCCATGCCGTCAATCGACGTCAACCGACTGTCGCACGATAGGCCGAACTCCTATATATGCTCAACGCGAAGCATGAGGAACTGGCATGTTCGACGTCATTAAGGAAATGACTTGGTTGCGCGACACGGTCCGCCATAGCATCGAGCGGGTGGAAGGCATGGACCTAAAGCCTGCCGACGCTAAGGAGATCGCCAAGCGAAAGAAAATTCTTAAGGAAATCGAGGCGGATTTGCGCAGGCTAGAAGGATACCAGTATGCCAACCGGACCTAAGCCCAAGCGCCCGCGCGATCCTAACCAGTTGGCAAGGTCGATTGTTGACATCGCGACTGGCGAAGCGCCGGCCAAAGAAGATCATAAGAACAAGGCCGCTGTGGAGCTAGGGCGACGTGGCGGTAAGATCGGTGGCCGCGTACGGGCTGACCGCATGTCGGCAGAAGAAAGGGCCGATGCAGCAAGGCTAGCTGCATCGGCCCGTTGGAGAAAGCGCGACGACTAGGCAGCTTCTGCTGCCTCGATTTCCGCCAAGTCCATCGTGAAGTCGAAATCCATCTGGATAGGCTCTTCGTCCGACCTCGCATCATTGTAGCTATCGACATCGATCTTCAACTGCCGAACGTCACCGACGATCCCGCGACGGCGCTGCTGGAACGACATCTGCATATGGTGTCGTGGGGCGGTTCGAATATCGTCCCACAGAACCATCTGCATTCCGCCTGACTTGGTCGTGGCGGGATGCAGTTTGCGAACCTTTCTTCCGCGCTTGTCGGTGATGTAATCTTCGCGCATGGCCGACTGCAAATCTTCGGCGCATTTGGAGATTGCTGCCGACTCCGGCAATTCCCATCGTCCGGTTCGGATAGCCCAAGCGGCCATTGTTCTGGTGCCTGCCGGCCACGGCTCGCCGGACATGCGGTACTCTGCAACGATTTTCTGCATCTGCTTACTGTAAGTCATGCTTCAAATCTCCTTCAGATGCGGTGTCACCCCATACCCATCGGTCATCGCCGTACGTATGAGGACATGCCGCACCTTGGCTTGGTACTGCTTGAATAAGTCCCATCTGTTGAGGTGCTTTTGTATTTGCCCGGCCACGATGCCGGGATGGCGCTTCACTAGTTTCGAAAAACCGATCAACCCTGGTTTGGAATAGATCGGGTCATGCCGACGAATGAAGCTTTCCATCTTCAGTCTCGGCACACAGAAATCCGCCGCCGCCGCATCGGCTGCACGTTCGGATTCGTCTGTAAGTCGGTCGTCATCTTCGAAGTTGTCGATGACCGGATTATCGCGACCTTCAAGCCTGAGAATGTGCTCGATCTCATGCCGCAGATTAAACCAAAAGCGGTCGATCTGGTCGCCACCCTTAAGCGACAGGGCAATGACCGGCGACCTGTTTTTGTCCAGCCAGAAACACACCCCATCAATACGCGAGCCGGGAAGCGGTTCGACAACCAAAAACCGCACACCACAGTCATGCAAGATGCGCGGGACATGGCGGACCTCTTCCGGGTCAACCATCAAGGCTTCAAGCTGGACAAGCGCGTCGCGCAGTAGCGTTTCCGAGAACTTCGGCACGACCATCGCTTCCGCAAGGCGCTTTACGCGGATAAGCCAAGCCAGTTGGATAGTGGAAACATCTTCGTTGTTCTTCCTCCATGCGGCGAACGATCCGGTGATAGGATCGCCAATCGAAGCGATTCCGAAGAAGCGGCAAACCGATGCTTCCATACTCTCGCCGGGCCGCTGCGGAAGCCAGCCACGCTTCGCCAAATCTCGGACGGGAAAGCGCTTCCGCATCTCCGCCTCGCGAGCGATCCGCTCGTCAGCCGGCGACGTTTTCGCCAGCTGATAAGCGGATTCCAAATTCAACCAATACTGCGGAGTCGTATCCAGCGCCGCAGCGATCTCTCGCGCCGTGTCTGGCGTGATCGAGCGCTTACCCATGATGATCTCATTCACCACATTGGCCTTGCGGCCGATGATCTCCGCAAACTCTGTCTGCGACCAACCCAACTCATCCAAGGCGTCCTTAAGGAACTCGCCCGGTGGGAAAGTGTAAGCTGGCGTCCGATCGGTCATATTCCTTGGCATCAGTGATAATCCGTTATTTCAATTACCCGCAGTCGGGTGCCTTCGTTGTCGGTGACGATCTCAATGATGAGCCGCCACTGCTTGGTCAGCCGCACCGAATGTTGGTGGCCCCTTCTCCCCTGAAGCTTCTCGAATCGGAGTCCGCCGCGATAGAGGTCCCGCTGGTCGACGGCAGCGCGCAATGCCCATAGCGCTTTGCAGAATCCACGCACAATGTCAGGGCCAAAGCCCGCATCGAAACTCGGATCATGGTCCAGTTTGTCGAGGTCATCATCGGCAAATTCGATCTCCATGCCTCACGTCCCTTTTATATAGCGCCGGAGAAAAAATCTCAATACCCTTTATCCCGGATAGCGTAATAATAGTTGCAAAGCAAGAGCGCTTATGCATAATGGTCAGTATGAATAAGTTGGACGCCCAAGCCCGGTCTGGTATCCTTCACATGCTCTGCGAAGGTCAGTCGATCCGTTCGATTACCCGCATCATGGGTACCAGCAAAAATACGGTGGCAAAACTTCTCTCTGACGCTGGCGCGATTTGCGCACAGTATCAGGATGAAACCCTTCGCAACCTGACCAGCAAGCGAGTGCAGGTCGATGAAATCTGGAGCTTCACCTACGCCAAGCAGAAGAACGTCGCGACGGCCAAGGCTGCCCCGGAAGGCGCTGGCGACACATGGACATGGACGGCCATCGATGCCGACACCAAGCTTGTCATGTCGTGGCTGGTCGGCGGTCGCGACAGCGAATACGCGATGGGCTTCATGGACGATCTTTCGCGCCGCCTCGCCAATCGCGTCCAGCTGACCAGCGATGGCCACAGGGCCTATCTAGAGGCTGTTCAAGGTGCATTCGGTGGCGACATCGACTACGCCATGCTGATCAAGCTCTATGGCGCCTCCCCTGACAGCGCAAAGGGCCGTTACAGCCCCGCCGAATGCACCGGAGCGAACAAAGAGCGGATCGAAGGCAATCCAAACATCAAGCATGTCAGCACGTCATTTGCTGAGCGCCAGAACCTCACCATGCGGATGCATATGCGCCGCTTCACTCGGCTGACCAACGGCTTTTCCAAGAAGGTGGAAGCCCACGCCAACGCCGTGGCGCTTCACTTCATGGACTACAATTTTGTTCGCATCCATGCCACCTTGCGAATGACCCCGGCGATGGCCGCTGGCGTCACTGGCAAACTTTGGGAGATCGGCGATATCGTTGCGCTGATCGAAGCGAAGGAAGCCGAAAAGCCGATGGTTCGCGGAACATATAAAAAGCGTTCCTAGCGGTTTTGGGGAGGGCGAGAAATGGACAAGGCCGACTCTGGTTTGCGCCTCTTAATTGCCGGCGCCTGCATCGCGGTGATCGTTGGCGTCGGCTATTACCTTTTCGGCGAATATCGCAATTACCAGCGTCAGAAAGACGAGGCGGAGCAGGAGCAGCTGCAAGCGGTCCTTCGTGAGGATTGCGTCGATCAGTTGGCAAAATTGAATAAGGCATTCGGCATTTCCCCTACGGAGAAGAACCGAATTGCCAACTGTCTCTATATGGGATCGTTGACAGATGCCGAAGTCGCCGAGCGAGAGCGGGTTCTAGATGTCCCTTTACGCTAAAAATGCGGCCTGAATTTCAAACTGACCCACTACCCAACGCGTTTCTCAGGGCCAAGCCTTGAGTTCGGGCTTGTTGACGTAGCCAGGCAGGAAATCGTCGATCTGGCTATGCCTTACGCGGCATATCGCATGACTACCGGAGGCGAGGTCGCCGCCAAACGGACCAACGAGACGCCCCGCCGGTCATCTGGAGGGGCGAGGCTCCGGACCCAACCATTGTGGTGGAACGTTCAGTACATCTGCATTGGTTAGGCGGCGCATCGAGCCAAATGCGCACTTCGAATTCATCGGACGCGCCGGCCGGAAAGATCACGGGCTGCCCCCTGGACAATGACGGGACGATGGCTCGCACCCGCGTACCGACAACGGGACTTGTAGAGTCGATGAGGCGGGGCCATCACATGGATCACACGGCCTTCGGGGCGCTTTCGTCGATGCCTATCCGAAATTCTCGGTCCTACGTGGCGCCGTCATTCCGGCGGCGGAGGGCGACACGATCAGGTCCAACATGCAGGCCGACGGCGCCGCTCAAAATATTCGTATTCATCGCAGCCTACGACTACGCAGCTGTGAGCCCCGCGCTCCACAACCGAAGAGGAAGTCCTAACATCGACGATCTACGAGACCCGCCCAGTCCCTAGCCCAGCAGTTCACATGCGTTTTCCGAACGCAATACAGGCGGCGCATCCATGGGCGCTCCGTCTTCTTTTTGTAGCGAACACTAAGATGAAGTTTGGCCTACGGGTTGAACGCTCGATCTCGGCGCTCGCAGGAAGCATAGTAAAATTCACAACAGAAAGATCGCCGACCGCGTGGCTAACGCGGGGCCGTAACACCGCGCTTCGGACAGGACCTTGGCCCAATCGACCGCGTGTTCCCCGCCCATGGAGTTCGCTGCCTGCCCGGCATCGTGGATGCGCGCCCCAGGCCTTCATGGCTATTACCCATCGGGTTATGCCTGGGGAGCAGGGAGGATTTGCTCCCCAGGTTAATAGCTAGAGCGATCGTCTCAGAAGCGACGCACATCCGGAAATGGTAGCACCTCCGCCTGTTGGCGGGGCTGTTTGAATTCTTCGAAGGCGACCGCCTCAATTATAGCGTCCAAGGCTTCACGCCCCGTCTGGCTCATCGGGTCATCACCACCAAGATAGTGGTATGCCCGATCTAAATGCACCCGGGCCGCGGAAAAATCGCTCTTCATTTAACCTCTCAGTAGCCGCCGCGTCAGCCCTCTACGAGGTCAGTGTCGCGCAACGGTCAACATACACAGGACAATTTGATTTAAACTTGACACAATTAGGAGGAGTAGCATGCTCGGACGATGACATTTTGCCGGCACTGTGCCGCAGTGAGAGCTGGCCTCGCAAGCCGCTGGAGCAAGGATGTGGTCACATATCCCGAGGGACGGGAGGTGCTGCGCTCCCTCGGCACACACGGTGAGCGCGCTGGGTAGGGGTCGAGAGCTGTAATCCGTCGGTGGTCAGCACACCGCTCGAAAGCGGGGCTTACGATTGGGGACCTGATCCTAAACGGGCCGGGACTTCGGCGACCTGGTACTTCGCGGCCGCTGAAACCGGCTTGATTGGCCGTGGGGGCTGGGCGGAACAGATTTCGAGGAGCTCGGCGATAGCGTAGACAATGCGAAGGCTCGAGAACGTTTTAAAAAGCTCCCACACCGGGGCCAGCGTGGCGTCTATCCGGTGTACTTCTGTGTGGTCGCCGTGCCGAGCCGCTCTGACGATCGCCAGGCAGGGCTCCGGCAAGATGCCACCGAGGACGCTGTACCATGTGTCGGCGCCCGCGATCAGGGCCGCCGTGGCGTTCCAGTCGCCGCTGTAGCCGATCGAGAATCCTTTCGGCAGAATTTCTTTCTGGTGCGCAAGTTGGCCTTCGATAGCATCGCCCCGGTCCGCTGAGTTTTTCATAGCGAGGATCTCAGGCAACTGTCCCAGACGCGCGATGAGTGCTGGCGTGAAGCGAAAATGCGTGTTTCCAGGATTGTCGTAGATCACGATACGAAGGCCACTTTCGCGCGCCACTGTCGAAAAATGCTCGAAAACTTCGTCCTCAGTGAGCGGACTGTATGACACAGCGGCGAGCAATCCCGCGGCTGCGCCGAGGGCCTTCGCATCCCTTGCATATTTTACCGCTTCATCGGTGCGCAAAGCGCCCACAACCACGAGCGGGACTCGTCCACCGTCTCGTCCAGCGCTTCAGAAATTGCCCGGCGGCGTTCCTCGCGCGACAGATACATGTAAGTGCCGGTGCTGCCGAGCAGGCCGATGGAATCCACCTTTGCTGCACAAAGCCGCGCTTTGAGCTTTCGAAGCGCGAGGATATCGACGCTGCCGTCACTATCGCTTGGCGTTATTGGGAAGGCCAAAGGCCGCTCAGGAAAGCCATGCTGAAGCTCCCGCTGTTAGATTGCGTGAAGCGTTGGGCATCAGACCCCCTCCAGCGTTGAGATCGGTGATCAAATCGGCGGCGTCTTCAAGCCTACCGACAGGCACATGAGGTCGTCGCCGACTGCTTCAGGCAAAGGCGCGTCCTTGCAGATGGATTGACTTGCGCGAGCGGGTTAGGCTTGCCGGATGACAAATGAGACTGTCAGCATCGCCAAGGCTGACTGACCTGGTGATCAACGTGAGACCGTCCATCATACGGCGCGCGCCCTCGAACCCCGTTTGGAGGCCGAGAGCCAACATGCCTGAGCCGTTCGACATCTGTCTGCGCGCGATCTTATGCTCGGGATGAGAGCGGAGAAACGGATAGCTAACCCAAGCCACAGCCAGGTGCGCCTCGAGCGCCTGGGCGACCGCGAGCCCAAAGGCACTGTGACGCTCCATACGCAGCGTGAGTGTCTTCAGCCCGCGCAAGATCAGGAATGCGGACATGGGCGAGAGCGCTGCCCCGGTGAGATAGCGCAGGCCAGTTTCGCGCAACAGGTGCAATGTCTTCGCATCGCCGAGTATGAAACCGCCAAGCGCATCGCCATGTCCGTTGATGTACTTGGTCAGGGAATGGATCACGATGTCAGCTCCGAGTTCCAGTGGACGCTGGAGGGCGGGCGAGGCGAAGGTGCTGTCGACCGCGACCTTCACCCGGCGAGAATGGGCGTGTTCGGCAATGGCAGCGATGTCGAGGATACGGCTCAGCGGGTTGATCGGCGTCTCGAAGAAAACGAGCCGAGTCTTTCGGGTGATGGCCCCATCGAATTACTGGGATTTGACAGGTCGAGGGCAACGACCTTAGTCAAAATGCGGCAGGCCCTGTTCGACCATGGCGAGTGTATTGGCATAAACGGTGTTGTGGACGATGAGTTCGTCACCTTGCGAAAGCGGCGAAAGGATCAGCGTGCCGAAGGCCGCCATCCCCGAGGCGAGTACCAGCCCAGCTTCGGCTCCGTCGAGATTGGCGAGCCGCTTTTCGAGGACCTCAGTCGTCGGGTTGTATTCGCGTGCGTAGAGTCTTCCGCTGCTGCGGCGGCTTCGTTTGCTGCCACGCTTTCAAATCCGTAGGTCAATGTAAGAAACACAGTCGTCTGAACGGAATTGGAAAAGCCGGCCGGATCGTAGCCGTGATGTATGGCCCGGGTGGCAAATGCGAGGTCGACCTCGTTCCGGAACGGCATTGATATTGCCTCGTTTTCAAGCGAATCTTCGGCGCTGGCCATCGGCTTTAGCCCTCTTGATTTCGGGAACAATGCCGTCACACTAACTCAGATGGAACGTTCAGTTGGCGATGAAAGAAATGGTCCAGCCTTCTCCTGCCGCTTCGACAGCTCGCCCTCAAGGTCTGGGCGCGCGCCAGATCTGCGAAGCTCTTCGCGAGCAGATCCTGGGCGGCATCTATGAAACGGGCAGCCAGCTGCCGTCGTCCCGGGGCCTCGCAAATGAACTCGGTGTGTCGCGAACCACGGTGACGGTGGCATATGACCAGCTGGTCGCCGAGGGTTTCATTGAGGTCATCCAAGGCGCAAGACCTCGCGTTGCAGCTTCGCTAGTCGGGAGTAAAGCGACTAGCGCGGTGCCGAAAAGGACTGGCCCGATTCACCTTTCCAGTTACGGCGAGCGACTGCGCGCCAGTCCGCCACGGCCCGACTACCTCCCGAACCGTCTCAAGGTCGATTTCCGCTACGGCGACCTCGCACCATCTGATTTCCCTGCACTGACGTGGAAGCGCGCGATGAACGCGGCGATGTCACAAAGTCCCGGAAGGCTGGCCTATCACGATCCACGCGGCTCGCATCGCTTGCGCCAGGCGTTGCAGGGATATTTGTGGCGCGCCCGAACGCTTAGCTGCCGGGTCGAGCAGATCCTCGTCGTGAGTGGATCACAACAGTGCCTGGACCTTTGCGCGCGTCTGCTGCTAGATCCTGCTGACAGCTTCGTGATCGAGGATCCCTGCTATAGAATGGCGCGCCTAGTCTTTGCCAGCACAGGAGCCACTCCAGTGGCCGTCGCCGTCGATAGCGAGGGCATAAAGACGGAGCTGCTGCAGGAAATTCCGGCGCGGCTGGCCTATGTCACCCCGTCGCACCAGTTCCCGCTCGGCGGCGTCTTGTCGATTTCGCGGCGCTATCAACTCCTCGAATGGGCTCGGCGCAACGACGCCTATATCATCGAGGACGATTACGATGGCGAGTACCGGTACGACATTCGTCCGGTGCCCCCGTTGCACAAGCTGGAAGACCGCAGTTCCGTCATCTATGTTGGGACGATCTCCAAGACACTGTCGCCGATGCTGCGCATCGGCTACCTGGTGGTTCCGGCCGAGTTGCAAGATGTCTTTGCGACGGCCAAGCAGCTTCTCGACAGGCATTCTCCGGTTGCCGAACAGGAGGCCCTGGCCTCACTTATCGAGAGCGGTGGTTATGAAAGCCATGTGCGACGCGTCCGCCGTCTCAACGGCGAGCGCCGTGAGGCGCTGCTTGCCGTCCTTCAACGCGCGTTCGCAGACGGTATTGTCATCGAGGGTGCTGATGCAGGGCTGCATGTCGTCGTCTGGTTCAAGGATCTTTCTCGGTCGCTGGAGGACATCCTGGTTGAAGAGGCGCGGCGGGTCGGGGTGGGCATCCATCCGATTTCATCACTGTACATTCGAGATGAAGGCCGTGCTGACCGGATTGGACTGGTGATGGGCTATTCCGCCCTGACCATTCGGCAGATCGAGAATGGCGTTCGGCTCCTTACTGGCGCTGTCCAACGGGTAAAAAGCCTTGCGAGCACTCGGCAACATCCTCAATAACCGGCCTGACGGTGCACAGGCCTGGCTCGTGACCCCAGAGTCACGCCGGCAGCGATCGCAGACTGGATCAGCAAGACTTGCCGTGACTGGCCCTGTCGGCCATTCCGGGTCCCGGGCAGTACTCTGACCCTGCGACCTGGCGAAGAGAGTTCTCGACGAGACTCTTACATCCACTGGAAGCAAGGCGCCGTGCGGCCGGCTTAAAGGAGAAAGCGTTGATGGATTTTCCGCTGATCGACGAGGAAATAGCAGAGATCGCACCTGACTTTCGCGCTATCAGCATTCTTGTTGATGCACAGGACAGTGCGCGAGGCGTCATGGCTCGAGACGTGTTGGGAGAGGCTTGCGATTTCGTCCGAGCGGGAGGACCCGCATGGGGAGAAGCGCACTTGGCCAATTGGGCGGAGGCATACGTCCGATTCGGAGCGAAACCAAACCGGACGCCGTGCTCGGCGCACGCATTGAAAAAACGGGTGGAGAGGGACGGCCGCATCCCATCGATAAATCCTGTCGTTGACCTCTACAATGCAGTGAGCCTGCGTTTCGCAATACCCGTCGGCGGCGAAAATTTCGATGCATATGTCGGTAAACCACGGCTGACAATTGCGGAAGGAACGGAGTGCTTCCACACTGTTTTGAATGGGGAAGCGGTCGTCGAAAAGCCTTCCAAGGGGGAGGTCATCTGGCGCGACGATCTGGCAGCTACATGTCGCCGCTGGAACTGGCGGCAGGGCACGCGCACCCGGTTGGAGACGGTGGGCGGCCGCATGTGGTTTATTTTGGAAAGCTTAGCAGCGATGCCGGAAGGAGCGCTCGAGGACGCAGCTAAGATGCTCGTGAGCGGTCTGAGAGAGCTTGCACCAGGGTGTAAGGTCTACGAACAGGAAATCACCACCGCTAAAGCCTCGGTCGCCAGTTCCGCCAGGCGGGTCGGTTGAGGAACGTGCCGTCCCTGTCATCGAGGCTGAGCTGGCCTGCATGCGCCGCCTGATAGGCAGGCCGGCGGCACGGAAGCCTATCAGAGATGTCGATCGAGAGGCACATGCTCACCCGTCGGGGGAGCTCTCCGCCTCCTTCGAAGGCTAACTTCCCGAGCGGATCGGTACGCAGCCATATCTGCGGGTCGCGACCTTGCCGCCGACGCCGCCAGCGGCTCGGCGGCACATGCTGTGTCATGATTTCGCCAACCCTGGAGGACGGCGCCAGCTCGGCGTCACCCAGGTCCTGCTGGGCAAGCTGGACACACGGCCCTCTACGACTGTTGGGCCACTAAGATAGTTGGCCCGATGATCTGGGCTCGCCAAGTCACTTCACCAACTGGACGACTTCAATTGTAATTAACTGGCTGTTTCCTGAGGGTCAGATTGCCGGTATCCCGACCTGCAGCGCACACACGGAGTTCCCCGATGTACACCCCTCCCGCCTTCCGCGATGATGATATGGATTTCCTGCGGGCGAGCGTCCGCGCATCTCCTCTGGCGAACTTCGTCACCGCGACGGCCGAAGGACTCTTCGCCTCGCCGCTGCCCCTCTTGCTTGATGAAAGCGAGGGCGAGCACGGCGTGATCTACGGCCACCTCGCCAAGGCCAATCCACAGTGCCGTGTTCCCCCGCTGGGCGACGGTCTGGCCATCTTCATGGGGCCGGAGGCTTACGTGACCCCGGCGTGGTACGCGACCAAACAGGAAACCGGGAAGGTTGTGCCTACCTGGAATTACGTCACCGTCCACGCTTATGGCCCGGTCGAGTTCTTCGAGGACACCGGGAGGCTGCTGGAGGCCGTGAATCGCCTGACCGACCACCACGAGGGTGAGCGCGTCTCGCCCTGGGCGGTGTCGGATGCGCCGTCGGATTTCGTGCAGGCCCAACTCCGCGGAATTGTGGGTCTGCGCATGTCGATCACGAGGATCGAGGGCAAGCGCAAGATGAGCCAGAATCGGAACGCGGCCGACCGTGCCGGAGTGGCTGCGGGCCTCGCAGCGAGCGAGCGGGCATCTGACCGTGAGGTCGCCTCCTTCATCCCTTAGCAACATAAACTTCGTTGGTATCGACCCCATGACAAATCTGACGCAACTCGCCCTACGCCTTGCCGCGGCTTTTGTGCTCGCCATAACGCCTGGTGCTCGGCGACTCTATGTTGTCGCCCGCAGTCTCGCCGGCGGTCGCCCCAATTGCGTTCAATACTCTCGCCGACATGTTGGCTTTGTGCCCAGCGGCATTGAAGGCCGCACAGCAGCGCGTCCTGGATTGAATCAGCGCCTGAGGGAGAGGTCGGGGAGGCGCTATGATTGCACTGGCAGTCCACCTCGCTACGGCGGAGCAGCCGGCCACATCAGTTTGGCTCCGGAGCGGTTCAGCATCCTTGCGGCCTGGTACTCACTCTGCAGAAGCGGCTGGGTAGGCTGGATCCATCTTCGGTCATTTCGCTTAGCAGATGAATGTCTCAAGAGGCGCGGTGGTACCCGTTGCGTGAAAGTCGGCTCACAATGATAGACAATCCTATGAATAAAGAGCGGGTGACTTCGACCGGCTCGCCTCCCTATGCCGAACATTTCGGCCTTGAAAATCGCCAAACGGCCAGTGAGCCGCGAATGGCGGCCGCCTTGATGAAAGAACGCCAATCCGTGCGCGTGGCGCCGCTTCGGTTTGCACTCGACCATATGGCGACACCTGGGCTTGACGTCATGACGTTCCTCGCACTCGCCCGCGATCTCGGTCTAACCGACGTGCAAGTCAGGACTGATCCTTGCAGTAAGGCTGTTGCGCGCGGCAAGCCGTCGGCGGATGTCCGGGCTGCCGCTGCCGAAGCGGGAGTCACGATTATCTCAGTCAACGCCTTGCAGCGATTCGACGAGTGGACTCACGCCCGCAAAGCCGAGGCCAGCAAGCTCGCCGATTATGCGGCCGCCTGCGGCGCCCAGGCGCTCATGCTGGTGCCGGTGAACGACGGTTCGCGGTCCGCCAATGCCGAGCGCCAAGGCAATCTCCGCGTCGCCTTGAAGGCGCTAAAGCCAATACTTCAGTCGCGAGGTCTTGTTGGGCTTATCGAGCCGCTTGGGTTCCAGACCTCCTCACTTCGGTCGAAGAAAGAAGCGGCTATCGCCATTGCCTCGGTTGATGGCCAGTCCGCCTTCCGGCTTGTCCACGATACATTCCACCACACGCTTGCCCGCGAGACGTCCTTCTTCTGCGACTTGACCGGTCTCGTGCACATTTCGAGCATAAACGATCCAACCTTCTGGATTCGCCCGGATCGCATCCTGGGCGGCTCGGACAATTGCAGCCAAATCCGGACGCTACTCGATGGCGGCTATTCGGGCCCCTTCTCCTTTGAGCTTGTGGAGGAGGTCCATGCGTTAAATGACTTTGCAGGCGCATTTGCCTCCAGCATCGATCTCATCCGACGCGGGCTTCTCAGGCGAGTGCCAGTCTAATTCGCGCAGGCGATTGAGCCGAGAAGTCATTTGAGATCGCTGTATCTCGCTGATGCAGGCGCTTGCCGCATCACCATTGTCAAAACTGGCCATTGGACCGCCTTGGGCGGCCGCGGCAGTTCGATGGGCGGCAAGGCGAAGATCGGATCTGATGCGGAGGGCGGCGAGCTATCGGTTTTCGGACGAAGAGCAACTGATGGCGGACCAAGGGCGAGTGGCCCACCCCAACCGCAGCGTTATTCAAGCTCCAGCTTCCTCTTCAGTTCCGCGTTCTCCTTGCGCAGCCGTTCCGCGAGCAGGCTCTTCAGTCGCTTGTTTTCTTCCTCAAGCGCGACGAGGTCCTTCAGATCATCACCAACCGATGCAGGCAGCGCAGCTCTCTTCCATTGATAGTAGGTCTGTTCCGAGATGCCGGCCTGCTTGACCGCGCTCTTATGGGTGGCGCCGCCACTGATAGACTTCTGTATAAGGGCAAGCATCTGAGCGCGCTCGTTTTCAGAGTAGATCTTGCGTCCGGTCCGCACGGCCGCCGCTGGTATTTGCTGCGCCTGCGACGCCGCATTGGGCGCGTTCTTCCGAGCAGGCGGCCTGGGCTCAACCTTAGCTCTCGGCGACCGTTGTGCTTTCTTCTTCAGAGGCGTCTCCACTTTGGCTGCCGGTTGCGTTGCAGTTGTTCCTGATCCTGCGTCCAGGGAATTCGTCATGAGATGCTCCGCTCGCGGTTTGTGCATGTGTTCAGCATTGAGCGATACTACACTCGAGTCAACAGGGCGACCATTTGGCAACTCCATCTTCTCGAGTTCCCTTCTTGTCTCGGCCATTGCTGCGGTGAGATCGACATCGCTCCAGATTGAAAGACTCCGTTTTTGAGAACTGCGCTTCTGTCTGATCTCCACCGTGAATGCTCGGGGCTGCCGCCTCATAGGTCGTTCCTTGTTGAAGACGAATTGTACAGGAAGTCGCGGCAGACGACGGAATGAAGGTCTGGCCGGCTCTTCTGTAGCCGAGCTATATGCATCCGATCGCTTGAGCAAGCCCTGCTGGCGACGCACATCCTAAAACAGCCTACGAGCACCTAAAAGCAAGCAGGCTATTTCATCTCGAACCGAGGAGGTGGTGCTTCCTCGCAGCATGCAAAAGCTATCTTCCTGGTTTTCGACGGCGCAGCGACGGGTGGCATCCGGACTGAAAGGAGCTGCTCAAGTGCGCCGATCCAATCTGCGCTGGCAGTGCAGGACGGCTTACATCCGAAAGGCCGGCTAGCGACGCTAGCCCGGCTTATCAAAACGTGAACCGACTTGAGTTGGCGGCGAAGAGCGGACAGCTGCGCAGAATGGCGCGCATGGAGAGTGGAGGGCACGAGCCGAGTCGAACTCGCATCGAGCTTCGTCCGGCAGCGGCAGAGCGTGGTACGGAGGCCGACCGGAGCTACTCCTCGCCGCGGCCACCGCTGGGGCCAATCCTTCTTCCGTGAGTACCGCGGCGGTCATCTGGTTTGGTCGGAACGTGGTCCCGGTACTGACCGAGGAAATCTTGCGAGTTCACTTAGTGGCATGGTACGCACATGAATTCACTGAGCCTTTAGTCGTCCGCTTCACCTCTTGTGCGAGTTTGCTACCCTGGCCTTCTCCTGAAGGCCGGCCAGCCTGCTTTTCGCGTTCGATCGATGGCGCGTTCTCAAGGCCGATTGGCGTTGATGTCGACGGTCGGGCTTGGGAATGCTGAAGGACGCGCGCCTGGTTGCCTCTCCGGCAACCAGGCGACCACGGGCGCCTTCACAAGGCATCAGCAAGCATTGCTGTTAAAGGGCACTAAAAACTGACCCCCAACCGGCTTTGGTGTCGCCTCACCCATTGGTGAGCAGTCCGATTCTGGACAACGCACCGCTCCTGTTCAGACCAAGGCATGGAGCCAAAAGAGCCATTTTGGTGGGCCTGTTATGCCTGCTCCAGCAAACGATCGGGGCCTTGACGGACGCGAACAGCTTGTGAGGGGTGCAGCCGAATGCAGCGCTGCTCCCACAACTGACGAAGCTCCTTTGTGAGAGCTTGACGCTTAGCTTCATCTAGCGTGATTGGATTGAGGAGATCCCCCAGCACGGCTTCGCCCTCGATCTGAATGAGCAGAGCGTACACTTCACTTGAAATGCGCACACCGTCGCGAGGGGAGTGGACTGCGCGAATCTCGCAGACCGTCTCCTGGCGATCTTGCGTTGTATAAGCACGTACTTGATGCAGACTAAACTGAGGAGGCAATGAAACCGCGAGCGCAGTCCAGTCCTCCAGCGCGGTAGCCCGTTTCTTGACGAGGAACGGCCCGACCACAAGTCCGTCCAATTCTGTCGTTAAAAAGGTCGCAATCGAGTCTGCAACTGAATCTACGATCGGCTCGGCGTTGTTGTTGAAGGATGTGTTCAGCAAAATTGGGATGCCCGTCCGCTTCTTGAAAGCATTAATAAGGTCCCAGTAGGCCGGGTTGGCTTTGCGCGATACGGTTTGCAGCCGCGCGGTACCGTCGACGTGTGTGATGGCGCCGAGCAAGCCACGCATAGAGTCGCGCACACGAACGACGAAATTCATGAAAGGGAATTCGCATTCAGTGTCCGGCAGGTCGAAAAATTCGGCCGCATCCTCCTCCAGCACCGATGGCGCGAAGGGCCGATACCCTTCGCGCTTCTTAACCATTGCGTTGATCCGCTCCTTGTTTGCGGCAGGTCGTGGATCTGCAAGAATGCTTCGGTTGCCAAGCGCACGTGGACCGAACTCCGAACGGCCCTGCACCCAGCCGATCACCGCGCCATTGGCCATCAAGTCGGCTGCACTGCTGGCCACATCATCGGTGCGTTCGACCTCGATGTGCCCGGCCCATGCAATAAGTTCCTGCTCGACGGCCTGGTCGCTTCCGAGATCAGGCCCCCAATAGACCTCCCGCAACCGCTTGCGAGGCGCAGGGTGCCCCAGCTCAGCAGATGCCATGAGTGCGGCGCCCAATGCGCACCCAGCATCATGCGCTGCGGGTTGAACAAAAATATCTTCGAAAAGCCCTGAATACAGCAGTTTGCCATTCATCGAGCAGTTGTGGGCTACGCCTCCAGCGAGGCACAGCCGCTTCATCCCGGTCGCCTCACGATGATGGCGGAGAATGTGGAACACGATCCGCTCCAGCGCTTCCTGCAATGAGGCACTCACATCACGATGTTGCTGTGTGAATGGCATTCCCTTTCGCCTGACACTGATGTTGCGGAGCAGTGTCGGGCCGATGCGGTCCAGATGGACGCGGTAGCCACCGTTGGGCAAGAGTTCATAGAACTGCTCGAAGAGCTCGCGATAGGGAACTGCATCGCCGTATGGGGAAAGCCCCATTACCTTATATTCGTCGAACATGCCGTAGCCCAGATGACGAATAGTTTCTATATAGAACAGGCCTAGAGAGTTATTCTCTGGGAAACTCTCGAGCTGCCGGATTTCTGTGCCAGACCCGACCGCCAAGAGGCCCGACAAGAAATCACCAGAGCCATCAATCGCGAAAATCAGGCTTTGTTCGAAGCCCGACATTGCAAAAGCACTTACCGCGTGCGCCTGATGATGACTTACGAATGAGATACGCGAAGCCTCCAGTTCGGTGCCGAACTCCTGCGCGAACAGCTTCTGTACCATCAATTTAGCGTCCACAGGGATGGAGGCGTCCGGCTGGGAAATAAGCATCTTCTCCAGGGCGGCGTTACAATAGGCTTCGGTAGCGTAAAACGCTACACGATCGATGTCTTTGAGCTGAACTCCAGCGGCTGAGAGGCAGTATTGAATCGCACCACTCGCGAGCTTGTTGGAGTGCTTGATCCGGTTGAGGCGCTCCTCTTCAACGGCCGCTATTACGTGTCCGTCTCGGACGAGCACCGCAGCACCATCGTGCAAAAATGTATTCGCAAACTGGAATCGGTTTTCATGGACTTTGTCCAATCCGCCACTCACTCCTAGACACAACATCTCGATCTCCATGTTATTATGACAAAAAGGACCGGCTGGCCCGGCTCAAGGCCGTTCGACTTAGAACGGGCTCCATTATCTTTCTCGCCTGCAACCGCAATCAGACATCGTCAAACTCTGGCAGGGGTGTCGTCAGTGCCAAAATCCGGCCCAACGTTTCGAAATTGCCAGCGTGGGCCCACTGACGAGAAAAAGCCGCGTGGTGCCGACGCGGTATGCCCAAGGAAGGGAAGCACCGCTAAGGCCGCCGTTCCTGTTGAGAACTGCGGCAGGCGCCATCGGGTGGTTCGTAATTTCAACCTTCAATGGAAGGGATCGAGTGGCCCCGCAGCAAGCGAACTGCCGTCGGCGTAGCGGGCCAATCACAGACCACCCACGTCAAAGAACCGGGCGTATGGTCCATGCGCGAAGTGGAGCTGCAACTCATCAAAATTCTGCACTGTCTGGTCCAGCGCTCGCGTTTCCTGGCGCTGAAGGACGGCGCGATCAGAGAGCCCAACGGCCGGTGCGCCCAAAAAATGCCAAACCTTTCCCAAGCAAGCAGCGGGTTCGTGAAGGAGGCTCTCGTATTCGACTACAAGCAGCTGGCTCGTCGTGAAGGAGTGCTCGATGCGAGCGTGGAAATTGTCCGCGGCTTTGAAGTAAGCCTCGCAATCAGCGATTGACAATCTTACGCGCGGCGGCCGAGCGGCGTCCGAACTGAATTTCAGCCATTGGCCGCTTTGCCTTGCCTGTGCAAAGGACCGAAGCGATTCCAATATGTTTCGAGTTACGAGTATGACCTTGAGTGCTGGCCAACGGGTCAGTTCAGCAAAAAAACCTGGACGTTCGTGAAATTGGGGCTCGTTGATCTTGCAGCCAATATGCGTCACGTTCTTGTAGTCTGGCGTGGGATAACGCCAATAAGCTTGTTCGAGGAGCTCACGATCCGTGCGTAGCAGGCGATCCTTTCCGGGCCAATTGGTGTCGTACTCATTGAGCAACTCACCGTTGCTCAGCACGGTCGGATGCTCGTTTAGCAGTTCCTCCAAATAATGTGTGCCAGTCCTTGGCATCGCAAGGATAACAAAAGGCTGAGGCATCGGCGTGCGGTGTGTCATTGCTATGTGGTTCCAGCTAGTAGCGGTCGCGAGGGTTAGGGCAGACCAGGGCACCAGAAATTCGGCTGCTATGTCTTGAACGCGGACTCAATTCGGCTACAGCTTTGATGGTGGCCAATTCAAGATGCATTGCGGCCCTCGTTCTCGTGCCGTCGTAAGCAGCGTCAACGCATCAGGCGTCGGCGAAAGAGCGCAGCAGAGAGGAAGAACGGCAAAACCGTGTACATACAAAGTGCGCCGATATGCAGCCCGACGTTGTCTGCCACATGGCCAAGCATTGCCGGGCGGATCAGGTCGATAGAGTTCGCCAGGGGGGAGAAGGCCGCCACGCGCTGAAAGGCGCCTGGCAACTGGCCGACTGGAAAGACCGCGCCAGACAGGAACAGCATGGGTGTGATGACGAGCGTCTGATAGAATATGAAATAGTGATAGCTGGGGGTGAGCGCGATGACGACCATTGCCAGGCTGGCAAAGGCGAAGCCGGTGAGAGCGACTACCGGCAGCACATAGGGCAGGGACGTCCAATCGGCATAGCCTAGCATAACAGCAACAATGGTAATTGCGGTACCTGCCAGAAAGGCCTTGGTGGCTGCCCATGCCAATTCACCAAGAACGATGTCGCCCAGGGTGAGTTGTGTATGAAGGATTGCTTCCCAGGTGCCCAGGTCGCGCATGCGACTGAAAACCGCGTATATTGTTTCGAAGGTCGATGCGGTCATCGCGCCTGTCGCGACCATCCCGGCTGCCAAGAAGGCAATGTACGAGGCGCCTTCAACCCGACCTATCATCAGTCCAAGCCCCGTACCGAGCCCGAAAAGGTAAATCATAGGATCGGCAAGAGTGCCGAGAAGCGACACAAATGCGACCTTCTTCCACGCCAGATAGTTACGGCGCCACACCGCAATCCAGTTCCACGCGTTGGCGGGCAGTGCCGCCGCAAGACCTTCACGCATTTTTCACTTCTCCATCTCGCGTCCGGTTAGCCGCAAGAAGACGTCCTCCAGACTTGGTGGACGCTCCAGAATCCGCAGACCTGCGCGCCCGCGAAGCTGGACACGCACCTGCTCTGGATCGGGCGCATAGCAAAAGAGGGTCTCACCGCTTACCTCAATGCGCTGAACGTACGGCTTGATTAGCGAAGTCAGCTCCTGCGGATTGCCGCCAAAGATCTCGATCACATTGCATCCAATATGTTCGTCTATCAAAGCATGAGGGCTGCCCTCGGCAATCTTGCGTCCCCGCTCCAGTACACACAGCCGATCGCATAGCCGCTCAGCCTCTTCCATGAAGTGGGTGGTCAAAATGATTGTCTTTCCGCTCGCCAGCAGAAAACGGAGCCGCTCCCAGATCAGGTGGCGGGCGTGCGGGTCGAGGCCGGTAGTCGGCTCGTCCATTATAAGAAGTTGGGGGTCGTTGATCAGCGCGCGCGCCAACGTTAGACGCCGCTTCATGCCGCCTGATAGCTGGCCCACACGTGCGTCCGCCTTGCTCTCAAGGCGGGCAAACTCAAGGAGAGATGGAACGACCTCTTGAATCTTCCGTGTGCTCATGCCGAAGTACCGCCCGAACACCATCAGGTTCTCGCGGACCGTGAATTCCAGGTCCAGGTTGTCGAACTGCGGAACGACACCTATGCCCTTGCGGGCCAAGCGACTTCGACCCGGCACCGGCACTCCGAGCACCGTGATCTTACCGGAGTCGGGCCGGGTCATGCCGAGGAGCATGCGCGCAATGGTGCTCTTGCCTGCACCGTTCGGCCCCAGCAGGCCGAAGCACTCTCCCGTACCCACAGTGAAGGACAACCCGTTCACAACGAGTTTGCTGCCAAATGACTTGGTTACCTGGTCAAGGTCGATTGCTACATTGGACATACGTCTATCTCAGGCTGAAAACAGGCCAATCGGCCGGCCGGCAGCTTACTTTCGAGGTTCTGGTCCAGAGCAGCTGGTACCTGTGCTGGTCCTTGAGGAATGAGAGAAAACGAGTGTCGCAGCCGCGCAAAATAGGGTCGAAGGCTACGGTCGCTTTCGGCTGGTTCTCGGTCTGATCGTGGATGTATGCCTAAGCTCACGACGTATTCTCTACCCAAGTACTCGGTCACTCGGAGCTGTGAAGAACGCCAGGCTCAACCAGCTGTGCAGAATCGCGAGAACGATCCGTACGATTCGAGCCGGCAATTCCCGGACTGCCTGTACCATTTGCCCTGGTGATCGGGTTTGCGACGATGATCGGCTTCTTGCTCCCATGGGGCTGGATGGCATTTTTGCGCGACAGCCAATCACTGTTGCTCAAGGTGCACAACGCATAAGCTTTCAAGGGAAGTAGGAGAAAGATGTTGATGAACGTGTGCAGAGAAAAGCCGAAGAATCGGACTTGGCGTGCACGGAAAGCTATCACGGTGCATCGAATGATCGTCATGCCGGCAATGATAATTGCCGTTGGCCAAGGCGCCGTATCTGTCAATGCGAGCTCTGCGAGCCCGGCTAGTACAGCGACCGCGAGCAACAATGGACCGACATTCTGTCCAATCACGTCCAACGTGAGGTAGCGATCGAGGCCCGGCAACAGGCGCAGTGCCAGCAGCGTGTCGCGGAAAGTGCTTCGTGCCCAGCGTAGTTGTTGGCGCAGATAGGGCCCCATCTTGTCCGGAACGACTGTCGCTGCGACGGCGTCCGGAACGTACTCGGTCCGAAAGCCTGCTTTCAGCATCAGGATGGTAAGATGGCGGTCCTCGCCGAAGTCACTAGGTTTGCCCCTAAACAGCTGGGTTTCGTATTGATCCAGCAGCGACATCAGACAAGAGCGGCGGTACATTGCACAGGGGCCGCAACAGCACATGACCGCACCAAAGCGGGCCTGCGCAGCCCGTTCCTCGTTGCAAGCGAGCCAGTACTCCATGTCAATCAACCGGGTCAACCAAGTGTCGCTCCGGTTGGATGCCGTCAGCTGGCCCATGGCGGCGCCGATCGCTGGATCCCGCATCCGTGCCGTAAGTTTCGCGATCACGTCGGGCTCGAGAGTCGTGTCAGAGTCGACGCTGAGCACGAAATCTCCAGACGAACCACGGATCGCGGCGATCTGTGCTTTGCGTTTGCCGACGTTGTGGGGGAGCTGAATAAAGGTGAATCTGGGGTCGTCCACGTAGGCGTGATGCACCGGCATGAGGGCGTTGCGATTTCCAGAACCGTCATCAACCACATAGACATGCAGCTTTCCGGCGTATTCCTGGTTTGCAACCGAAGCCAGACAGGCCGAAAGTGTGCGCGGCTCCTCGTTGTAGCAGGGGATAATGACATCCACGCTCGGCCAAAGGTCGAAGGCGAGCAAGTCGTCCGAGCTCGAGGCAACGTGTCCCGGCTGCGCATAAACCGCTTGCATGCCTTTATAAACGGTCGAGAGCAGCGCGTAACACGAAACGGCGACGGTACTGGCTGTGGTAAGCGGGTCCATAGGATCTCGTTTGTTCAATGATGTTGAGGAAGGGGTCGGACTGTGAATCCGCGGTCGTGGAGCGCTGGGATCAGGCGGGACAGCGCCACAACGGTCTGGTCGCGCGGATCGCTTCGAGAGCACTCACACCCGTCGTGAAGGAGCACAATCGCGCCCGGGCGGACCCCGGCGAGAACTGCATCGACAATCAAGTCCGCTCCGGGGCGAGCCCAGTCTCGCGGATCGACTGACCAATGCAGGGGTGCCAATCCAGTGCTCGCCGAGGCTTTGAGAGCTTCTTTGGTCCAGCTCCCATAGGGCGCACGAAAGTACCGCACCGCAGCTTGCGGGCACGCCATCCTGATGGCGCTGTTCGCCTCAACTATTTCACGTTCAACTTCGCCGGGTTCGCATCTGGACAGATCCCGATGAGTCATCGTGTGATTGGCCACTTCATGCCCATCCGCAATAATTCGCCGGACAAGCTCCGGCCGGTCTACAGCCGCGTCACCGATCAGGAAGAATGTCGCCGGTGTCCGGTGTTGCGCCAGCACGTCGAGGACCTCCGGTGTCCAAACGGGATCGGGACCGTCGTCAAACGTGAGATAGACGCTGCGCTCTTGGGTGCCGTCTGCGCAGTGACTGGACATTTCACATATGCAGTCCAGATGTTTCATAGCTCCGGACCGTTCCGCTCGATGAAGGTGCCGGACGGCCACTCGTCAATCGACCGCCCAATCGGCGAGACAAAGACGAGATCGTCCTCCAAGCGCGTGGGCGGCAGGTCGGGATGCATGTCTGCCAAGGTTGAGCGGATGCGAACGTCCGGCACAATCTTCCCAAGCCCCACCTTGCAGAGCCTCTGGATGTGATTTCGCATTTCGTGCCGAACCGTGCCGAAAGCGAATGGAACGCCCATCTGCTGCAGCGCCGGATACAGACTGCGCAGGGACAAGCTGATGCCGAGGCCCTCAAGATCCCGACGCACCCCGTACAATCCGAGTTCGGCCACCAGCACGTCGATTGCGCCAACTTTGATGAAACGGCGCAGTAGACCGAGATGTGCCGCTACACCGTGCGTGTCCCTACCAATTGCTCGGAGCTCTGGCCTCGCGCCGAACCAACTCCGCCCGCCTTCGAATCGCATTGCGGAGAAGGTGCCAGTCCCTCCATAGGTTTTGTGCAAGAAGTCTGAGAGCTCGACATGCTCATGCCGTTGCAACTCGTTTTCCCAACACAACCTCCACTGCACTTCAGAGCGCATGGAAAGACCTCTGTCCGTTCCTGTTTTCCTGAGGTAAGCGCGTAATGACGGGGAGCTTGTCGCGTCGAGCCGGCGCGATATGGCTTTCGCAGGTCACGGTGAACTTTAGCCGCACTGGACATGCGATCCGGTCGACACCGGAAGGCGTACGCCAGAAATGCTGTCCGGCACCCACGCAAGCATCAAGTTCCTTTAGGGCTTGCTTACATCTCTTGTGAGGTCCCTATGCGACGTTCCGCAAAACTGGTAAAATCGTTTGTTTCGATGAAAGGTATCCACTCTATGGATGGCCGCAGGCATGCGTTTCAAGGGGCTTGATCTCAACCTTCTCGTTGTGCTGGACGCATTGCTGGCCGAGCGCAATCTCTCGGCGGCGGCACGCCGCATAAACCTAAGCCAGCCGGCCATGAGTGCGGCTGTCGCCCGGCTGCGCGACTTTTTCGGTGATGAACTGTTCAGTATGAACGGTCGAGAGCGCATCCTGACCTCACGAGCGATTGCACTTGCCCCCGCAGTCCGCGACGCTCTCCTGCGTATCCAGTCCTCGATTATTTCTTCGGATCCGTTTGACCCGTCTCGATCCGATCGACGCTTCAGGATCATTATTTCCGATTTCGCCACGCTCGTTTTTTTTGAAAAAGTCGTGGAGCGTGTCGCTCGTGAAGCCCCCGCCGTCACGTTCGAATTGCTGCCACTCGATGACAACCCGGACGAGCTCCTCCGGCGCGGCGACATCGACTTTGTAATTCTTCCGGATATGTTCATGTCGGGCGCGCATCCAAGCGTGGCGCTTTTCGATGAGAAGCTGGTATGCGTGGGTTGTGCCGCCAACAAGCAGCTGCCACGGCAGCTTACATTTGAGAGATACCTGTCGATGAGGCACGTCTGCGTCAGGTTCGGACGTTGGCGCAAGCCCTCTATCGAGGAACTGTTCTTGCTCGAGCACGGCCTAAAAAGACGTGTCGAAGTCGAGGTGCAGGGCTTCAGCATGGTGCCGCCAATGGTGTCCGGCACAGCTCGTATTTCGTCCGTGCCCCTCCGGCTGGTTAAGCACTTCGAAAGAACGTTCCCCCTTAAGGTCGTCGAACTTCCACTGCCGCTTCCCGTTTTCACCGAAGCCGTCCAATGGCTGGCCAACCACAACAGCGATCCGGCCAGCATCTGGATGCGGGAGATAATGGTGCAGGAAGCATCCCGGCTTGCTACTCCTGCGAATCCACGAGAGGCCCCCAGCGCTCCTGGACTTGTGTCGGCCGTTACCGCCCACACTCATGTTGCCTGAGGCGACGGATCGTCAGCTGATCGGCAGGTGTTGCGCTTGCAGACTGTGAGACGCCCGAAGCGAGGAGCGGAGCTCGAAGTGCATGTCTTGGGTCGGTACCTCATCCGGATTCGCAGCTTGGCTGGCCTTGGTCTAGGTTTGCTGAGCCCCATGGTGGGTTATGCCGCGGTTGCGGTCGATGCTCGCTTCGAAGCTCTGGTTGGAGTTGTCCTGGCATACGCTTGGGTGCAGAAGAAGTTCTCGATCAGACGCTTCCAGATCGAGAGGAGGCGGCAAGGCGCGCCTCGGATCGTGCTGGATTACGATCCTGGCGACGCGGTCGTTCAGATCGGCAATGATGGTGTTGATGTTGAACCCTTGTCGGCGTCGGATCGCCGAAGGCGACGCCCTCGATGGACGGGCGAAACCCCGTATCGAAGCGGCCTCCTGACAGGGGGGACGAAGCACACAAGTGCCGAGCGGATCGGTGAGCGCAAGGATCTTGGTCGCCATGCCGACCGGAAAGGCCTGTGGCCTGGCTTTGAGTCCCTGTTGCGCTGCCGCGGCACGCGTATCAAACTCATTCGCCCGGCCATGAGTGCAGCCGTGGCCCGGCTGCGGGATAAACCGTCTACGACAAGCGCCGCAGACGTTTGATCCGCATGCAGCAGCACTTGCCCTGCAAACCCCGGCGGTGAGGCCTGTCGCGCGATGCCTACGACAAGGTAGGCTCCGGTTACCCCGTGCTCAGATCATGGCCATGCCGCCATTGACGTGGACGGTCTGGCCGGTGACGTAGGCGGCTTCGTTGGAGGCGAGGTAGGCGACCGCGGACGCGACTTCAGCGCTGGTGCCCATGCGCCGGGTCGGGATCGCTGCCATAATCGCCTCTTTCTGCTTGTCGTTGAGCTTGTCGGTCATCGCTGATTTGATGTAACCGGGGGCGACGCAGTTGACCGTGATGTTGCGGGTGGCGATCTCCTGCGCCAGCGATTTGGAGAAACCGATCATGCCGGCCTTGGAAGCTGAGTAGTTGGTCTGGCCCGAATTACCGGTGATACCCGAAACTGAAGTGATGTTGATGATGCGGCCATGGCGGCGGCGCATCATCGGGTGGGTCAGTTCCCGGGTCAGCCTGAACACTGCGGTCAGGTTCACTTCCATCACCGTATCCCAGTCTGTGTCCGACATGCGCACGAACAGGCCGTCCTTGGTGATGCCGGCATTGTTGACCAGGATGTCAACCCCTTCGAGATCGGCCTCCGCCTTCTGGCCAAGCGCCTTGACCTCGTCGCGGTTCGAAAGGTTGGCCGGAAACAGCTTGACCCTGTCCCCAAGCTCGGCGGCCAGCGTCTCCAGCTTCTCGATGCGCGTACCATGCAGGCCAACAATGGCGCCCTGCGCATGCAGTATCCTGGCGATCGCCTCGCCGATGCCTCCCGATGCCCCGGTGACGAGCGCCTTGCGGCCGGTCAGTTCGAACATATCTTGTCCTCTTCTCTTCAGGCCGGCGAATTCGGTTTCGCCTTTTCCGGAACGGCTCGATGGTTGGCTTCCTGGCCAAACGGCCTTGGTGAGTTCACGCACCAATTGGGTTGCGGCGGCATCGGCCGCACGACCAGACGCGGCTCGACCGATCTGACCACCTGGAGCTGACTGGTGGACACTGGGAGAGCGTTCAGACTGTCCAGCAAGGCGCGCGGAAGGACTTTGCGGCGACATGGACGCTCACTATACGTGCTTGAACGCTAGAACTGCGTTCGTGCCCCCCATGGCAAACGCGTTGCTCATGGCCACACGCACCTTACGCTCGCGCGGCACGTTGGGCGTGACATCGAGATCGCAATCGGGGTCTGGCTCGCGATAGTTGGCGGTCGGAGGTACCACGCCCTCCTGAATCGCCATCACACAGGCGATCATTTCAATCGCGCTGGCTGCACCTAGGCAGTGACCGTGGGTGGATTTGGTGGAAGAGACGGACATCGAATGAGCATGCTCACCGAAGACTCGCTTGATCGCCGCCGTTTCGATTTGATCGTTGGCCTTGGTGCCGGTGCCGTGCGCGTTCAGGTACTCGACGTCCTCTGGATTCAGTTTCGCATCGGCAAGGCAGGCGCGCATCGCGCCTTCCGGCCCGTGAACTGCCGGCGCGGCGATGTGGGAGGCATCGGCAGACAGACCGATGCCCGCGACCTCGGCAAGAATCGTTGCACCCCGGGCGGTAGCATGCTCATAGCTTTCCAGTACGGCCATGCCCGCACCTTCGCCCAGCACCACTCCCTTCCGGTCCGCGGAGAAGGGCCGGCAAGTGTCCGGAGCGAGCACGCGCATGGCTTCCCATGCCTTCATCATCATGTACACGAACGCCGCGTCGCTGCCTCCCGCAAGCATCACGTCGGCTCGGCCATACTTGATCTGGTCTACGGCCGAGGCAATCGCATGATTGCCCGATGCACAGGCGGTGGTGACGGCGAAGACCGGCCCGCGAAGGCCGAGGCTCATGCTGACCTGGCACGCAGCCGCGCTCGGCATCGCCTTTACTCCCGAGAACAGTTCAACGCGGGACGCTCCCCCCAAAAGGACGTCGCGGTAGCCTTTCTCGGTCGCATCGTAGCCGCCGAAGCCGGCACCCACTATTGCGCCAAAGCGATGGGCATTGCCTTCATCGCAGGAGAGTCCGGACTGTCGCATGGCTTCGCGTGCTGCAAGCACGGCAAGCAGGCTGAAACGTCCCATGGAGAGCAGCTGCCGGGGCTCAATGTCGTGCTCAGGCAGCGTCTTGATCTCGGCGCCGATCGCGCCCTCCAGCCCGTGAAGCTGTGCATTGATAATCGGACCGATGGCCGATCGGCCCTCGCGCATGCCTTTCCAGATGGAGCCGACATCGGTGCCCAGCCCGCACAGCCCGCCTAGTCCAGTGATGACGACCCGGCGATCCATTCAAGCCGCCTTGTTGAGCAAGCCGCGGATGGCTTCCACCATGTCCCCGACAGTTTGGAGATCAGACCACGCATCGGCCGAGTTCATCTCGATCTTGATGCCGTACGCCTGCTCGAGGTCCCAGAGCACGTCCGCCAACCCCAGTGAATCGATCCCGAGCGAAGTCACTTCCGTCGCAGTGGTTATTTCGCCGACGGATGCTGCAGTCGTTCCCTCGGCGTTCTCCGATTCGATGCGCTTCCTGATTATCTCAATGACTTCCGTTATAAGTTGATCAGACATTTTGTTTCTTTCCATTTCAGCTTGTTTTTTACGTGCGCGACATAACTCCTTGAGCCGCGCGTCGGGGAACCAGCCATTAAACTTCTGCAACTGAAGAAGCTTAACGCCCATAGAGCCGGATAAGTCCGGCTGGCCTGCGGCGCAGGCTGCGATGGCGAAGAATGTTGCTGGGAGGCCGTAGCCACTCGGGACGGATATGCAGCCCCGAAGTTCACAGCTCCGGACCGTTGCGGTCGATCAGCGTGCCGGAAGGCCATTCGTCCATCGAGCGTCCAATTGGCGATACCAACACGAGCACGTCATCCAGGCGCGTGGACGGCAGGTCGTGATGCACATTTGCGCGGCTCGAACGGACCCGGACGCCTGGCACAATGGTGGCTATGCCCTCTCTGCAGTACCTCTCAACATGATTCCGCATGGCGTGCCGAACCGTGCCGAAACCGAAGGGAACCCCCATCTGCTGCAGGACGGGATATACGGCGCGCATAGAAAAGCTGATTCCAAGCTTCTCAAGATCCTGACGAACGCCATACAGGCCCAACTCAGCCACAAGAACATCGACGTCGCCAACCTTGATGAAGCGGCGCAGTATGCCGATGTGTGCCGCTACGCCCTCAGGGTCGCTGGCAATAAGGCGGAGTTCGGGTCTTGCGCCGGCCCAACTGCGGCTACCTTCGAATGGCTTTGCGCCGAAGGCCCCGTTTCGTCCATAGGTCTTTCGGAAGAAATCGGAGAGCTCGACATGGTCGGCCACTTGCAAGTTATTTTCCCAGCATAACCTCCACTGCACGGCAGAGCGCATGGAAGAATTTCTCCTTTCGGGTTGTCCTTAAGACGCTCATCACGGCATAGAGGCAGCGGGTGATCGGTGCGTCAGGTGTTTGTCCATGCGAGATTTCAGCACAATGATAAAATCGTTTGTTTCGATGGAAGGTATCCACTCGATGGATAGCCGCAGAAATGCGTTTCAGGGGGCTTGATCTCAATCTTCTCGTCGTGCTGGACGCATTGCTGGCCGAGCGCAATCTCTCGGCGGCGGCACGCCGGATCAATCTCAGTCAGCCGGCGATGAGTGCGGCCGTCGCCCGACTGCGCGATTTTTTCGGCGATGAACTGTTCAGCATGAACGGCCGCGAACGTATTCTGACGTCACGTGCGGCAGCACTTGGCCCCGCAGTCCGCGACGCTCTGCTGCACATCCAACGTACGATTATTTCTTCCGATCCGTTTGACCCGGCTCGATCCGATCGTCGCTTCAGGATCACTATTTCCGATTTCGCCACGCTCGTTTTTTTTGAGAAAGTCGTGGAACGTGTTGCCCGGGAAGCCCCCGCCGTCAGTTTCGAATTGCTGCCTGTCAACGATAGCCCCGATGAGCTCCTCGGGCGCGGCGACGTCGATTTTGTAGTTCTTCCAGATTTGTTCACGTCGAGCGCGCATTCGAGCGTGGCCTTGTTCGACGAGAGGCTCGTATGCGTCGGCTGTCCCACGAACAGGCAGCTGAGACGGCAGCTTACATTCGAGAGATACCTGTCGATGAGGCACGTCTCGGTCAGGTTCGGACGTTCGCTGATGCCGTCCGTCGAGGAATGGTTCTTACTCGAGCATGGTCTTAAAAGACGTGTCGAGGTGGCCGTGCAGGGCTTCAGCATGATCCCACCCATGGTGTCCGGCACGGCTCGTATTGCGACCATGCCCTTCCGGCTGGTTAAGTACTTCGAAAAAACCTTCCCCCTTCAGATTGTGGAACTTCCGCTGCCGCTTCCTGCTTTCACCGAAGCGGTCCAATGGCCAGCACTCCATAATACCGATCCGGCAAGCGTCTGGATGCGCGAGGTAATGATACAGGAGGCAGCTCGCATGGCTGTTCCGCTGTGACAACACGCAAGGCTTTACACGTCCATTTCGCTTTCTACCTCTTCGACCAACTGCTTTCGCGTCGACAGCACGCGCTGGATGAAAGCAATACTGGCGGCAAGCGCGCCAGCGAGCTCGTCCATCGTGCACACTTCCTCTACCAGTTCGAACGAGAAGGGTCCCGCATAACCATGATCAAGCAGCGCCTGGATCTGACTGGCATTGTCAGAACCTCCAGGAAGGCGATCCGGGTAAATCCAGAACATCGGGTCGTTCACGCCTGAAATGTGCGCGAGTCCGGTAAGCTCGCCAAACAAGGAGGTCTCGCCGGCGAGCGTGTGGTGGAACGTATCGTGCATCAGGCGAAACACGGTCTGGCCGTCAACCGCGGCAATGGCCTCGACCGCTTCCCTCTTTGATCGGAGCGAGCAGGTTCGAAAGCCCAGCGGCTCAATCAGGCCGATAAGCCCGCGCGATTGGAGGATCGGCTTGAGCGCGTTTAGAGCGAGGCGGAGACCGTCATGGCGCTCGCCAGCGCTGGCGCGCGAGCCGTGGTTGACTGGCACCAGCACGACCGTCTTGGCCCCGCAGGCCGCAGCGTAGTCGGCCAGCTTGCTCGCCTCCGCCCGGCGGGTGGCAGTCCAGTCGTCGAAGCGCTGCAAAGCGTTCATCGAAATTATCGTGACGCCGGCTTCGGTAGCGGCCGAGCGGACCTCAGCAGCCGGAATGGCGCGTGCAACAGGATTGCTGAAACGATGGTCACGGATTTGAACATCGGTCAGGCCCTGATCACGCGCAATTGCGAAAATGGCACTGACGTCGACAGAAGGCGCCGCCATGTCTTGCAGCGCAAAGCGGGGAGATACCTGGCGCATGGGCTTGGCTTTTCCTTCAACAAGTGCGGCGCCAGTCTTGTCTGGCTTCTCCGCGCGCCCCACCGCAGGCGGATGCACAAAGCTGATTAGAGCAGGCTAGTCAATCGAGCGATTCTTGCATTTATGATAGGAAATTAGCACGCACTGATGGAATCACATCATTCAGATATTCTCCGGCACATAGATATCGAACGGCAGAAATGTCTGGCCCGATGTCTCCGCCGTGCCGTTCTTGAGGGCGCGGTCCATCAGCAGCATCAGCTCATGGCAAAGTCGGCGCAGTGGTGTGGCGAGCGCCATCGTGACGATGTCATCCGCGAGAGCCGCCCGTGACTCCGGCGTGATTTCATTCACGATCACGACGAGATCCTGACCGTTGCACTCGTCCCGGAGCGCGGAGATGGCACCCTCCATGCCACCGCCGGCCACGTAGAACCCGACGAGCTCAGGTTCCCGCTGCATAAGATGCAGTAGCGCCTCGTAAGTGATCTGTCGTTTCTCAAAGTTCAAGAGCGTATCGAGCACCTCGAATGCTGGCTCGTTCTCTCGGAAATAGGAACGGAAGCCGCTTTCCCGCAGCTCATGACTCTGGAAACGGTGGCTGCCGACAAACACCGCCACTTTGCCAGGCCGTTTAGCGGCTTTGGAGAACATCCAAGCTGCCGTGCGCCCGACCCGGTGGTTGTTGAGACCTACGTAGCCCTCGCGCACGCCAGCGGCGAAGTCAGAAAGCAGCGAGAAAACCGGGATGCCTTTTGCCTTGAGCTCCTCGACTGCCGCCGTGATCTTAGGGTGGTCTGGCGCCACCATGCCGATCGCGTGACAGCGCCTACCAAGATTCTTGAGGCTAGCCGCCAGCTCCCCGGGCGAATGCGAAGGCGCGAATTCGATAACCGGAATGCCATAGAAGGTCTCGGCCGAAGTAACCGCTGCTTTGACCTCGCGCGCGAAATCTTGGTAGAAATGCTGGGCCGGCTTTCTCAGGATGAAGCCTAGCCGGTACTGCGGCAGGTCCCGTTGCAAGCGCTGTTTGATGAGACCCGCCGCATGATAGCCGATCGCGTGGGCGGCTTCATGGACCAGCCGCGCGGTCCGCTCCCGCACCGGAAGACGATCGTTCAGGACGCGATCGACCGTTGCTACGCTCACTCCGGCTTCGCGGGCGAGATCGGCAATTGTGGGGCGCTTGGCCGTCGCGCCAATTCTGATCGGCTGTCCCTGTGTCATCGGCCCTGTCCCGGCGACGGTTCCGGGCGGCAACATGAAGATTTCGACATGCTCCACGATCGGCAACCTATCCAATGAACAGCGCTCAAGGAGCAACCGAGCATTCGTCGCTCTCGGTTTCGTTTGCGTAAGGCATCCATGTTTCTTGATTCACCGCATTGGCGCTTCTGATCTTGTGTCTCGCGACGCGCTGTTTAGAGCCGCGAGCCGATTCTTTCGTGCTGATGACAGCGCGGCGACTTGATTGGTCGCGCTGCAGCAATCTTGCTGGGGCGGGGTGGCCGGTTTAATCTCTCGGCAAGCTCCCGCAGAAGGCGGCTTTCATGCGCGCTTCGTCCAATTCGCCTTCCCAGCGGGCGACGACGAGCGCAGCCACCGCGTTACCCACTACATTCGTCAGCGCTCGGCATTCGGACATGAAGCGGTCCACACCAAGGATCAGAGCCATCCCAGCAACGGGAACAGTTGGTATTACGGAAAGCGTGGCGGCCAACGTGACGAAGCCAGCCCCCGTAATACCTGCGGCACCCTTCGAGGAAAGCATCGCGACGACCAACAGGAGAATCTGATCGGCAACCGACAAATGCGTGTTCGTTGCCTGGGCGATGAAGAGGGCGGCAAGCGTCATATAGATATTGGTACCGTCCAGATTGAAGGAATATCCCGTCGGGATGACGAGACCCACGACGGAACGCTTGGCGCCTGCCTTCTCCATTTTCTCCATGAGCGAGGGCAGCGCAGCCTCCGAGGAGGACGTTGCCAGGACCAGCAGCAGCTCTTCCTTGATGTATCGCACGAGAGAAAAGATTGAGAAACCGTTGTATCGGCAAACCGCGCCGAGAATCCCGAACACGAAGACGAATGCGGTGAAATAGAACGTCGCGACCAGCATGGCGAGGTTGACCACTGAACCGATGCCATATTTGCCGATTGTGAAGGCCATGGCGCCGAAAGCGCCGACGGGCGCGGCCTGCATCAGGATGCCGACCAGCTTGAACACCGGCGCGAGGAGCGCTTGAAGCAAGGAAAGCACAGGCTTCCCGGTGTCTCCGGCCATCGCCAGAGCGCTGCCGAACAGAATCGAGAAGAACAGGACCTGCAGGATGTTGCCTTCGGCGAAGGCACCAACGATAGTTGACGGGATGATGTTCATGAGGAAGCCGGTCACCGACTGATCGTGGACCTTGGCCACATAGCCCTGCACGGCCTGGCCATCGAGCGAGGCCGGATCGATATCGAGGCCAGAGCCGGGTTGAACGACATTGGCGACAACGAGACCGACCATCAATGCGAGGCTCGAGAAGGTGAGGAAATAGATCATCGCCTTGCCGGCGACCCGGCCGACCTTCTTGAGATCGTTCATGCCCGCAATGCCGGTCGTTACGGTTAGAAAGATCACAGGTGCGATAATCATCTTCACGAGCTTGATGAAAGCATCGCCCAGCGGCTTCAGAGCCTCTCCGGTGCCCGGATACAAATAGCCGACTGCGACACCGAGGGCGATGGCGGTAAGCACCTGCACGTACAGTTGGGCGTAGAAGGCCTTGCGGGCTGGGGGACCGGCGCTTCGAATCGGTGGAGCCAACAGCTTTTCTCTCCCTGACCGGATCGGGGTGGGCCGCCTCCCTTCCCGCGCTTCTCCCATCGCGGCGCTCCGGTCGAGCGCTGCTGTCGTCTCGGCTGCAAGCGTCGTGCCAAGTGGAAATCCCGCGCCCAATCGTGCAGGTTCAGACGCTCGGTCAACCGGTGTCCCTGACGTTTGTGCGGGTTTCCGCACTGGCTGCCTTCATCCTGGGCGAAATCCCGCACTTAGGCTCGGAATTGTGCCGGGTCGAAGCAATACGGTCCGGTAGAAGAAAGAGGATTGACAGGGCGCCGTGCAGTAATTGCTTTGCCTGGCAGAGCGGCCGCCGGTTGTGTCTCTGGCGCCCCGATGTCCCCGCTTCGTTGTCGTATTTGTGACCGACCGCGCACCGGAGTGGAGGATCACCTACGCGAGCGTGCTCTGCCGCGCTCCCGCCGAAGCAGAGCGTCTCGAAGGGGCCGTCGGCAGACCGATTGATCCCGCGGGTCCTGGCGCAACCGGGTGATTGAGGAGATGCTTTGCAGCACGAACACTGAAGCCCCGCACGACGACAACTTCGCGCCACGGCACGCGCCGCCTGCTCTCGTGGGAATGGCATCAAATAGCGAGGAATGAACGATTGTCGCGATCAACTCAGCGAGCCAGGAGGACGTCGGCAGCGATTGCCGGCGATAGAAGCGACGCAAATGCGTCGGCTCGCTCAGCGCGCCAGGCACCCTCGACACGCCGGGGCAAACATCTTTGCCGTTCCGAATCGATCTCCTGGCAAGAATCTGAATGATGGATTCTATCATAGCCTCTCTCAACCTATCAGAAATGCAAGGAAGTTCGGTTGATTGGCCACCTCGTTCCGAGCAGCTGTTGACTGCCCATCTCGTTCCGAGCAGCAGTGGTGGCCACCGGAAAGAGCCTGTAGAGCGCCCCGATTCAGTAAGGATAGTCCAGCCATGCATCGAGCATCGCCTCCCGCATTTTTCGCGCCTGCCTTTCATCGGGCCCTGACGAAGCCAAAAACCGAAACCTACTTTTCGTCTTATGCCTCCTGCGGAACTCCGGCGTGCTGCCGCCAACCCCGCGTCACGATTGTTTCTATCGACGTCCCAAGCACTCGTGGCTCCGACGCGCGAGCAAGTGCGCCAATCTGCGGCGGCCTACGGGGCGAAGACTCATGCCGGTCCCGGCCAACGGTGGCTGGGGCGCCGATGCCATTTGACGAGGGCCTCTACGCCCGGCGACGTCGCAGGCCCACATGGCGCGGCGTTGCTGTCGCGGCCCGGAATGGAGGATGACATGCTAAATCATGACAACAATCGCCAATCTGAAGAAAGTGCTGAGCAGACGCCGTCATGCTGCCCATCGCTTCACGACGCCAAAAGGGACGATGTGGAATCCGCTACTCTGCCGTCACGTGAGAGCGAGCTTGCCGGCGTAGTGGAAATATTTACTACAGCACTTGCCGCCCCCTCCGCGCTCGATGTCACGTTGACAAAGGTCATAGATATTCTGCGATCGTTTCTGCCGATGCGGCACGGCATCATCTCTCTCTTCAACAGTCATGGCGAACTGGAAATCTTCGGCGCCGGCTCGAGCGAGAGCCGCCGTGTGCCGCGGAAGGCGATCGACCAGATTATGAGGGCGGGCACGCCCCTGGTCACCGAGAACATCGCCTTTCATTCGGCTTTCACCGCCGCCGACACGGACGTGCTCGGGGTCTCCAACAACGCAGCAGTGTCCTTCATCGGCGTTCCCATTCGCGTCGATGCGGATGTCGTGGGCACACTGACCATCGACCACGTACTGGGCGAAGACCCAAGAGCTTGGCTCGATCACAACCTCTATCTGCTCAACCAAATCGCTAACTTGGTAGGTCAGACAGTCAAGTTTCGTCGCTCCCTAGGGGGCGGTCGCCAGCAACCCATGGCCCAGCACGACCTGCAGCCAAAGCAGAACCAACCGGCGCGGCAGCGGAACAAGATTCACATCGAGGGGATGATTGGCGACAGTTTGCCGTTTCGCGATCTGATTGAGAATATCCAGGTCGTAGCCAAGCTCAAGATTGCGGTTCTGTTGCGAGGCGAGTCGGGTACCGGGAAGGAGAAGGTCGCCAAGGCCCTCCATGATTTGTCGCCGCGCGCCAAACGCCCCTTCATCAAGCTCAATTGCGCTGCGTTATCCGAGACAGTCCTGGAATCCGAATTGTTCGGTCACGAGAAGGGCGCTTTCACAAGCGCGTTCAACTCGCGCAAGGGGCGCTTTGAGCTCGCCGACAAAGGGACGCTGTTCCTGGACGAGATCGGCGAGATCTCGCCATCGTTCCAGGCAAAGCTCTTGCGTGTGCTGCAGGAGCAGGAGTTCGAGCGCGTCGGCGGCAACCAGACCGTCAAAGTCGATGTTCGGATCATCGCTGCCACGAACAAGAACCTGGAAGAGGCAGTTGCCAGAAATGAGTTCCGGGAGGACCTCTATTACCGCATCAATGTGTTTGCGGTGCGGGTGCCGGCGCTGCGCGAAAGGCGCAGTGATATTCCGCTCCTCGCAGCCGAGTTTCTCAAAAATTTCAATGATGAGAACGGCGTTACGATGACCCTCGATCCCGGTGCGGTTGAAGTGCTGATGAACTGTGATTTTCCCGGCAACATTCGCGAGCTCCAAAACTGCGTGTATCGGACAGCGGTTCTGGCGATGGGTGCATCGATAGGGAGAGGCGACTTTGCATGCTGCCAAGGCCAATGCTTCGCAGCGGCGCTGCATAAAGTCAGATCCGACAGCCTGGCGCTGCAATCGCGGCCGATGTTGCCGGCGCCAGGGGGTGCGGCCATAACGCCGGCTGCTGCCGGTACGTCTCCCTCCGTCGCAGTCCCGCCTGAGACCACAGGGGAGCCGCCACTGAGCAGGATAGCTCACTTGAACGGTACGAGAACGACCGGTGCTGAAGCTGTCATCGCGGCCATGGAAAGATGTGGCTGGGTCCAGGCAAAGGCGGCACGCCTGCTTGGACTGACGCCGCGCCAGATAGGCTACACGCTGAGGAAATACGGCATTGAGATCAAGCGTCTGTGAAGAGTCAACCGAACCAGATGAAGCCTTGGTGCTTTGGCGCCTTGAGACGAGCGATGTGGGGTCCCCGCATCGCCATTTCGATTCGATCGACCCAGGCAAGAACATGGGGCCTCACCCGAGATGACGCTTTGCTACCTAGCAATGAGATTGGCGGGCAGGAGGCCAATTTTAAGCTGTTTCGACCTAGTTGGCCCCAACGACAGGCGGCCGTTATGTAAAGCAAAATAGAACGAGGAACCGGTGCTACCACCCGACATGAGCTCTGTGCGCTCGTTATCGTTTTTGGTGTACAATTAACTGAAAGATTCCTAAGCTGGCGCTAGAACAATAGCGCCACGACTGAGACCGGTACGCCGGCGAACTGGATGGCCGACGTCGCCAGCAGCGCGATCGCTACCAGCGGCGCCGGCGCTGGGTCCCGAACCCGTTGATGATCCAGCGGATCAGGGCTGCCTCGCGCGGCTTGTGCCGCGTCGGTTTGTACCCCATCAAACTCCCTTCATCCTATTGTCACGGCCGGCAGCTGCGACGATAGCTAGCCCGTAATCTTGAACCTCCTGCCGACCCACGACAGCCACTTGGCCCGCCTGGGGTGGCGCGGGGAAGGGCAGGGCGCTCCGTGCATCAGGGACACGACCGGGAGCCCGGAGCACCAATCGAACTTGCAGGCGATCTCTACAGCCTGCTGTGAGGTCCCGCCGGATTCGAGAATGGCCTCCGCGTAATGGGAGCCGCTGCCGATAACAAAATAGGGGCTTTCGAGCATGCCGGTCAGTGTCCAGGCGCCAGACGCCACCTGAGCGCGCCCGTCGGGATGAACGACCAGCAGACCGACGTTGGAGCCTTTTACACCCTCTGGCGTGTTGTGAACGTCAGCGCCAGCGGCGTACCAGTCCAGAATGGCCTCACCGGCGCCAACCTGGGGAGTCGTTGCGCCAATCAGGCGTCCATCCGGAAGACGGCGGATTTTGAGCTTGGAGCCGATTGATCCCAGGCCGGCGCCGTAGGCACGGCTGTCGGCGGCCATTACGCCGTGTTTGTAGGCGATCGTCGTCACAGCCACGTCCCCTCGTCAACCTTGCTCATGGCCGCGTCGGCCGAGCGTACGATCTCGACAGTGTCGACGCCGGCAGCGACGGTTTTCGCGGTTAGTTCCTGGGGCTGGAAACCTCGTTTCGTGACGACTGCCCTGGCCTCGCTCACGCATTGGTTGGCGATCTTGTGGATCTCCCGGTCCAATTGTGCGGTATCCATCTTTGCTCCTGTTAACGGTTTCGAATTCCTGGCTAGTTCGGTGACGGTCAGAGCAATCCTCGTGCCAAGGAGAGCGCCGACAACAGCAAAATGCCGGGCGTGCAGGTCATTTGTCGATTGCGCAGTCGTCGCCGGCTGTAGCGTGTGCAGGTTCACGTGGTTTTCGTCTCTGGGTTGCTATCTGAGTTGGCCCTTGCTGGCGTAGGCCTGAGCGCCGTGGCCACGTTCCGCGAGGGATGATGCTGTGCCCCGAAGGTCTCGTATTCGTAGCGCTGAGGTATCATCGAGCACATAGCGGCTTTCCGTTGAGGTAGGCGTCGGGATCGGCCGGAAAAGCGAGGGCCTGCTTGCGCGAGATCGTCAGCTCGCGCCCAGCATTTAGATGGAGACGCCGGCGAGACGGAGCGATCGCATCTGTGGCACTCGAGAGGAAAAAGGCGAGGGGATTGCGCAATTGGTGCTCCTGCCATGGTCGGGAACGCCCCGCCCTTAACGAAAGGCCGGTAGTCGGACCGCATTCGCCAATGCTGCACAACACGTGCGTCTGCTGGTGTCGCGATCTCTTGCGAAGGAGTGCTCGAACTATGCCCGAAGAATGAGTTCTCACACTGACGCCTGCAGACTTGCCGGCCTCGTCCGGGTGAGACGTAGCCTGTCGTCGCCGAACTTGGAAAAGGCGGGCTGGCCTCGATATTGGCCTGACGGCTGTGTCGAGTGTCCAGCAGGCAGAACTTAGAAACTGGCGATGAACACGTCGAAGACGGCCAGCTTCGGCAATGATGGTTGAGCGACGCGGCTACTGGAACGCGGCTGGCGCGAACGTAGACTGGTCGCGGGTTCGTCGATTGATGCGTCCCACAAACAGCGGGGAGGTGCATTGCACCAGACGGCTGGGCGCCGGATCCGCGGGATCAATGGCATCCGAACCGACTATCCGAATGGCCTCCAGCGGTCTCGTGCTCAATCGCGTCCCACTCGCTGCCCCACTTTTCCGGTATCCGAGTACGATAGCGTTTATGATCGCCGTCCGACACGGAGTGTGGGGATTGTCGGGTCCGCGACAAACCTCTTGGTTTAGGCACTTTCTTTTCTGGGGCTTAGGCTAACTGTTGGAAACGAATGTCGGGTCGATGGGTGAGTTGATACGATTTTTGCGAGCCTTGGTGTGGAACAGGAAGAGGTGGCGTGGACCGTCGATGCCACGCGCCACACGCTCGGCGCGCGGCAGCCGGTTTGCCTAGACCAGAGCTACACGCCTGTTGCGGGACAGTATGCTACCGGGGAAAAACCTGAAGTGACCGCAGATCAAACATCATCCGCTGGACAATTGCCCACCCGTCGGGGCTTATGGCACCTGCGTCAGGTCTATCAGCGTTTCTTCAACGCTTGGAGCCAATGGTTGCCGCCGTTTTCTGATCGGTCTCGTTCGCACGGCCTCTTGTCCAGGGCTTGCTGGAGGCCAGGCAGCGTTCGTCTGATTGGCAACGGACAGGGTTATCCCGCTCATCATACGGCCGTCACGCAGTTGGCTTCCTTGAGTGCGAGCGGTTTTCTCTGCCCGCTTCATCCGCGGCGTTCGCCGACGCGCCTAAAGCGGATACTGCCGGCGATGCATGCATCAGGTACGCGAGGCGGCTTGTCCAGTCGGATCGGCCTCCTCATCGGGAATGTCGTCGAATGACGAGTAGTTCAGATTGTATAGTTTGGAATAGAGCCCGCCCAAAGCCATCAGCTTGTCATGGTTGCCGGTCTCAATAACCTGGCCGTTCTGAAGCACGATGATGCGATCGGCACCCCGGATTGTTGCGAGACGGTGAGCGATGACAAGCGCGGTACGGCCTTCAAGGAGCTTTCCGAGTGCCTTCTGGATCAGCATTTCCGTGTAGCTGTCGATGCTGGCGGTGGCCTCGTCAAGAACAAGGATCTTGGCGTCGGCGACGAGAGCGCGGGCGAAACTGACAAGCTGACGCTGGCCGAGAGAAAGATTGCCGCCGCGTTCGCCGAGTTGAGTCTGGTACGTGTCGGGAAGGTTCATGATGAAGTCGTGGGCTCCGACCACCTTGGCGGCCTCAATCACCTTCTCGCGCGAGACTTCCGTGTTGCCGTAGCGGATGTTCTCGAAAACCGTTCCGGTGAACAGAAACGGCTCCTGCAGCACCATAGCGATCTGGTTGCCGAGCGATTCCTGTGTGAGATCGCGCACATCATGTCCGCCGACCAGCACTTGACCTTGCTGAACATCATAGAAGCGGTGGACGAGGGCCATCGCGCTGGATTTACCAGAGCCAGTCGGCCCGACCAAGGCGACCGTCTCGCCGGGATTGACCTCGAAGGAGACATTCTTCAGCACCGGATCTTTGGGGTCGTAGCCGAACGTGACGTCCCTGAACTCGACTGAGCAGGCCATTTCCGGCAAAAGGACACTCGCATCCCGTTTGTCCTGGATTTCGACCTTGACGTCGAGCACATCGGTCAGGCGCTTGCCGGAGGCCATCGCTCTCTGCATGACCGAATATTGCAGGGTAAGTGAGCGAATTGGGTCAAAGAAGCGTTGGATATAGAATATGTAGGCAACCAACGTTCCTACTTCGATGCGACCATTCATGGAGCCGCCGACCACAATTACGACAGCCATGGCGAGGCCCGTGAGGCCATCCACGATCGGCACCATTATCTGTGTATACCTGGCAGCGATCAGGTGGGTTGTGAGGTCAGCATGTGCCTTGTCGTCATACAATGCGAAGTTTACCTGCTGGCGGTCCATGGACTGAACGGTGCGCACGCCGTGAATGGCTTCGGCCAACGCGCCGTTAACAACTGAATTGGTGTCTTGTGCAGCAGTGAAGGCGTCGCGAGCACGCGGCAGCCAGACGATGCGGATAATCAACAGGACCGGCAAGACAGAGAGCGTCAGAAGGCCGAGCCTGAAGTTGACGCACAGCATAACGACAATGATGCCGAAGAGAAGCGTTATGTCGCCTACAGAGTAGATTGAGCTTTCGAGGAATTCCTGGATAGAGTTGACGTCGCCTTGGAGGCGGGACATCAGGCGTCCGATCTCGGTCTTGTCCATGAAGGAGAGCGATACCATCTGCAGATGCGCAAACATGGCGCGGCGGATGTCGAAGAGGACGTTTCCGGCCATTTTCCCGATCACGGCTTCCTGTGCGTAAGCGGCGCCGAAATTAACCAGAATGGCGAGCGCAAACGCGCCGGCGGCCTCAAGCAGGGCGTAGCGATCAACGCCTGCCGGGGTTATGGCCTCGTTGATCGCGTAGCGGATGATCAGCGGGATGAGAAGCTGCGTGCCAGTGAAAATCAGCAATGCGGCGACGGAGATGGCTGCCGTGGCCCGGTAGGGACGAACGAAGGCCCAGATGCGCCGAATGATCTTTTGGTCAAAGGCCCGGCCGAATATCTCCTCCTCGGCGCGATGGGAACCAACGACCGCGCGCGGGGGACGTCTGCCGCCGTCATTGGGTTCGATTTCGATTTCGCTGGCGTGCTCCTGGGCCATCAGGGCGCGCCTCTATACTTCGTCACAATGTCATCTCCCGGGCGCAACTGCAGATCATGAAGGGCCTTGTAGCGTCCTTGCTTGGCCAAAAGCTCTTGATGGGTACCACGTTCCACGATCTTGCCGTTGTCGACAAACAGGATCCGGTCGGCGTGCTTGAGCGAACTTAGCCGGTGGGCGATGATGATCGTCACCCTATCCTTGGCGAAACGCCGTATCGCCAGGCGAATGCGCTGTTCGGTGGCGGCGTCGATCGCGGCCGTTGAGTCGTCGAAAATGACGACTGATGGACGTAACATCATGGTGCGAGCTATGGTGAGGCGCTGCCGCTGGCCCCCAGACAGAGAAGTGCCGCGTTCGCCGACGACCGTCTTGTAACCTGCGGGGAGGTCCAGGATGTAGTTGTGCAACTGGGCGGATTCGCTAGCGCGCTCGATCCGCTGTTCCTTTGCCCAAGGGTCGCCATAAGCGATGTTGTTCTCGATCGTGGTAGTGAACAGGAATGCATCCTGCTGTACGACAGCGACCGCCTTGCGAAGCGTGGCGAGGGTGACCCCACGGATGTCCTGCCCGTCAAGCATGATGGCGCCCCCAGTGACGTCGTAAAAGCGGGGGATCAGGTGAGCGATTGTCGATTTGCCCGAACCCGGCGGACCCACGATCGCGATCGTCTCGCCCCGACGGGCACAAAAAGTGACATTCTCCAGAACGGCCCGGTTTCCGGTGCCGGGATATGCAAACGAGACATTGTCGAAGCGCAGAGTGCCTTCACCGATCTCAAGTGGTCGGGCGGTGGGGACATCCCTGATCGTATTGTCCTGATCGAGCAGACCGAAGAGGCGCGAACCGCAAGTATAAGCGCGGGCGAAGCCGTTGACCATCAGGCCAATCTGCCGGACGGGCATTTGCAGGATCGTCATGAAGGCCAGGAACATGGTGAGCGTCCCAACGCTGATCTGCCCGACAATGACCTTGTTGCAACCGAGCCAGAGGACCAACCCCATGGCGAGAAAGAAGGCCAGGGTCATTGCCGACGTATTTGGCACGTACACGTCAACCTGCTGGTGAGCGACTTCGAGCGCGGTTTTCGACGCGCGGTCGAACTTTGCCATCTCGTAGGCCTGTGCCGAAAAGGCCCGGACAACGCGGATACCCGCGAGATTTTCCTCCATCACACGGCCGAGGACGGAGAGCCGCTCCTGCAGGTTGAGCCAGATGGCGCGTAGCTTGACCTGCGTGATCGACGATCGCCAGGCTACGAAAGGCACGAAGCTCAGCGCCATGAGACCGAGCAGCGTGTCGGTTGAGATCATCCTGTAGCCGCCGATCCCGATCAGCATGGTGAGCAGAAGCAAGCGAACCAGGGCGGTGGAAAAATACATCCGCACACCATCGAGATCGAGGATGCCGAGGGTGATCAGGTCGCCTGAATGCACCCGGTCGTGAAAGGAAAAGCTGAGGCGCTGGACCTTGTCGTAAAAAGCCAGCCGCAGTTCGTACGCGACGTGATGTCCGACGGCCTCGGCAAAATAGTTTTGCGCCATCGTGAAAAGGCCGCGTAGCGTACTCGCGGCGAGCAGCAGGAGAGCCGGAACCCAGAGCGCTTGTTCTGCAGCCGCCCCCGTGGCACCGCCCCCGAGGACTACCTTGGTCTGGTCGATAGCGTCGCCGAGAAGCTGAGGAATGAGCACCTGCAGGATTACGGCTGCGATTGTCGACCCGATCGCAAGCGCGGCTTGGCCCGGATGCCTCAGATTCATGCGCGTGATGCGCAGCAGCGTGCTCAAGCCCCGGCCCCACCCGGCAGCTTTCACATGCGCGGACGATTTGAGAGAGGTCGTGCCAACAGCATCACTGCTCACAGTGTGTCCCTAACTGAACTTAGCGCCTTCAAAAGCAAGCCGTCGACTCACACCAACGAAGTCCTCAAGTTGATCCAGGCGTTGGCTCAAGTCGTTGACCCGGCGAGTTGCGCCACGGCATCGCTGTCTGGCATGTCAATCACCGTGATCCCGCTTGCCCCAAGGAAACGCGCTTCGTTTCTGGTCAGCGTTTGTCCGTCCATGATCGCGTAACGTGGGCCTTCTGAGCGCTTCATGATCTGCCTGGCGTAAGTGCGCAGCATCTGATCATTGAAGCGGCAGCCGACGAAAAAAAACCCCCGGTCGGTGCGCCGTTCCTTGACCACGTCAGGGATAGGGGTCTGGATGTCGATCTCGGTCAGGGCTTCGACATAGTCGGAATCGGCTATGAGGAAATTTGCGGCCGGCCTGATACTGCCATGAGGCGCATAGAGAACCGTCTTTGTCGCTGCTCCGGGCTCGAGCTCCGTCCCGAACAAGTCGTAGGTTCTGGTCCAAATGTCGCGAGTTTCGTTCGCCCGGGTGACGCCTTGGATCTCGGCGACGTCGGTTCGGCCGGCCTCAGCCAGCGCCGCCCTCATGGCGCCTTCGTACCAGCTGTCGACGATGAGGGAGAGCGGGAGCTTTGCGAGCCAGTTGTGGAGGGGCGTCGGCGCCGTCGGCCCCGCGAATATATCTGCCATCCAGGCTTGAAGTGTGCGGCGATGCCGGCGCTGCTCGATGAATTGCGCGACCGACCACATGTTGGTGCGGATCTTCGAGGGAGCTGTGGCCCGGGTGTTGAGTGCGGCGGCGACGGCCTCTGGGGTGCACGGTACAGGCGGCTCCGCTGAGCTTAGCCGCAGCAGACCCGGACCGAGATACGGGATCATCTGATCGTAGACGAGCGCTCGTCTGGCCAGTTCAAGCAGCTTTCGGGCAAAACTGTCGCGGACGACGAAGAGGTGGCCCGAGGTCGGGATCGTGTTCATGCTCTTTTTCCTCTTGACGCCTTTCATTGAGGGTCAGCGTCAGCCCTCGTCGGGAAGCTTCCTTGCCTCGACAGTGATCGGCAGGCGCGTATGCGGCGGAAGATCGGGTAGAAGGAGCCGCCACCCGTTCCTGAGCGTTACGACGCCGCCCCAGAGGTCTTGCTTCTCGAGCTCGATAATCGGCTCTTCGAGATCCTTTTTGGGGATGTACGCCGACAACCCGGAATCGGTCCTGCGGATCATAACTTTCATCAGGCCGTCCCTTGCTTCGCGTTTTCTTCGGCCCTACGGGCAAGGTCGGCCCTGTCGAGGCTCATCAATTCGCGCGCTCGCATGCCAACGACCGTGCCACGGTCGATCCATTCGACGGCATAGATGAAGAACTGCTGTAGAAAGGTGCCGATGTCGCGCACATAACCCTCTTCACCCTTGCGCACGAGATTTTCGCCGATCTCCCTGCCAGGATAGGTGCCGTCGTTCTTGACGTGACGAGTGGCACGGACCCGCTCCCCCGGCCTGAATTGGGGAGGCCTGCGGATTTCGACCTCCTGTTCGCGTGCGAGGCGCATGGCGGTTCCTTGTTTGTTTGAGGCCAGAGTTATTGATGAGGCGCGCAGGCTTTCTCGGAAGCAGCCCTATGCCGGGTCAGGCAGGAACGCAGGTCTTCGGCACCGGGCATACCGAGGCACATTGTTGCGTGTCGAATTCTCCCTGGCATTCTGTGCACTTCTGCGGCTCGACCACGTAGCTCTCGCCTTTGAACTTGATCGCACCAGACGGGCATTCGAATTCGCAGGCGCCGCATTGCGTGCATTGGGATGCGATGATCTTGAAAGCCATTTTGACTCCTGTTCGAGTGGAATGAGACGGCTCAGGCGTTCGCCGCGAGGGCCGGGACGCCGGACTCGCCGGCGTAAATCGCGCCGATTGCCGTTTCGATATAGTCATGGCCATAAGCGTCGGTTGCTCGGATACCGGCGTCCGCCAACTTATCCTTGGGGCAGTTTCCAATCTTGGCGCAAAGCACGATGTCTACGCCTTCCAGCGCGGCGATGACGCACTCGAGAGTGTCGTTCTCGCCCCAACCGCCGAGGCAATACTGCTCAACCTTGCGGTGCCCGACAAAGTTGATACCTATCGGCGAGGCTTCATACACCTGGAACTCCTTGGCATGGCCGAAGTGTTCGTTGACGCGGCCACCGCCCCTAGTCGCCACCGCGACGACCAGGGACTTGCCGGAGCCGGCTGCCTTGACCATTCCAATCGCTTCGCTCCTGGCCGCCAGGTGATCACGGCGCTCGTCCGCGACCAGCTCCCGATAGGCTTCGCGCTTGCCGGCATCATAGGTGAGCTCGCCAGGAATCTGGTCGATCGTGAATTCCTGGCCACGATCCTCGCCGAGCAGGCCGACGGCATCTGCCCGGCACTGCCGGCAGTGGCGCATCAGCTTGGCGCCGCCTTGAAGACGATCCTGAAGAGCCCTCATCTCCAGTGCATTTGGGCCGCGCTGCCCGGTCAGTCCGTAGTACGTGCCGTGAGCCGGGTCTGAAATCAGGGGCATGACGTTGTGCAGGATCGCGCCGCGCTGCTTGACCTGCTTGTTCACCTCAACCAGGTGCTGGTCGTTCACCCCGGGGATCATCACCGAATTAATTTTGGTGAGGATGCCGCGCGCGCTCAGCATCTCCAAGCTCAGCATCTGTCGCTCGTGCAGGATCCTGGCGGCTTCGATGCCGACATAGCGGCGGTGGTCGTAAAAGATCCAGGGATAGATCTTTGCTCCGATTTCCGGATCGACCATGTTGATGGTGATCGTCACGTGATCGACATTCATGTCGGCAAGCTCGGCGACATGGTCCGGCAGCGCGAGCCCATTGGTAGAGATGCAAAGCTTGATGTCGGGGATTTCCCTGACGACGCGTTCGAACGTCGCCTTTGTCTTCTCCCAGTCGTAGCAGGCATCGCCCGGTCCGGCGATGCCCAGCACGGAAAGCTGCGGCACTTCGTTGGCGACCGCGATAACCTTGCGTACCGCCTGGTCGGGCGTCAGCTTTTCCGAGACAACCCCAGGCCGGCTTTCGTTGGAGCAGTCATATTTGCGATTGCAATAGTTGCATTGGACATTGCACGCAGGCGCGACAGCGACGTGCATGCGCGCGAAATAGTGATGCGCCTCTTCAGAAAAGCACGGATGATCCTTGATCTTGTCCCAGACAGCCGGATCCAGATCGTCCGGTCTTGTCGACGACCCGCAGGAGGTAGATACGCAGCCACCCGAATTCGCGCTCGCCAGCAACTGGTCGGAGAGCTTCGTCTCGGTCAGGCTCTCAACCGAAATTGCCGGTGCGGACATTGAACGGCTCCGTTGCGGGTTAACGTCGCGGTTCAAAGCGCAAGCGCAATGCCAACTAAAAAGGCGGCACTATGATCGGCAATTGGCTTTCGCGTCGGATATCATGAGGCTGCTCCGACATAAATTTGTCGGACCTCGGACAGCGGCAGCCGCATAAGGTGAGGAAGGCGACTACGGCCGGACATCATTGAGAGACAGAAATCCCGTGTCGATCCCTTCACCCGTGAGCGCCTCGGCACAACGTTCTCGACCGGTCTCCGACGAAGATGTCGATCTCGGCGACTGTGAACTCATCGGCGGTGAAGGTGTCGCCGCATACTGTGTCGGCATGGTTCCAGCTAGGAGAGTGCGTGCCTCCCCTTTACTCTCGTCCAGACGCCCGCATGGGCTCCTCATGATCGCGATCAAGAGCGTGATCATCGTCAGAGACCGAGCAGCTTGGCCCTGGCACGGACAGTTCCCGCGCACCTGGCGCAGGGGTATGGTCTTGTTCTCGACATCGTGAGAACGCTGGAATTTCTTCACCTCGATGTCATGTCGGCGCAAAGCGTATCCGACCTGCCGCGTTCGTTAACCCGGTCCGGCGGTATGTGAGCCCTGGAAACACCTCAGGAGTTGTGGTCCAATGCTCCCCCCAAGTAGCATTCATTCAATTCTGGAAGTACACTGTTCACCCGCCCCCCTTTGCGAGGATGGTGCCAGAAGCGGTTGGCGCTTGTGGTAACTTCAGGAGTACACACGTGCCCTATGCAAACGCGGATCATCCGAACTTGAAGAGGACACCGAAGCCACCGCGCGGATAGTTCCATTCGATCTCGCCGCTGGCCTCGCACAAGACGCGGCAGGTGCCGCACTCCATGCAGCCATCAGCGGTGATTTCAACCTGACCTTTGTCGTTCGACTCATAGCATTTCGCTGGACAGACGAGGGTCAGCGCGACCAGATTCGCGCTTGGTTGCTCGTGCGGTCGCACCTTTATATGCGGACGGCCGGAGTCCACCAGATAGCGGTTCTGGTAAAGCTTGTCCTCTACACGCAAGTTCGTCACTGGGTTTGCCATGTGGTCAGTGCCTCACCGCCACGCCAATGCCAGGCGGATAGCGTCCCTGACCAGACCCAACCGCGATCGCGCCTTGATGAAGGCTGCGGTAGTAGCCCTTTCCTTCTCGATCTTTGGCGTGCCGTCGACCCGCATGAAGTTCTGCGCGGCTTGCGACATTAGCCGCGGGTAGGTCGTGAAGAAATTGCCGGCGTTATTATGGAGTAAGGCTGGCATGTCTTTGTATTTCCGCAGGTCCTTCACCACGAAGGATTCGTCCAGCATCGTCTTGTAAAGGGCGAGGTTCCGTTTGGTCATGGGATCGTTGCGTCTCTTGACTTGGATGATAGCTTCAGCCGCAATGCGACCGGAGGTCATGGCGAGGTTCGAACCCTCGCGGTGAATGGCGTTGTTCAATTGCGCAGCATCGCCAACAACGACCCAACCGTCGCCAAAGAGCTGCGGAATTGCCTTGTAGCCACCTTCAGGAATGAGATGCGCCGCGTATTCCTTCACCTCCGAGCCGGCGATCAGCGGCCGGATCGAAGGATGGTTTTTTAGCGCGTCCAGGAGGGCGTAAGGGCTCTCCATCTTCGCGGTGAAATCCGAGACGAGGCAGCCGATGCCCAGTGAGATCGATTCCTTGTTGGTGTAGAGGAACCCGAGCCCGGCCATGTCGTGGGATATCGTGCCGACTGCCTCGATCACGCAGCCTTCACTCCCTTTGACGCCGAACCGCTGCTCAATGACCTCTTCGGGCAAGAAATGCATTTCCTTGACGGCCAGCGCCACGGCTTCCGGCGTCAGCATCTTGCGCAGGCCGCCTCGCGTGCCAAGCAGCCCGCAGACACCTTCTGCAAGAACAACGACATCCGCGTAGATCGCTCCGCCAGCCCGATCTGTCCGGACCCCGATCACCTTGCCCTTGTCGTCACGCACGAGTTCCGTCACGGTCGTCTCGCACAGAAGCGTCGCGCCCGCCTGGCGCACCCTGCGCGAAAACCACTTGTCGAACTGGGCACGGATGATGGTATAGCGATTGGGGCTCACCTCGTTGAAGTCCTCAGACCGATAGTGAATCCCGGTGTGGGAGGTCTCGTCCATGACCCATAGCCGCTGTTCGACCAGATGCCGCTCCAGAGGTGCATCATCGCGGAAATCCGGGATGATCTTCTCCAGCATGTTCGCGTACATGATGGCGCCCTGAACATTCTTGGAGCCCGGATATTCACCTCGCTCCAACTGGAGCACCTTCAAGCCGTCGCTTGCCATGGTGTAAGCAGCTGCGTTCCCGGACATGCCGGCTCCGATAACAATGGCGTCGAATTCTTCGTTGATCATCTCCATCTCCCTTAGCTCGCAAGCTTGTCGCGGCTGTGCGGTGACAGCCGCCGGGTGAAGGCCTCGGTGAGCGCGGGGAGGAAGCGGACCGCATCGGTGACGATCCCGAGGTGAGCGAAATCGAAAATCGGAGCGTTCGGGTCGGTGTTGATGGCCACGATGAGATCGGCTGCCTCAACCCCAACGCGGTGCTGGATCGCGCCAGAAATACCAGCCGCTATGTAAAGCTTCGGCCGGATTGTCTTGCCAGTCTGGCCGATCTGCCGATCCGCCGGCATCCAGCCCTTTTGGACCAGCGGCCGCGAACAGCCAAATTCGGCGCCAATCGCTCGCGCGAGACTCTTCACAAGCTGCAGGTTCTCCGCCCCGCCGAGGCCGAGCCCTCCCGCAATCACCACATCGGCATAGGCGAGATTGGCTGTGCCTGACTGGCTATCCGGCAGGAAGCCGAGGATTTTGGTGACGATTTCATCCTCGGCCAGTGACAGCTTGTGCGCGATGACGCGCCCGATCGCTCTGTCCGCCCGCTGCGGCATGGGCATGACCCTCGGTCGCACCGTCGCCATCTGCGGCCTGTAGTTCAGCGTGTATATCGTGCATAGCAACGAGCCCCCGAAAGTCGGACGGGTCGCGGCCAGCGAACCGTCGGCATCCACATCGAGTTCGGTGCAGTCGGCCGTGAGCCCTGTTAGCAAGGTCGTCGCGACGGACCCGGCGAGATCCCTGCCGAGCGTGGTCGCTCCAAGAAGCAGAATCTCGGGTTTGTAAGTATCAACCAAATCGGTCATCGCCTTGGTGAAAGGCTCATTCCGATAGTCGGCGAGCAGCGGCGACTCGATGAAGTAGACAAGGTCGGCGCCATAGGCGAAGGCTTCGGCGACCGCGTTCTGGGTGGCTTCTTCCGGCGGTCCGAGCACAACGCCCCCGAGCTGGACGCCAAGTTTGTCTGCCAGCTTGCGGCCCTCACCAAGCAATTCGAAGGACACGGAGTGGACCTGGCCGCGTTCAAGCTCGATGAAAACCCAAACGTGCCGATAGGCCCTGAAACGCTCGGGCAGCTCCTTCGTCATCCCGGCACGGCCGGCGGGCGGGCGGGGAGTGTCTGGGTTCGCGCTCGACATATGGTCTGCTCCTTGCCGTCAGGCGCCGTCGAAGGCGAGTTCCGGTTCCAGTGCCGGCTGGCGGGTGAAAATTGCAACAATCAGTTCGTCGGCGAGATCGCGCAGCGTCTTCTCGGCCGTGTCAATTTGCGCTGCCTTTTCCGACCGCGCGGTAGGGGCGAAAACGCGTCTGACGACCGTCGGCGAGCCACGCAAGCCGCACTTGGTGAGGTCCTCAATGCCCGCCTCGGCCGCACTCCATTTCACCACCTGCCTCCGCGCAGCGCTCAATGCGTCTTCGATCGAGCCCCGACGCATCTCGTTGGTGCCTTCCAGCATTGTGATGAGGCAAGGCAGCTTGCTCTTCAGCGTCTGCGTCCCACCCTCGCAACGACGCTCCACCGTGATCTCGCGCGCAGCAAGATCGATGGTAGCGATTCTCGCGACATAGGTGAGTTGGCTGAGATCGAGACGCTTGGCGATGCCGGGCCCGACTTGCGCGGTGTCGCCGTCGATCGTCTGCTTGCCCGTGAAGACCACGTCCGGCGTGCCGAAGGTTTCGCCGATCTTCGCGATTGCCTGGGAGAGAGCAAGTGATGTCGCCAGTGTGTCGGAACCGGCAAAATAGCGGTCGGTCAAAAGCACCGCGCGATCGGCGCCGTAGCCAAGCGCTTTGCGCAGGGAGTCCTCTGCCATGGGCGGACCCATGGTGAGCACGGTGACCTCGCCGCCATAAGCGTCGCGTAGCCTGAGAGCTTCTTCGAGGGCGAATAGGTCATAGGGGTTAATGATGGTCGGCACACCCTGGCGCATGATGGTGTTCGTCACCGGATGGACCCGTATCTGTGCCGAGTCCGGCACCTGCTTAATGCTGACGACGATGTGCATTGGCGTTTCTCTACGCTGTTATCCGGATGCGGGCTGGCGGTGCGAGTTCTTGGCTGCATCATTCGTGCCAAGTGCTTTGCGGCCCTGTTCCCCTAAGTTCGGGCTGCTCATTACGGATGGTGCCGTTGCGATCCCGAATTTGTCGACTTCTTGACATTGTCGCGTCGCGTCTATGTCGCGATCATTCCCTGCCGAACGGCTTCAGGACGGAATCGAAAGGAACGAAAGCGCGGCGTGTCGTGCAAGCTTTATCCGGATCGTGATCTTTGAGCACCTTGAAGACCCGGTGCGTGAGCGGCGAGGAAACCGCGAAGTCCCCGTAAGCCCGTTCCAGCAGGGCGCGCACGCGCGCGGCGATCACCTGGTCGGGCAGACCGGAGAAATCTTCCTCAGCAAGGTATTGTCCCACACGCTTCATGATATGAAGCCGTGAAACGTTGAGCACCTTCGGATCATAGGCGACGCCAAGGACAGAGAAGAACTCCTCCGCGGCCGACACTCCTTTCAGTCGCGTAACGATATCGGTGACATCGATGGGACGGCCGTCAGCGGAACAGGTCATTACATTCTCCCTTGTCGGAAAACTGTTGGGTCAAATACGAAAAACTCTGATCTACAGCCGCGAAAATCCGCAGTTTGATGACGAGGTGGGCTGAGCCAGCGAGGCCGCAAGGCTGGGCGCCCCGGTGCCCGGGCGTGGCGAACAGGCGCCATGCGCAGCGCCGAGCAGTGCGAGATGGGCTCGATTATTGCCGCATTGGCTCTCGATCTGCCGGGCTCCGACCTGGGTGGGACCGAGGTCTTGTTGCTGGCATCTATGAGGAGATCGGCCAGACGCGGCCGGATCATGCCCCTTGATCTCCGGAGGGCTTTGGAGGGCACAGCCCCGACGATCGGCTTGGTGGCGGCTGTCGGTCGGCGTGACGCCTGCGCCACCTTGGCTGCCAGGGCGGGCAATGCGGTCAGGTCGATGCCAGCATGTGCGTGCTGGAGGACAGCCAACGCGGCGGCCACCTCTTCCAGCGCGGCATTGCCCCCGCGCTCGCTGAGTCCAAGGAGGGTGACCGAGGCATGGCGCGCGCCGGCGCGGATCGCCGCCAGCTGGGCGACAAGCTCGAAGGTCGAAAAGGGGTCGAGAACGCCGGCTGTGTCAGCCAGCCTCACGCGCCTTGCGCCGGCGCGCGCCGCCGTCATGATAACGCGCCCGAGATGATCCCGGTCGGCCCGTGAAGCATCCTCGCAGCCAACGGCGACGGAGGAGCCGCTGGCGGCTGCGCGCCCGACCATATGTTCGATAAGCTGGAGCGCTCCCGCCCGATCGAGGCCGAGCTTGGTGGCAAGTTGGATGTTCGATGCAGAAAACGACAGATTGACGGCCCGGACCCCGCTCTCGATCGCTGCTTCGAGATCCGGTGAGGTCATCCGGCACCAGGCCGTGAGCCGCACCGAGAGGCTGCGCGCGACCTCGTCGGCGCCCATTGCCGGCGTGCCGATCTCGATCTCAGGGACGCCGGCTGCTGCAAGCGACTCAGCGATCTCAAGTTTTTCCGCCACGGTGAAGGCAACGCCGGGTGCCTGCTCGCCGTCGCGCAGAGTCGTATCCTTGAGAAAGACCTGACTGCTCATGAATGGTCGCCGGAGCTTCCGGCGCTGAGACAGGGACCGCATTGAAGGTCTTCGGCACTCCGCCCTTCCGGCGCAGAACTGAGGGACGCGCGCAGCTTCTCCACCATGGCAGGCAAGACCTCGAGCACCCGGTCCACGTCGTCTTGGTCGTTGTCACGCGAGAACGAGAAACGGACCGCCCCATGTGGGATGTTCATCGCCCTCAGCACATGGCTCGGCTGTGCACAGCCAGAGGTGCAGGCGGAGCCTGAGGAACAGGCGATACCCACGCGGTTGAGGAGATGCAGGATTCCATCACCTTCGATACGTTCGAAGGCGATGTTTGCGGTGTTCGGCAAGCGCTCGACGGGATCGCCGTTGACGAAGGTGTTTGGTACACGCTGAAGAATCCCGTTCTCCAGCCGGTCGCGTAGCCACTTTATCCGTGTGGTCTCATCATCCATGAATTTCAGGGCGAGTTCGGCTGCCCTGCCGAGCCCGACTATGCCGGGCGTGTTTTCGGTTCCCGCACGCCGGTCTCTCTCTTGGTGACCGCCTTTGATCAGCGAGTGGAAGCGCACACCGCGCTTGAGGAAAAGTGCGCCGACGCCTTTCGGTCCATGCAATTTATGGCTGGAGAGCGATAGCATGTCGATAGCGGTCGATTTCAGGTCCATAGGGAGCTTGCCGACCGCCTGCACGGCATCGGTGTGGAAAAGGGCGCCGACTTCCTTCGCCAATTCGGCGAGCTTTGCGACGGGGAAGATCGTACCAGTTTCGTTGTTGGCCCACATGATCGAGACGATTGCCACGTTTGAGCTGAGGGCTGCCCGGTAAGCGTCAATGTCGAGCCGGCCATGGTGATCCACCGGGATCCTGTGCACCTTGACCCGGCGCGTCTGCTCAAGATGTGCGCAGAGCGCCAGCACTGCGGGATGTTCAACGGCGGACGTCACGATTTCTGTTCGGTCAGGCATCACCTCGAGCGCCGAAAGAATGGCCGCGTTGTCGCTTTCCGTCCCACCCGAGGTGAAGGTGATCTCGTCATCAAACGCCGCGCCGATCAGCGCCTGCAGCTGCCGCCGCGCGTTTCTCAACGCGGCGCCGGCAAGGGTGCCAAGACCGTGCGCCGACGAAGGGTTGCCGAATTGATCCGTAAGGAAGGGCAACATCGCTTGAACGACCTCGGGATCGACCCGTGTCGTTGCGTTGTTGTCGAGATAGAGAACTGTCATGGGTGTGGTCTCCAATCGAGCGGAATGACGTTAAGCGCAAGGACTCATCGCGCTTGCAGCCGCCGTTGATAGCCGAGACGATCCAGAGCCGGTGCAGCACCCACAAATTGATTTAGACCGGCGCCGCCGTCGCGATCGACGAGCTCACCTCCCGGGCCCTCTCTCCTGCTTCGACGATCAGCTGAAGGACTTGCCGCATGAGCACTTCGCTCGCGCGTTAGGGTTATCGAAGACAAAGCCGGAGGATTCGAGCCCCGTGACGAAGTCGACGGTCATGCCGGCGACATGCGGTTGGGAGCCGGCGTCTAAGAACACCTTGATCCCATCTGTCTCGAGGATCGCGTCGCCCTCGCGCGGGACGCTCTCCAAACCGATTGAGTATTTGAAGCCGGAGCAGCCGCCGGGCTGAACCATGATGCGAAAGCCTTCTGCGGGCTCAGTAGCGGCGGAAAGAGCGGTCTTGACCGCGGCAACGGCCTTGTCGGTGAGCGTAATCATGGCTCGCTTATCCTGGTGCGTGACGATTTTGCGGATCACCATGCATGGTCCGTGCCAATGGGAAAAGCGGCGCTGGAACAGTGCGACATCGCTAACACTGCCGCGATTCCGGTTCGGAATTGCTGCGAAGGCGTCCGGCAATCGACACGTATTGTCGAATTTGTCGCGTCCGCCACAGGGGCTGGGCCCGAGTTCCCGCCGAGCTGGCACGTAAGCCAGTTTCCGAGATGCTTTCGGCAAATTGGCACGAGTTTTGAGGCTCCCTTTTGGCGAGGACTAACGCTCCTGACCGACAGTATGGGCAAGCAGAGGTAAGACATGCACCAGCGCGAGAAACCTTCGCCAGAGAGAATCCGGCGGGCACGCGAAGACAGCCCCAAAATCCGCGACCGCGATCTCGCTGGCCAATTGGGCATCTCGGAAGCGGAGCTCTCCGCGGCACATTGCGGTTTTGGCACTGTGCGCATCGAGCCACGCGTCAATGTTGTTCTAACCGCTCTCGAGGCGGTCGGCGAGGTAATGGCGCTGACCAGCAATGATAGTGCCGTGCATGAGAAGATAGGCATCTACGACAAGGTGCTCACCGGCAACCATCACGCCATGGTGCTCGGCAATGACATTGATCTGCGCATCTTCCCGAAGGTGTGGGCGCATGGCTTTGCCGTCGAGACACGCGAAGGCGGGGAGATCCGCCGCAGCCTGCAATTTTTCGACGCCGCAGGCGAGGCAGTGCACAAGGTGCATCTGAGGCCGTCCTCAAACCTCTGTGCCTATCAAAGACTGACAGACGAGCTCCAATCCTCGAACCAGGAGCCGATTGTATCGGTTAAGACGAGGTCAGCCGAAAACGAGGCAAAGATTCCGGACCAAGCCGCTACCATCGACGACCTGCGGGAGCACTGGAGCCAGCTGACCGACGTACACCAGTTCTTCGGCATGCTCAAGACGCTGAACCTCAGGCGCCGCCGGGCGGTCCGCATGGTCGGCCAGGACTACGCCTGGCTGCTTGACAATGCTGCAATTGGCGGCATGTTCCATCGTGTCGCCGAGGACGAGATGCCGATCATGTGCTTTGTCGGCAATCCTGGCTGCATCCAGATCCATTCCGGCCCGATCAAGTTGGTCAGGCAGATCGGGCCTTGCATCAACGTACTCGACGCCACTTTCCACCTGCATCTCAGGACCCAGCACATCCGCGAGGTTTGGGCCGTGCGCAAGCCGACCAGGGACGGCCACGTCACGTCACTCGAAGCCTATGGCGCCGACGGCAATATGATCATCCAGTTTTTCGGGACGCGCAGGGAAGGCGAGCCCGAGCGCGACGACTGGCGGTTACTGACCGAGAACCTGCCGCGCTTTACCAATTCAACCGCCGCTTGAGGTAGGACCGATGCATATTGATTTCCGTTTTCGCTCGGCGTCCGCGCCGCTACTCTGGATTCTGCTGACCACCTCTCCGCCTGCCGAGGCCAACGAGAGCACAGCTGTCTTTTGCGACCCGTCGCGGATCGCCTCGACCGTAGTCTCCAGCCCCAGAGCGCTACACCCGTGGCGAGCTAGCCCTCAATGGTTCCGTTGCGATGTCCCAGAACCGGAAGCTGCCCCTGGTCTAATGCGTCAGCTGTACGTCGATCGAACGTCCAACATCCCGGCCCTGTACGGCGCCGGGTGGCATCAAGTGGTCGAGGTGAAATCGATCGGTCCCCTCGTCCAGTTTCCAGAGGGATGGCTCCACAAAGGCGTGCTCGAATGATCCATAAGGTCGGCAACCCCGTCGGCGTCTAATGCCAAGTCCGCAAGGGTAGCGTGCGAGATGGATGCAAAGCTGAACGCCGCCCGAAGCAGACCGTATCATCAAAGAACGCCAGCGCATCCTGTTCGTGCTATCGGAGCAGGGCAGTTAGATTCTCGGCCCGGGGCGGCGACGCAGCAGACCACGGCCTGGTTGCCGGTACGACGAGTGCGGTCGAGGATTTCTCCGGCGAGCAGCAGCTGTCCGACGAGGCGATCGTCACCGCCAGGCGAGGTGATCCTGACGCAGAAGAATGTCGGGGCGCAATCTTCAGAGCTCAGCCGTTTGCGGCCTCGCGATAGCCTCGGCGGATGTAGGCCTTCTTCTCACGAGCGCGCAGGCTCATCATGGTCAGCGATCGTTCCTGCGAACTGATCGCTGTCAGCAAATCCAACCTTGCCTGCGAACCGTCGATTACCACCGCAAAGCCGCTCGCTCCCTACAGCGCTGGTGGAGAGCGCGCTCGCGAGCGGCTTCGCTACCGCCGAGCCACACCCGGTCTGGGAGGGACCTCGTTCGATCCTTAGGCAGCTTCCACCAGGCTCCTCGTTAGCTTCTATGCGCAACGTTGTCATGTCTGGAACGGACAAGAATGTCGAAAGCCCTACCAGGCGTCGCCCCATACCGGGTCGCCACTACGATATATGAGCGGGCGCCAACGGTGCCCCTATTCGGCACGCGATTTGCTCAATGTCATCTGAGGCGATGTCGGCAGTGCGTCACGCAGCTCAGCGGTATCTCAGTCGAGCGCGTAAACGCCTGAACGCAGGAGAACCAAATGGTAGCCAACCCGGTTCCAGATCATGTCCCCCCGGAAATGGTGGGCGACTTCAGTCTTTTTACCTCGCCATGCATGTCCCCGACGCCCAACGGCGATCCGCACGCAGCAGTCGCTTGCGTGCATGCCGGGCCGCCGATCTTTTATTCGCCTTGGAACACGCGGGCCGGACAGGGTACTTGGGTCATCACTCGCGCGGCAGATCAGCGCCGGGTGCTGCAGGAGACCGAAGTCTTTTCCAGTCATCGCAGCATCTTCGCATCTGCATTGGGCGAAGACTGGCCGATGATCCCGCTCGAACTCGATCCACCGTACCATGGAGTCTTTCGCTCACTGCTCAATCCGCTGCTTTCGCCACAGCGTGTAGCGGAATTTGAACCAACTATCCGCGAGCGAGCGATAACGCTCATCGACAGCATCGCCTCGCGGGGCACGAGCTGCGACGTGATGAAGGATTTCGCCTTTCCCTTCGCGGTCAACATCTTCCTTCGCTTTCTCGGACTGCCGGATCACCGTCTCGATACATTTGTCGGCTGGGCGAAAGATCTGCTCCACGGCGACGATCTGAGACGGCCGGCGGCTGCTCGGACTATTGTGGCGTTCATCGACGAACTGGCGGCCATGCGCCGCAAAGAGCCCGTCGACGACTTCATGAGCTTCATCGTGCATGCACAGGTCGAGGGTCGCGGGCTGACGGACCAGGAGGTCCGTGGCATTGGCGTGCTTACCTTCGTTGCGGGGCTCGACACCGTCGCTGCAGCCATTGGCTTCGACTTGGCCTATCTCGCGCGCAACCTCGAAGATCAGGAATTGCTGCGGAACGAACCGGACCGGATTGTGCTCGCAGCCGAAGAGTTGCTGCGCGCCTATCCGAGCGTTCAGATGATCCGTGTGGCACGGAAAGATATCGATTTCAAAGGCGCGCCGATCCGCAAGGGAGACTTTGTTTCCTGCGCCACGATGATTGCAAATCGTGACCCCACGGAATTTGAGGCCCCCAACACGGTCGATCTGACGCGAGAGGGCAACCCTCACGCCGCCTTTGGCTATGGTCCCCACCGCTGCCTTGGCTCTCATCTCGCCCGGCGGGAAATTGTCGTTGGGCTGGAGGAGTGGATGGCGCGCATACCGCCCTTTCGGATCAAGGAGGCAACAGCACCCATCACCCATGGCGGCCATGTGTTCGGGATCGAAAATCTGGTCCTGGATTGGGCTCGACCAAGGCCGCGCGGAACTGGGCACATACGTGGGAAGTAGCCGTGCGCATTATCGTTCACAAAGCCAGGTGCCAGGGTCATGCGCAATGCTCGGCGCGAGCGCCGGCAGTCTTCAAGCTGGATGAGGCGGGCTACATCCTACCTGGCGACATTGATGTTGCGGATGGGGAGCAACTGCTTGCGGCAGATGGGGTGCGATCCTGCCCCGAACTAGCGCTGGAAATAGACGATCCGCCTGCTGCGCGCCTAGTAGCCGAGGCCACGCGCAAACGGAAGACTCCGCTCCCGGAACAACTCAGAACCCCGGAATTTGCGACTATGGACCACGCAAAAACTACCGAACTACTCGACCGTGAGGCGATCCGCGACTGTCTGTATCGGTACTGCCGCGGGATAGACCGCGCCGATGAGGCAGCGCTGCGTAGCGCCTACTGGCCTGATGCACATGACAATCACGGGGCCTATCGCGGCTCGGCCGAGGGCTTCATTCGGTTTGCGCTCGGTGTGTTCAAGACCGGACCGCGCAACATCCATCAGATCACGAACGTCCTTGTCGAATTCATCAAACCGGCTCAGGCCGCAGTCGAGAGCTATTTCACCGCGCTGCAACGCGGACCGGACAAAGACGGAGAAATGCGCCAGATGCTGCTAAGCGGGCGCTACTGCGATCTGTTTCAAAAGAGGGCAGGCGAGTGGCGGATTGCCGATCGGACCGTCGTCTACGATTGGCTCGAGGAGCAGGTCCCAGCTGCGGTGCTTGAGACCGAACGGTTCGGCCCGCGACAGCCGATTGGAGCACCGTATCCGAACGATCCGGTCTACGCGATCGGAAAGCATCGCGTTGCTTCTCGCGATAATGCGTTCCCAGCTCCGAACGGGAAAACACATCGGTGGGACGATAATTTATGACAACTCTGCTACGCCACAGCAAGCTTAGCGACACCCTGCGCGGTAAAGATGCGGCCGCCAGGGTAGCCTTTCTGCCCCGCGACAGCGTGACCGCGACAGCGCTCTGGTCTGAGGCCACGAGCGCGCCGAGGCCGGTCTACATCGATTTGCTGGACTTTGGCAGAGCCGCTCATCGAGGCAAGCACCTGTGCTTGAGGCGTCGGACACACATTCGGCTATCCAACCGAGAGTTGGATCGCAGCCAATGGGGAGGACGCCTGTCTGGGAACGCACGCGACCGGCACCAGCACAGGGTGCTCTACGGGGGCGCACCATTCCGCCGCACCACGTCGAGGACAGAGAATTCAGAGACTCCTGGAGAAAGTTCCCATGAAGCATGCAGGACGGGTCGTCATCATAACAGGCGCCGCGGGCGGAATCGGCCGTGCCCTGGTCGATGTTCTTGCCGCAGATCAAGACACTATCGTTGCGGTGGACCTTCCTGGGAGCGGCGTGTTTGAACTGGCCCGCGATCTCGGCGAGCAGCACCTTGGCCTCGAGTGCGATGTCTCGCGAGAGGGAGATATCCTCGCGCTCTATGGCCGGGTCGAAGCACAGTTCGGGCAGATCGACGTCCTCATCAACAACGCCGCGGTGGGACCCAATGTGGCTGCCACTGTCGACACCGATGTCGACGCCTTCCGACGCCGCCTGGCAGTAAACCTGATTGGGCCGTTCCTCATGGCGCGCGAGGCGGCGAGGCGCATGAGGCCGGGAGGTGCCATCGTCAACGTCGCTTCGATGTCGGGCGTGGCCAGCAATCCCAGACGCCATGCCTACGCAGCCTCGAAAGCAGGCCTGATCTCGTTGACAAAGTCGCTTGCATGCGAATGGGCTTCTCGCGGCATCCGCGTGACGGCGGTAGCGCCGGGCTGCGTGCGCACGCCTATGACTGCAGAGCTGGAACGAGCAGGCAAAATGGACCTCTCGGCGATGCGCCGTCGCGTGCCAATGGGGCGCATGGCTCGGCCCGACGAGATCGCCCGGGCTGTGCGTTTTCTGGCAAGCGCACAGGCGCACTACGTCACGGGATCCGTGCTGGCGGTCGACGGCGGCTGGATGTCATTCAACCAACCTGGGGATGCCTGCCCTGAGGTGGAAGGCGTTCCCCTAAGCGAACTCTCCTGTCCGGCCCAACGCGCCGACGCGCGAGTGGTGCTCGTCACGGGTGGTGCGAACGGTATAGGCGCCGCCGTTGCTCGCCGTTTTGCCGCGAATGGTGATACCGTCGTGATCGCCGATAAAGACCGCACCGCGGCAACGCTCCTGGCTGCACTGCTTGGCGGAAAGAACATCGCGAAATCGGTAGATGTGGCCGTCGAGGCCGAGGTGGTGGCGCTGTTTGAGGAACTGAGGGAGCGCTTCGGGGGCGTCGATATCCTCGTCAACGGTGCTTCTGTCGTCGACACTTTTGTGGCTGGGATCGAACAAATGCCTGCAGACATCGAACGTGTCCTGCATGTCAATCTCACTGGCGCCTTCATTTGCGCGCGTGAAGCGATCAAAGCAATGCGCCCTGGCGGCGTGATCCTCAACCTCGGATCGATCAACAGTTTTCTGCCCTTCGCGCCGCGTCACGCCTACGGTGCCTCGAAGGCGGCGATGGACATGCTGACCCGATGCATGGCGGCCGAACTGGGGCCCGCCGGCATTCGCACAGCCACCGTCGCTCCTGGCTATATCCGCACTCCCGCCATTAGCGAGTTGGCGAAAACCGGCCATATCGACTTGGCAACGATCGGCCGACGGATCCCTTTGGGCAGGATGGGAAGGCCGGAAGACGTTGCAGATGCAGCGTTTTTCCTGGCTTCCTCCGACGCCTCATACATCAACGGCTCGATCCTCTATGTGGACGGCGGCTGGACCGCGTTCGGTGACGCAGGAAACGCCAGCGAACTCTACGACGAATGCTTTGCGGAGGCGGGTGTTTGAACGTCGACCATCGCTACGCAACCGGGCGCCGTCCATGAAAGCGGAGACCCTGGCTTGGGACGCGCCCGCGGCGCGGCCCCGATCCAAGATGTCGGCGGGGCAACGTCCCTCGGTATGGGGGCTCTCGCGCGTGCCTGCAACCGCGGATCGCAAAACTGCTTATCGTAACACTATGCCCCTGCCAGGCGCCCGATCCGAGGCAATCGCGTGTCTCGGATGAGCGCAGTTCCAAATTCGCCACCATCAGCAAACAAGGAAACATAGTGGAATTCGCCACCTTCATCCTGGCCGCCCAACGTGGGTATCATCAATCCCCCGAGATCGTTATCCGAAACTCGATCGAACAGGCCATCGTTTCGGAACAGGCCGGCTTCGGCACAGCCTGGTTCGCAGAACACCACTTCAACAACTACAGCCTGATCCCGTCGCCGTTGATGATGGTGGCCCACTGCGCCGGAGTGACGAGCACCATTCGCCTCGGCACTGCCGTCTGCGTTCTGCCGCTCTACAAACCGCAGCGTCTGCTCTCCGAGATCGGATTCGCCGATATCCTTGCGAACGGTCGCCTGGAACTCGGCGTCGGCTCTGGATACCAACAGTTCGAGTTCGAGCGCTTCGGCGTCAGTATCGATGAGGCGCCGGCCATCTTTTCGGAACACCTCGATATCCTTTTGAAGGGTCTCAACCAGAACATCTTCGAGCACGATGGCCACTATGAGAAAATACCCCCGACAGCGATTTCAGTATCCACCGTCCAAAGGCCGGCACCGCCCATCTGGATGGCCGGCGGGCCGGCCCGCATGAAACGGGCCTACCGAGAGGGTCACAATTTCTTTGTCACCGCATTCCACGACGGCCTGGCGAGCTTGAGCACGTTGCGCGGAGCAATCAAGGAGGCGGCGGCTTCCGAGGACAGGAATGTGACGGACGCCAGGATATCGCTGTTGCGTTGCTGCTACGCCAGCGATGACGAGGAGGAGATCAAAAGCTATCTCGACAACGCCCGTTTCCAGCGCCGCCTGTCCGAGGCGCTGCATCAGCGCCGGCAGCAGAGCCACGACGGCTATCTGCTGCAGGAAACGCCCACCCAGCAGGATCTGTCCTTCGGGGCAATGCGCAACAACCTGCCGATCGGCAGTGTGAATCGCGTGATTGATCGCTTGCTGGAAGAGATCGACATTCTGAATCCGGATCAGATCGCTATCCAGACCCAGTTGGGGGATTTCGACCAAAAGCTAATGCTGCGCCAGATCGAACTCTGGGGAGACAAGATCATTCCCGCAATCAACAAGGCGCTGGGTTATGCGCGCGTTTGAATTCATAAGGGGTCCAACTTCGTGCCGCAGCTTCTTTTTCGTTCCACTCGGCATAAACGATTTCAAATGGCACGTTCATGAACGGAACTTGGCGTGCTTTCGATGAGTGGCGCTGCCGTCACCTGGACGGCCCCAGATGGGGTTCCCCACTATCTCGCCTGCCGACGGGCGAGCCTTCACGGCTAACCCGTCGCTTCAGGACCTGCTCGCGCCGTCAGCCAATTTCACGGCGTCGTGTCCTGGGTGAAATTCTCGCCTGCCGACAGGCTGCAGGACGCGTTTCAAGGCGAGCTCAATTGCATGATCAAGGCGGTCGATTTCGTCGACCGCTCCATTGGGCACGAGCCTGGGCACACGTGTGCCCGAAAGACTGACTGACCCGCGTTGCGCTCGGCAGAGTGCTGCGTGAAGGCACAGACCAGGAGAACGGAACATGTCCGGTCAAAACGATGCGCATATCGGCACCGGCCAATGGCCGACGATCCAGCCGGAGAAGGAGTTCGACGAACATGTGCTTGCCTGCGTCTTCTCCTGTGCGTTCAAGGAGGTCGAGGCTGGCACGACAGTGGCGGAGTCAACAGGCCTTTCGCTTGCCGAGCTGCGCGAGGTCTTGCCCCGCAGTTTCCCTGGTACCGCGATGGCAGCATTCGCCTCGGCAGACGTCAGCGATGTTGAGCCGGGTATAGAGGAAGAACTTCTGCGCGGCCTGCTACTGGCACATGCCCGGGCGAGCCATCCGGCGAGCGCCCGCTTCGCTAAGATCCTCGCCCGGCGCGCCATGCATGATGGCCATCTGTGGCAGGACCTTGGGCTTCCCGACCGGGCCGAGCTCAACCGCCTTCTTGCCACACACTTTCCGACGCTGGCGGCCGGCAACACCCAAAATATGAAATGGAAGAAGTACTTTTACCGCAAACTCTGCGAGGCCGAAGGGTTTTCGCTGTGCACTGCGCCCAATTGTCGGGAATGCAGTGATTTCGAAAATTGCTTCGGCCCCGAGAGAGGCGAATGTGAAGAACGCGTCACACCGGTTTAAACGCCGCGTTCGTCACGAGGCCCTGAGGCCTTGATTACCGTTGTGCCACAAGCGTTTTTCCCGGCGCCGTTGTATGGAGGAGGGGACATTCATCGCCTCGCGATATTTTGCGACCGTGCGGCGAGCGAGATCGATACCGTCTTCCTTGAGCCGGTCAGCGATTTCATCGTCCGAAAGCACGTTCTCAAACGATTCTTCGGCGACCATTGCTTTGATCCTATGGCGGACAGCTTCGGCGGAGTGCGCGTCACCGCCTTCGGAAGAAGCGATCGCGACAGTGAAAAAGTACTTGAGCTCGAACACTCCACGTGGGGTGTGCATGTACTTGTTCGACGTTACCCGGCTTACAGTCGACTCGTGCATGTTGATCACGTCAGCGACCGCCTTGAGATTGAGGGGCCGTAGGTGGGCGACGCCATATTCCAGAAAGGCATGCTGCTGGCGCACGATTTCGTTCGAAACTTTGACGATCGTCTTGGCGCGCTGATCGAGGCTGCTGATTAACCAGAGCGCATTCTGTAAGCATTCGTTGAGAAATGTCATCTCTTTCGATTTTTTGCCGACTCGGCGTGAAACTTCCTTGAGATAAGTGTGTTTGATCAAAACCTTGGGCTGCGTGTTCGGATCAGGCTCGATCTGCCATCCACCTCCGGGCGAGGGAGTGGCCCAGACATCCGGCACGATGCATTCCGGCGCGCCCGAGTGGAATGCGTTTCCGGGCTTGGGGTCGAGCGCACGGATTTCCTGCAGCATGTCGAAAAGATCTTCGTCGTCGACGCCGCAACGCACCTTCAAAGTCCGAAAATCGCGTCGCGCAAGCACGTCAAGGTTGGCAGTCAAAGCCGCCATGGCCGGGTCGAACCGGTCTCGCTGGCGCAGCTGTATCTCAAGACATTCGCCGAGAGATCGTGCGAAAATCCCCGGCGGATCGAGGTGCTGCAAGATACCCAAAACTCGTTCCACTTCGGCCGGCGGGATGTTTAGCTTCCCGGCCAGCTCCGAAGCACTTGCCCCAAGCCAACCAGTGTCATCCAGATGTCCCGCAAGCACATTAGCAATCAGCCGCTCGTGCGGCGTGAAGGCGGTGAAGGAAATCTGAGAAGCGACATGGTCGTGCAACGTTTCTGGTAAGGCGACAAACTCCTCGAAGGCACGATGATCGCCAGGCGCGGTGCTCGATTTCCCTTGCCTGGGCAGATCCCGTCTCTTCGCATACTCCAGAAGGGGATTTCTCTCGAGCTCCTGGGCCACGAACTGATTCAGTTCGGGAATGTTCATTTGAAGCAGGCGAATCGACTGGATGAGTTGAGGCGATAATCCAAGAGACTGTTTCTGAAGTAGGCTCAACGACGATTTCATGGTCACTTATTCCTGTCCAAGAAGCTCTGACCGCGGCTGGTTTCGATCTCTCACAGGTCGACGCCTCGCATGCGCGTCACCTTTGAATGACCATCCCGGACGCGCCGCTTTAGAGCTTTGCCCTTGTGCAAGTGGCGTCCAAACGCAGCTGCACATCTTCGGCACCAGGTCATGCAGCGTCCTTCAATGTTTGAAGGACGTTCTGCGGGGATGAGACGCCATAGGGGTCGGTCCCGCAGTTGTCGGAGAAACCTTCCTCCTCAAACCACTGCTCCACCACGCCATTATTGACCAGAGCCGCGTAGCGCCAGGAGCGCATACCGAAGCCGAGATTGTCCTTGGCAACCAGCATGCCCATTTTGCGAGTGAACTCGCCTGAACCGTCGGGGATCAGCTCGACTTTCTGCAACCCCAAGGACTTCCCCCATGCATTCATGACAAAGGCATCGTTGACGGAGAGGCAGTAGATCGCGTCAATTCCCTCCTTCTTGAATTCCGCATAGAGATCTTCGAAATTCGGCAGTTGGTAGGTCGAACAGGTCGGTGTGAAAGCACCGGGCAGAGAGAACAGGATGACCCGTTTGCCGGCAAAGTAGTCGTCGGATGTTCTTTTTTCCCAGCGGTATGGATTTGGCCCCTGGACTGAATCATCGCGGACACGCGTAAGAAACGTGACGAAGGGAACCTTCTTTTTACCGGTCATCAATTTTCTCCTTGAAAGGAGGTGGCACTGGATTCTTGCAGGGGCTGGCGCAATACCGAGCTGCGGGTCTCGTGCATGGCATGATGCCGACGGCGCTCCCGATGCTTTCCCCATTCGGGTGTATGGGAACGGCCCGGCTCCAGGTGTTCTTCACCCGAACCGCATCGACGTGAGCGATTGGGGGACGCGGCTCCCGATTCATGGCAACGGCCCGGCTCCAGACCTTTCTCACCCGAAAGCCATCGATATGAGGGATGAGGGCACCTTCTAGCGCCGCGATTGGTCTTGCCGCGACTAGGGCGCCGGAGCCGGCATGGATCACCCACTCCTCATACCCGGGGTCAAAATGCTGGCAACCGGACATGACCAGCAGCGGGATGAGCATATGCGTCGCAAAAGTGATTCTCCGCGCCGCAGAGCGGCGTGGCTGAACTGGTTCAGCGTATTGGCTGGACTTGCCTGTTTCCGGCCGACGTGGGCTCCGCCGAAACTTTGAGAAGCCTCTGGGCCACTGACATGCTGATGCAAACCGATTTGTGGCAAATGCGCGAGCATCATCTGGCGTCTCGGCATCGAACCCCAGTTGCAAAGCCGCTTCGGAGGACGGATCTCCGAACCGGACGACGTCCCGATCTTCAGCGAGGACGGCCACCGTCGCCTTTGTCCATCGTTTGGAGCTTGGGGCGTCAGCCATGGTAGTCACCTTCTTCCTGGTTTGATGGGCTCTAAGCACAAGGCAGCAAGCGGCATGCCATTTCCAATGAAGCTGCTCCTGCACCAGCGCTATCGCTTCGAGACGACGTCTTCGCCAACCGGAGGTGCGCGCCAGAGCCGTCACGTCATCACACCGAACAAAAGTCCTGTGTAGAGAGGGTATTCACGCGTCCGGCGCCGGCTGGCAAAGGACGGGCCAGACAGGGCAAGCCCGGGCAATACCCCGCATCGGCCGGCACAGCGATTGCACAGTGTGTTTGCCCTGGCGTGTTTTTACGTGCGACTAACGTGAACGCAGGCCGGCAGCGCCACGATCCGGATTCGATAAGGATCGCTTTCGCTACGATCTTTACACGCTTGGTGTTCCTCTCGCCGAGCGTCCCTATCGAAATCTATTGTGTCGGAAACTGGACTAGAATTGTCGCAAAGCCGACCCAAAGGTCGCCAAGAAGCGTCCGCTGTTTGCGGGAACCGGCAGAACGCAACGGAGCGCCAACCGGGCACGCAAATAGCCAACAATCTTGTCAGTGGGACGTCTGCAAATTTCGAGGAGAGCCTCGGCTGCCCCTAAGGACGCTTGATGCAGGAGCGCATTGATCTTCCGCTCCAACTCAACTGAAAGGATTTCTGTGACCTATATCGGTCGCTATGCCTGGACAGGCACTAAATCGGCATTTCAAAACCGATGATTTGACGGGTCTCGCTAGCTCGCGCCGAAAAAGTTTGCTGCCCATTTGTGCCCGACGTTCAAACGCTCATTGAAGAGCAGATTGCGCCCTTATCTCCCAAGCTCGTCGGCGTCCACCAGCGGGACGAGTTCGTTGCCATGAAGTTGTCGGACATAGTCATTCGAGAGGTGAGACCGTCGTTGCGCTGACACCCTTGCAATATCAGGACATCGATGTCGGCGAAGATGGGCTGCGCAACCTGACCAAGTCCGCCCGGGCCGAGCGCTGATCGCTCGCTGTAGTCTCGGTGCAGGCCGGCAAGGCACCGGCGCTGGTCCATGCCCGTTGAAGAGCCGACGTGGAAGAGGCAGTACCGCGAATTAGGCGGCCGTCCTAGGCGAGACGAAGGCCTGGATCGAAAAAGTATCGTGGGCAGACCGCGTCGCGCGGCTGGTGCGAGTCCACCTCGACGGCGAGCTTCTCTCCCACCAGGCGGTTAGGTTGCGTGTTTCGGGTCGAATACGAACACTGTGAGTGCCGCGAGCAATGTGGCAATTGCGGTGTAGGCAAAGACACCCGTGACGTGGTCGGGATCATTCAGCAGCAGTCCGCCGAAAATCGCGCCGGCTGCGATGGCTACCTGGAACGTTGAGGTCATCAGCACGGCGGCGCTTTCGGCCTGCTCGGGGACGGCACGCAGCAGTATCCAAGTCTGCAACCCCACCGGCACCGCGCCGAAGGCAAAGCCCCATACGGAAACCGCAATCGCCGAGGCATAGGTCGATGCTCCAAACTTCAGCAACGAGACAGCGGCTATCGCCATAAGGAAGGATGGCAGGGCCGCGACTGCCTTGAGACTGTGTTTGGCCAGGAATGCTCCGGCAAAACTGCCGAAGAAGCCGCTTATGCCAGAAAGGAGCAACAATATCCAGATCCCGTTGGTACCGAGCTTGGGAGTCGTCTCGAGGAAGACCCGAATATAGCTGAAGCTGGTGAAGTGCCCAGAAGCGACCAGCAGTACGACCAAAAGTGCGACCTTGATGGTCGGATCTTTGGCCGCATCCAGCAGACTGCGGAATCCAGCCATTTCAACCGGAGGCAGCGTCGGCATCGTTAAAAGCAGCACCAGCAGCGTAACAGCATTAAGCACTGCGGTGAGCGTGAAGGCCACTCGCCATCCCAAGCTGCCGCCGACGACGGCGCCGAATGCAGGCACGCATACGAGAGCGACCGAAACGCCGGCGAGGATGATTGACATGGCGCGCGGCAGAAGATGATTTGGAACGAGCCGTATCGCCAGCGATGCCGAAATCGACCAGAAGCCTCCGAGCGCAATGCCGAGCATAACGCGTGCTGCCAGCAAAACCGGCAGCGACGACCCGACTGCCACCAGGAGGTTGGACAGGATCTGAAGCAGCATCATTGCCCACAGGACGGTCCTGCGGTCCAGGCGCTTTGTAATAATGGCCATCGTCGGCGCTGAGATCGCCGCAGCAATGCCCGTCGCTGTGATCGCATATCCAACCGCATCCACTGAGATACCGAGATCGTGCGCTATCAGCGTCAGCACGCTGGCTGGCAGACACTCTGCCGCCACCAGCCCGAAGGTGCCCAAAGCAAGCGAAATGACCGCACCCCATGCGGGAGGAGATAGTCGATCCGGCGTTTCTGGGCCGTGCAGAACAGTTTCGATAAGACCCGTCGCCGATTCGGTCATGAACATTCTCGCCCAACATGGGTTGGCTGCGATGATCCGAACTAAAGGCAAAAGCGCGCCATCGCTGCCCGACATCTTGTGATAGTAGGGCGTGCAATTTCGGTGCCGGTTCTCCGTGCCCGACGGGGGTGTCATCGTCGGCAGACGTCTCATCAGGCTGTTCTATGCCGACCACGGCTTCCGTCTCGAACCAGCCATGCGCGCCAGCAGTTCCGAGCACGGACGTCTGATGTTCCGTGACGGGACGACGCGAGCCGGTCGCTATGACCGCCGCCTTTAAGCAGCCAAAAACCGGCTCTGACTCAAAGGACCATTTCCGGTGGCTCGAACCTGACGTTTTGTGTCGGGCATTGTCGGGTCCGCTACACGGCTCGTTCCAACAATAATCTATCTGCCAGCGAGCACTTGTTAGCGCACAAGCTAACTAGCTTGAGCCAAAAGGAAAAATCCCGCTTTGGCTGTCCTTCGGAAAAGTTGGCACGAATCTTGAGACCTCGTTGTGAGGCGGCAAGAGCTGCCCATCGGCATTTGTGTCCCGGGCAGCCGCGACGGATAAAACCAAGGAAGGAAACCTATTAATGTCAGGTCTGCGTCAGATCGCCTTTTACGGCAAGGGCGGCATCGGCAAGTCCACCACCTCCCAAAATACGCTCGCCGCCCTCGTCGACCTCGGGCAGCGAATCCTCATCGTCGGCTGCGACCCCAAAGCGGATTCCACCCGCCTGATCCTGAACTCGAAGGCTCAGGATACTGTCCTGCATCTCGCGGCACAGGAAGGTTCGGTGGAAGACCTCGAGCTTCAGGACGTGCTTAAGGTAGGCTACAGAGGCATCAAGTGCGTGGAGTCCGGCGGCCCGGAGCCGGGTGTGGGCTGCGCCGGCCGCGGCGTCATCACCTCAATCAATTTCCTTGAGGAGAACGGCGCCTACGACGATGTCGACTATGTCTCCTACGACGTGCTCGGGGACGTGGTTTGCGGCGGTTTCGCGATGCCGATCCGCGAGGGCAAGGCGCAGGAAATCTATATCGTCATGTCCGGGGAGATGATGGCGCTCTATGCCGCCAATAATATCGCCAAGGGCATCCTGAAATATGCACATTCGGGCGGTGTTCGGCTCGGCGGACTGATCTGTAACGAGCGTCAGACCGACCGTGAGCTTGACCTGGCCGAAGCACTGGCTTCCAGGCTCAACTCCAAGCTCATCCACTTCGTGCCGCGCGACAACATCGTCCAGCACGCCGAGCTCAGAAAGATGTCAGTGATCCAATATGCGCCCGACTCCAAGCAGGCCGGAGAATACCGCGCGCTGGCTGAGAAGATACATGCGAATTCTGGCCAGGGTACCATCCCGACCCCGATTACCATGGAGGAGCTCGAGGACATGCTGCTCGATTTCGGCATCATGAAAACCGACGAGCAGATGCTTGCCGAGCTCCAGGCCAAGGAAGCGGCAAAGGCGGCAGCCCAGTAACCGATATTGGGCGCCCTCCTTGAGGTGGCACGCCTTGCAAAGAACGGCGCCTCGTCGGTGAGGCGTCACCAGACACCTTGAAAGGGGTCCCATGAGCCTGGAATACGAGAATGATGGTGCTCTCCATGCGAAGCTTATTGAGGAGGTGCTATCGCAATATCCGGACAAAGCGGCGAAGCGCCGCAAAAAGCATCTCAGCGTCGCAAAGAGCGGGGACCAGGCCGGCGGGGAAAGCGAGATCCTTTCCGAATGCGACGTCAAATCGAACATCAAGTCCATTCCGGGAGTGATGACCATACGCGGCTGCGCCTATGCCGGTTCAAAGGGCGTGGTCTGGGGTCCGGTCAAGGATATGGTCCATATCTCGCACGGCCCCGTCGGTTGCGGCCAATATTCCTGGTCACAGCGCCGCAACTACTACGTCGGAACAACGGGCATCGACACGTTCGGGACAATGCAGTTCACATCCGATTTCCAGGAGAAAGACATTGTCTTCGGCGGTGACAAGAAACTGGAACAGATCATCGATGAGATCGAGCTACTGTTTCCGCTGAATAACGGCATCACGGTGCAATCCGAATGCCCGATCGGTCTCATTGGCGATGACACCGAGGCAGTTTCTCGCAAGAAGGCCAAGGAGTACGAAAAGACTATCGTGCCGGTGCGCTGCGAGGGCTTCCGCGGCGTCTCGCAATCACTCGGCCACCATATCGCCAATGACTCCATCCGCGACTGGGTCTTCGACAAGAAGGACGTCGATTTCGAGGCCGGTGCTTACGACGTCAACGTGATCGGCGACTACAATATTGGCGGCGACGCGTGGGCCTCGCGCATCCTGCTTGAGGAGATAGGATTGCGCGTGGTCGGCAACTGGTCCGGTGACGCGACACTGGCCGAGATCGAGCGCGCCCCGAAGGCCAAGCTCAATCTCATCCACTGCTACCGGTCGATGAACTACATCTGCCGGCATATGGAGGAAAAGTATGGCGTCGCCTGGATGGAGTACAATTTCTTCGGACCGTCCCAGATCGAGACCTCCCTGCGTAAAATAGCCAAGCATTTCGGCTCCGAAATCGAGGAGAAAGTCGAGAAGGTCATCGCCAAGTACAGACCGCTTGTCGACGCCGTCATCTCAAAGTACCGGCCGCGCCTCGAAGGCAATACCGTCATGCTCTACGTCGGCGGCCTGCGCCCCCGCCACGTCATCACAGCTTACGAAGACCTCGGCATGGTCATCGTTGGCACCGGCTACGAGTTCGCTCACAACGATGACTATCAACGCACGGGCCATTACGCAAAGAATGGCACCCTGATCTATGACGACGTTACCGGCTATGAGTTGGAGAAGTTCATCGAGGGAGTTCGCCCCAACCTGGTTGGCTCTGGCATCAAGGAAAAATACCCCGTGCAGAAGATGGGTATCCCGTTCCGTCAAATGCACTCCTGGGACTATTCGGGACCTTATCATGGCTATGACGGCTTCGCCATTTTCGCGCGCGACGTGGATCTTGCGATCAACAATCCGGTCTGGGACCTCTACCAGGCACCTTGGAAACAAGGCCCGTCCCGCGGGCAGGCGATGGCTGCCGAATAGACGCCCTGTCCAAGGCCTAGTCTCCCCCAGAGAGACGATGAACCCCCGCGGCTTGTGAGCCTCGGGAAACCGCAAACGTCTCGACGTACCTGAGCTGCCGTATGGCGCGGCCAGATGGAAAAGAGGTAATACCAATGCCGCAGTCGGCCGAAAAGATTCTCGACCACGCTCCGCTGTTCCGCGAGCCGGAATACAGGCAGATGCTCGCCGAGAAGAAGCTGAATTTCGAATGTCCGCACCCGGATCAGATCGTTGCCGATCAGGGTGAATTCACCAAGACCTGGGCGTACCGCGAAAAGAACCTCGCCCGACAAGCGCTTGTGATTAATCCCGCCAAGGCCTGCCAGCCGCTCGGCGCGGTGTTCGCGGCCGCAGGCTTCGAGCGGACCATGTCCTTCGTCCACGGTAGCCAGGGCTGCGTGGCCTACTACCGCTCTCATCTATCGCGCCATTTCAAGGAGCCTGCTTCGGCAGTTTCCTCCTCGATGACGGAGGACGCGGCAGTGTTCGGGGGCCTGAAGAACCTGGTCGACGGGCTCGCCAACACATACCAGCTTTACGACCCCAAGATGATCGCAGTGTCGACGACTTGTATGGCCGAGGTCATAGGCGACGACCTGCACAGCTTCATCGAGAACGCCAAAGACGAAAAGTCGGTGCCGAGCGACTTTGACGTGCCCTTCGCCCACACGCCGGCCTTCGTCGGCAGCCATATCGACGGCTATGACGGCATGCTGAAGGGCATTCTAGAGCACTTCTGGAAAGGCCAGGAGCGCACGGAGGCCAAGGGAACCATCAACGTCATTCCGGGCTTCGACGGCTTCTGCGTCGGCAACAACCGGGAACTCAAACGCCTGCTCGATATGATGGGTGTGTCCTACACCTTCATCCAGGACGCCTCTGACCAGTTCGACACGCCATCGGACGGGGAATACCGCATGTATGACGGCGGCACGAAGATCGAAGAGGTGAAGGGGGCACTCGACGCCGAGGCAACGCTTTCGCTCCAGCACTACAACACCCGAAAAACGCTCGACTATTGCGGGCAAGTTGGGCAGGCCACGGCTTCCTTCCATTATCCGCTCGGCGTCCAGGCGACCGACGAATTGCTGATGAAGGTGTCGGCGCTTTCCGGCAAGGAAATCCCCGAGGCAATCCGACTGGAGCGCGGCCGACTGGTTGATGCCATGGCCGACAGCCAATCCTGGCTGCACGGCAAGAAGTACGCGATCTACGGCGACCCGGACTTCGTGTACGCCATGGCCCGCTTCGTCATGGAGACCGGCGGCGAGCCGACACATTGCCTGGCCACCAACGGCTCCTCGGCCTGGCAAGCCGAGTTGCAGGAGCTGCTTGACGCCTCGCCCTTCGGCGCGGATGCCCAGGTCTGGGCCGGCAAGGACCTGTGGGCGATGCGGTCGCTGCTCTTCACCGAGCCGGTCGACCTGCTGATCGGCAATTCCTATGGCAAGTATCTGGAGCGTGACACCGGCACGCCGCTGATCCGCCTGACGTTTCCGATCTTCGACCGGCACCATCACCATCGTTTTGCGCTCATGGGCTATCAAGGCGGATTGCGCGTGCTGACCACGATCCTCGACAAGATCTTCGACAAACTCGATCGCGAGACGAGCCAGACGGGCGTGACGGACTATTCCTATGACCTCACCCGCTGAAACATACGGCCAGCTTTTCGCGCAGGCGGTTCGTCGCCGAATTGGGTTTGGGGGCTGACGCGATGACCGCGCTCAGTGCCAAGATCCAAGACGTTTTCGACGAGCCCGCCTGCGACAAGAACCGTGGCAAGGACGCCAAGGCGCGCAAGGAAGGCTGCGCACGGCCGCTGACGCCGGGAGCGGCAGCGGGCGGCTGCGCCTTCGACGGGGCCAAGATCGTCCTGCAGCCGATCACTGACGTTGCCCACCTGGTGCATGCGCCGCTCGCCTGCGAGGGAAATTCCTGGGACAACCGCGGTGCAGCTTCGTCCGGGCCAACCTTGTGGCGCACAAGCTTCACGACCGACCTCACCGAATTCGATGTGGTGATGGGGCGGGGGGAGCGGAAGCTCTTCAAGGCGATCCGCCAAATCACGGAGACCTATGCGCCCGCAGCAGTCTTTGTCTATTCGACCTGCGTGACGGCGCTCATCGGCGACGATATCGAGGCCGTCTGCAAACGCGCCGCCGAAAAGTTCGGCCTGGCCGTGGTTCCCGTCAACGCGCCGGGCTTGGCTGGCTCCAAGAACCTCGGCAACAAGCTTGCCGCGGAGGCGTTGCTCGACCATGTCATCGGCACGGTGGAACCCGACGACGCCGGCCCGTATGACATCAACATCCTTGGTGAATTCAACCTTTGCGGCGAATTCTGGCTGGTAAAGCCGCTCCTGGATCGGCTCGGGATCCGGGTGCGCGCCTGCATTCCGGGCGACGCGCGCTATCGCGACGTAGCTTCCGGGCACAGCGCCCGGGCGGCCATGGTGGTGTGCTCGACGGCCCTCATCACTCTAGCCCGCAAGATGGAGGAGCGCTGGGGAATCCCCTTCTTCGAAGGCTCCTTCTACGGGATCTCGGACACTTCGGAGGCACTTCGCAGAATTGCCAAGCTGCTGGTGAGGAAAGGTGCCGATCCGGAGATCCTGGACCGCGCAGAGACGCTGATTGCCGAGCAGGAGGCGGTTGCATGGAAGAAGCTTGAGGCCTACCGGCCGCGGCTCCAAGGCAAGCGCGTGCTGCTCAACACAGGCGGTGTGAAGTCCTGGTCGGTCGTCCATGCGCTGATGGAGATCGGCATGGAGATCGTGGGCACCTCGGTCAAGAAATCCACGCCCGAAGACAAGGTGCGCATCCAACAGATGCTCAAGGACGACAACCATATGTTCGAGCAGATGTCAGCGCGCGACCTTTACGCCATCCTCTCTGGAGGCAAGGCCGATATCATGCTGTCTGGCGGGCGCACGCAATTCGTCGCGCTGAAGGCCAAGACGCCCTGGCTCGACATCAATCAGGAGCGCCAGCACCCTTACGCCGGTTATGACGGCATGGTGGAACTCGTACGCCAGATCGACCTCGCCATTCACAACCCGATCTGGCGCCAGGTGCGCGAGCGACCCCCGTGGGATTGCCAGCCCGATGGGAAGCACCAATTGCCCAGCGCCAACAATGACACGGCGACGACGCGCGCTGTCCAGAATTTCGCTGCCACCACGCGGACGATTTCGGCTGTCGAGGAAATCCTATGACCCGCATCCTTCCCCAAACCAAATCAGCCTCGGTCAATCCACTGAAATCGTCACAGCCGCTTGGTGCCGCCTTGGCGTTTCTCGGCATTGACGGCGCAGTGCCGCTGTTCCACGGCGCCCAAGGCTGCACCAGCTTCGCCCTCGTGCTGTTCGTGCGGCATTTCAAGGAAACGATTCCCCTACAGACGACCGCGATGGATGAAATAACAACCATCCTCGGCGGGTCGGACAATCTGGAAGAGGCCATCCTCAACCTCAAGAGCCGCACGACGCCAAAGCTGATTGGGGTCTGCACGACGGCCCTGGTGGAAACCCGAGGCGAAGATTGCGCAGGCGGCGTCGCCGACATCAGGCTGAAACGGGCGAAAGACCTCGCCGGCACGGAAATCGTCCTGGCCAACACGCCTGATTTCACCGGCGCCCTCGAAGAGGGCTGGGCCAACGCTGTAACCGCGATGATCGAAGCTGTTACGCGACCTGGCGAACGGGCGCGCCAGTCCAAAAAACTTGCAATCTTGCCCGGCTGGAACCTCACCGTGGCTGACCTCGAGCATTTGCGCGAGATCGTCGAAAGCTTTGGCCTGCAATCGGTGATCTTGCCAGACCTTTCAGGCTCGCTCGACGGTACCGTGCCAGACCACTGGGTCCCCACCACCTATGGCGGAACGAGCATCGAGGATATCCGCGAGCTCGGCACGGCCGGGCACTGCATCGCGATCGGCGAGCATATGCGCCGCCCGGCCGAGGTTCTCTACAAGGCGACCGGCGTGCCTTACGTGCTGTTTCAGTCGCTGACCGGATTGAAGGGCGCCGATCAGTTCGTTTCGCTGCTGTCGGCTATTTCTGGCCAGCCTGTGCCGGCAAGCGTCCGCCGTCGGCGGGCGCAACTGCAAGATGCGTTGCTCGACGGACATTTCCACTTCGGAGGCAAGAAAATTGCGATCGCTGCTGAACCAGACCAACTCTATCAATTCGGAGCGTTCTTCGTCGACATGGGCTCCGCAATCACGGCGGCCGTCACGACGACCGATATGTCGAAAATTCTGGAAAAGGTACCGGCGGAGTCGATTCAGGTCGGCGATCTCGGCGATCTGGAATCACTTGCAAGCGGCGCTGATCTTCTGGTCACCCATTCACATGGACGCCAGGCCTCGAAACGCCTTGGCATTCCGCTTATGCGCATCGGCTTCCCCGTCTTCGACCGGCTTGGCAGCCAGCACAGGCTCTCGATCCTCTATCAAGGGACCCGTGATCTGGTCTTCGAGGTTGCCAACCTGTTCCAAGCCGACCGGCGTGCGCCGACGCCTGATGAGCTCGATCCATTCCGCAACCGCCAAACGCCAGGTGAGCCCGATGCGTCGCTTCTCACTCGTCACTGACGAGGTTCACCGTCCGATGCGTGAACGACAAGTAGGCGCTTTGCGGGTGGCAATCGCTACCCAGGACGTCAAGCAACTCAACGCCCATTTCGGGTCGGCCAAGCGCTTTGTCATCTACGATATGACGCGCGAGGAGTGGGAGCTTGTGGAAGTCATCGAGTTCGACGACGTCTCTGACGAAAGTGGGAAACATCACTCCGAGAGGGATGACCGCATCACACCGAAGATAAAAGCGCTGAAGGGCTGCCACCTCCTGTTTTGCCTGGCGATCGGTGGACCTTCGGCAGCCAAGCTTGTTTCGGCAAAAATCCATCCGATCAAGGTGCGGCATACTCAGAGCATCCAAGAGGTGCTGGTTCGCACGCAGCTGATGCTCAGGACCTGCCCTCCACCTTGGCTGCGCAAGGTCCTGGCTGAGGCAGGCGTACAGAAGCCGTCCTTTGAAGACGAGGACTGAAATGAGGAGGCGAAATGTTCGACCCTGCCCTTAGCCTTGCTGTCGATGAGGATGAGGTGGCGCTTGCCAGCCCGTTTCTCAAATGCCTCGTGCGGCTAATACGTGCTCAGGACTCTTACGGCGCGTGGGAAGGCAAAGCGGACCGCGAACTGCTGGCCGCCTTCATCATCACCAAGGAACAGCGCCGTGGGATCCCCATCATAGGCGATCCCGACCCGGACGTCCTGTGGAGGCTAGATATGTTTTATACCGCCATTGGGCTTGCGATCGAGGAGCGCTGCGGCCTGATGGCATCGCCGATCATGGAGCTGAGCCGTGAAGGCTTTGGGCGCGTGCTTTTCACGACTGGGCGGCTGGTCGCTCTGTCGAAGACGCTGCGCGACGTCCACCGGTTCGGCTTCGAGACGTTGCGGAAGCTCGCCGGGGCCGGCACGAAGCTGGTCAGCGACGCAATCGCAGCCATCGAAACCTATCCCGAGGTGGCGCGTGCGTGATGAAGCAGGTTTCGAGCCCAGGGGCCATGACAATCTTCAGCAGCCGCGGTGGCCAGCCGTCGCAGCCGACGCCGTCCAGGCGGATCAAGCTCCTGAAGTAACACCGATGAAGCCACTCGTCCTGATCTGTTCGCAAGATGCCGAGCTTTATCTGTTGCTCAGCCACATACTGGAGGTGGACGGCTTCGCCACTGAGCCGGTAAGGAGCGCCAAAGAAGTGCTTGCATTGGCCGACGAACGCGAATTCCAGGCCGTAGTGCTGGACTGCGGTCCGGCGAGCATAACCGGGGCCCCAATCTGCGCCCGGCTCAAGGGGGAGCCCCGGACCGCCGACCTTACCGTTATTGCCCTGATCGCGCCGGGTGCCGAGGAACAGCACCTCGATCTCCTGAAGGCTCGCATTGACGAGAGATTTGTGCGGCCGATCGTTCCGGCCAACCTGCTCGACTTTCTACGGGCGAGGCTGGCACTGCCGAAGCGGGGCGCAAATGGTGTTGAAAACGGCGGCTGGCTCACCTTTGGTGACCTCGAGATGAAGGTGGATGCCCGCCGGATTCGCGGCAATGGCCACGATATTCACCTCGGAGTCATCGAGTTCAACGTGCTGCTGCTTATGATGGAAGCTCCCGGCAAGGTCTTCAGCCGGAAGGAGCTTATCGGCGCGGCTTGGGAGAAAAACATCCATGTCGAACCACGCACCGTCGATGTCCATGTCAGCCGGATCAGAACAGCCCTCAAGAAGGCTTGGCCCGGCGGCGGCATTCTCACTGTGAGGTCGGCCGGCTACTCGCTCCAGACGCCGGACGGCTGAATCAGTTGAGGTGTAGTGCCACTCCCTTTCCCTCGCGCTGTGAGTCGGTGTTGCGGCCTGCCCCCTAGACTAAACGAAATACTCAGGAAGAAGCAGGCAAATGGGTTTTAAAAGCGTACTCTGTGTGACGGACGCAGACCATTCCGATCATGACGTCGAAACTGCTGCCGGCTTGTGTGCTGAAGTCGGTGCGCATCTTTCCGTACGGATAATACCGGCTCTGATGCTCGTTTTGTCATATCGGCCGATCAGAGATGGTATCCCCGAGTGGCCCACGGGGCGTGGACAGGCAATGGCCACATTGAACAATCAGTTTCGGCAAGAGAGATTTACACTGGACGTGCCCAGACTGGAAAGACGCTCCGAGAAGATCCAGGAACTGCTGAGGGCCATGTGCCTCTCCTATGATGTCGATACGGATTATTGTAATTTGACTGGCGTGGGGGAGGTGGTGCGACAGCGGGTACTCTGCGCCGACCTGACAATTGTCGGCCCCGCACTTCTCAACGACAGTATTGTCGGACCTGTCGTCATCAACGGCAGCTTACTTGATACGGGAAAACCGGTACTTATTGTGCCCAAGCGCGCTGAGGCGACGCTGTGGCCAAGGCGCGTCCTGGTCGGTTGGGATTCGCGACTCGAGGCATCCCGTGCCGTTCGGGAAGCGCTGGGTCTCCTATGCGCTGCTGAGGAAGTTCGTGTTGTCCTGGTGGGTCCGAAGGCGAACCACAAAGGGTACGGCGCGAAACCTGGAGCCGATATTGCTGCCTATCTCACGCGCCACGGTGCTCGGGTGTCGGTTGACCTGTTGCCAAGTGCTGGCAAATCGGCGGCCAAGGTGCTTGCGCAGCACGCAATCGATACATCTGCCGACATGATAGTCATGGGCGCTTATGGCAGCCGTCGCCTGCGTGAGCGGCTCTTCGGCGGCGTAACGAAATGGATTGTTGACAAGCCGACATTGCCGCTGTTCTTGGCGCGCTGACCGGCTCGGCAGTTGCACCGATGCCGCTCGAAGCTCTAGTCCACTTGGGTGAACTATTCAGATATCGGGAAAAAGATCGCGGCGGCGCGACGCTCCTCGAAGGCAGTGCACGAGGCCTGACCGATCATATGCTCCGGTCTTGAGTTGCTTGTCGAACTCTCGCCCGAGACGGCTCCAAAGGCCGTGCAGCGGCGCTGCTCGACGCTATCGAAGCACGGCCGCGGCAGGTTGGCCTAAGTCGAGAATGGTAGCTTGGCTTAATTCAGTTGAGAAAGACAGTCGTTAGCTTGGTGCACGGGTTAGGACCTATGCTCCGGCCAGCACAGCCGTTCGCTCAAGGCAATGGTCTTTGCAGCGCCGGACCACAGGCTGCCATTGTTCCCGGCTGCCCCATGTCGAGGGCAATTGCAGCTTCATAGAACTCAAGACGAGTGCCCTCAGGCAGCTTAAGGTAGGGCTTCGCCGCAGCTCGTGATGACCTTTAGCTGGCGCCGGACGGAAGCAGTGTGCGATCCTCACTGCCCCGGAAAGCCTGCCTTAGCCGAATTCATGGCTGACGAAGAGATGAGCTTGGCGAAAATAGGGGCAAGCATATGCTGGCTCTCGCGCGAAAGATGGATCGCATCAAGGTAGTAGATGTCTTCACCTGATTTCAGCGGGCACTTATCCTGCCCACACAAAGCTGGGACTATGGGGACGAATTGTACGCTTCGTGGCAGCAGATCCGCGAGGATTTGATTGTTCTGCCAAGACCTCTCGGCCCGCATGGTGGAGCACGGCGCATCGCCATTCATGAAGTCCGCACGGATGAGGCAAGTCAGCACATCAGTGGGCGGTTCTGGGGCTGGTCCAACCACTGCGGTCTTGATGCCACGGGTCGCCAGTGCGGCCGCGGTCTCTTTAATGGCAGACGTGAAGTTCGCTTTGGAAGCCTCCTGCGAAGGCCAGCTTCCATCCTTCGAAAGGAAGCTGCCTCCACGCCCCGAGTAGGTGTTCCAGCGGCCTGCCAGGATCACGAGTGTGACGTTGCCATCGGCAAGAACCGATTGGAGAGCGGACGCATTGAAGGCCGGGCAATCCGCTCTCAAGGGACTGGCGGGAAGCATCGTCATGTCGGGAAAAGGAGCGCACCCCGCCTTTGTGATCTGTCTGACGCGCACGCCTGTCGTCCGGGCGGCCTCGTCTAAAGCAGAGGCAAGATGGGCAGCCTGAGAATCGCCCCACAAAACGATCCTCGGAGCGACATTGCCGGAGCCAAGGAGGCATTCGCCCGTCTTGGGAATGAGCCCGCCACGCCGGAGGCAGGAAGAGGATTCGAACTTGGCCCTTTCCGCTCTAAGCGCTTGAACAGACGGGCCGCCATCAGGCCCCCGACTGGGGAAACCGGAGCTGTTGATGATCACCAGGGACAGACAGCACACCGCAGCCGTTGCGCCGGCGGTCGGTACCATCCACTTCCAGCCTGTGGCCCTCCGGCGAAACGGGCGCTCGACAAAGCGCCAGGAGAGTGCTGACGCGAGCACAGCGGCCGTCAGGACGGCGACACGTTCAGAGACGAACAATTCTCGATTCCGATAGATGCCTGCAAAGACCAGCAACGGCCAGTGCCAGAGGTAAAGCGAGTAGGATGTGAGCCCGACGAAGGCGGCAGGCTTGATCGACAGCCCTCTCGAGACCATCGTGTCGCGGTGAAAGCCGGCGGCGATGATAAGCGCCGCTCCAATGCAGGGAGCAAGCGCGTATAGGCCGGGAAATGGCGTATCCTGATTGAGCAGGAAGATGGAAGCGGTGATGAGCGTCAGACCCGAGGCAGCGAGGAGTTCCGCAATCGTTTGGTTTGGCTTCATTGCCTTAGCCACAGGCAGCGCGATCAGCCCGCCCGCGAGCAGTTCCCAGGCGCGCGTCGGAAGCATGTAGAATACAAAGGCCGGATCGCTCTGGAGCCAGTGCTGAGCTGCGGTGATGGAGATGATGCCCAGCGCCGCGACGATCATTGACGCCCATGGTCTCAGCCATCGCATCATGAGCACGACTGCCAAAGGCCACAGCAAATAAAACTGCTCCTCGACGGCCAGGGACCATGTATGCAGGAGCGGGAGCGAGGTCGCGGCTTCAGTGAAATAGTTGGTGTTGACGTAAAAAAAGAAGTTGCTGGCGGAAATCGCAGCGGCGATGGCGCTGTTGCCGAAGCCGATGAACTCTCCTGGCGGCAGCACAAACCACCCCATCGCAAAACATGAGGCCAGCATCGCGAACAGGGCAGGAAAAATCCGTCGGACACGGCGGTGATAGAAGTCCAGCAGCGAGAATTCGCCCCTGTCGGTGCGCTCGATGATGTCGGAGGTGATGAGGAAGCCGGAGACCACAAAGAAGATGTCGACCCCAACGAACCCGCCGCTGACCGCTGAAAAACCAGCGTGATATAGGACAACCGGAACAACGGCGACGGCCCGCAGACCGCTGATATCCGCTCGGTACTTCATGCAGCTGATCGTCCTCAGAAGGTTCCGAGCAGCGTTTTTCATGGTCGTTACGCATCGTAAAATCGATAGTTTCGATGAAGTGCATCTACGGTATGAATGCGGCCCATCGCGTGCGACTAAGAACCGAACCAGACCGGACACAAATCGCGCAACGCACAATCACGCTCGATTAAAGTGAAAGACGGCTTTTCACTAGAGGCGAACCCGTCCGGTCACCGGCCACTCCGGCTTGTCAGTGTGCGCAGTGGTGCGCCGATGGTACGGGGCGCCAAGGCAAAGATCGCCACTCCAGCGCACATGAGCTTGAGATCATCAGTCGGATCGATCGCCTGCTGCCTTGCGTCAGCTTGACTTGAATTGATGTGGCCTTGCTCATCTCTTCCGCGGTCCTTGTGCCCACCTAGCGCATGTGCGCAGTATCCACCTTCACCGCGCCCGTGATGTCGATCGGCGATTGCCGCGCGTCCGTTGAACAGACGAAACCTATAAGCGCGGCTGGACGGCCGGTCAGAAACAGCACGCTGCCGAATTGGCCACCTACCGCAGCTGCGAAGCAGGCCAGTCATCTCTCAAGCCCGATCTGCTCTCCTCCTCGACAATCGACTAGCTCGCCCGTGCCACGTGGGGCGGTTCCGATTGGGATGATCGGCATCGCCGATCGTACGGTTTCTCATAAGTAGATCGGGCGTCGAGCTTGCAGGCGAGTTGCGCAGGCATCGGTATGGAGCTCTGGGGTTCGGATCTTGATCGCATGCGAGGCGCCCGAATTCACATCGTAGATGGGCTCCATCGAAACAATCTATTTTACGGAGAGTAGCGAACATGAAAAAGCGTCGATCGGGAGGCGACGCCCACCGGAAATCTCTCCAGGTCATGCGCAAGGCGGAAGGTGGAGCGGCGTCCTCCTTCTGATGCCTAGGGTACATCCTCAATTTAGTCGCTCGCTTCCTGGAGCCATCCTGCAGCGTCACGAGCCTGATCATTTGTGCTCGCGACCGGCGGACCCGTTCGGCGCGACCGGCAGACGATCTACATTCCTCTAAATCCGATGCCGTGCGAGCTTCTCAACACTCCGAAGGGATTTTCGGCGAAGGTGAGCTATCTCAAACGGTATGCCGTCCGCTTCGCTCCGGACTTAACGGCGCAATGGATGTCGCCCGAAGCCGGATCGTGGGTTGGACCCGAGGGTGCAAAGCGGTCTCGGCGTATGAGATGCATGAAAAAGCTGCAGACGTTATCTCGATGACGATACCTTACTGAACCAACCGCGCGACGAGGATTGTCTGGCCAGGAACAACGTCCCGACCTGGTGGCCGCGCGCTCCTTGCCGCGATTTGGCGCGTGCTGGCGTCTTCAACGCAATCGCTGCTGATAGCTTCGAGCCGCTGTCGGCTTCCACCGTAATCGACGGCGGCTGCGCCGGCGGAGATGTAAGCTCGAGCGCAGCGGTCGGACTAATGGCCCACGTCATCGGCATTGACCTCGATGAAGCGAGCTTGTGCTGGCGCGCGAAGAAGCTGCCGCGCGCACCTTATTCGAGTGCTAATGGGAGCGTCATGCGCCGTAAGAATGCTATGCCTATCGGATCATGGGAGAGATCCACGTCGCCTGACACATGTGACATTACCGGATTCCCCGGACGGCGCCCATCTGAAAAAAACGCTAGAGTTGGTCAAGCTGGTGCTGTTCCGAAGGGCGACGAAGTGCAAACCTTCAAGGCCTGCCGTTCAACGTCGGATACTCGACACGATCACAAACCCGCTGTCAGTTGGTTCCATCAACGTTTCATCCTGGCACGTCGATTGAGGGAACATTCCGAACACATCAGCGCACGTCCTGCCATGATCAGGCTAAGCGAACAAGCTAGCCCACCCAAGCGCATTTTTCGGGATCGGAGCTACCCTGCTAGCTTACCGGTAAGAGCACCGGGACAAATCTGCCGCCGGTGCAAGGTTTCCCTCCTCAACGTCGGATAGCCGACACGATCACAAACCTGCTGCCAGTTGTTTTGATCAATTTTCCTTCTGGCACGTTCGATGCGGGGAATCTTCTGAACACATCAGAAGGATGTCCTCCTAGGGTCAGGGTCACTGAAGAATGCTGTTGCCGCACTGGGACCGCGCTTCGGCTGATCCACAACCGGTCAGAAGTGGGCGCATCACCTTGGAGGCGAGCGACTGCGCCCGATTCATACGCCGAATAAGGTCGGTAAGCATCCGCTGAGCGAGACGCTATCATCGAAGCGGGGTGGAAACGTCGATCCCGCGCACGGCCCCCACGTCACCGACATGAGTGTCGATCTCATCCGTTGGCTGGATCCCTGGGCCTCACACAGCCGACCACACGAACGCCGGGACAAACGCTAGCGAATCCAGCCGCACCGGGGTCGAGAATGGCCGCGTAGTGCGGAAGCCGAATGACCAGGCCGATGTTCGCCGCGAGCATCGCCTGTTTGGGAAACACTTATAGGAGCAGGACAAGTGGAGCTCTCTTGCATTGGAGTGGGTGCTGGACCGTCTAATCTCAGCCTTGCGTGTCAGATACACGAGCAGATCGGTCGAGGGGCACTGTTCTTGGATCGGCAGCTCGACTTCCGCTGGCACCCCGGCAGCGCATTGGATTCGCCGGAACTCCAGGTCAACCACCTCAAGGATCTGGTCACGCTGGTGAACCCGCGATCAGCCTACACTTTCGTAAACTACCTATACGAGAACGGGCGTCTATTCCACTTCCTGAATGCACAGTTCGAGGCCGTGCTCAGAGCTGAGTTTGAGCAATACCTGAACTGGGCCTTCCACCGGAACCCGCTTGTCTGCGGCGGCGAGACTGTGCGCGAAATCCGCTTCGAGGGCGAATTTCGGGTGTGGACGGACGACGCAGTTCGTGGCGCCAGAGACCTGGTGATCGGCACCGGCAAGCAGCCGCGGATTCCGTCTCAGTTTCGGGGCTGGACCGGACGCAACCTGTTCCACTTATCGGATTTACCGCGCATCCATCCTGAGGTTTGGAAAAAGGACGTTTGCGTGGTTGGTGGAGGCCAGTTGGGAGCCGAGGTGCTTTTACACCTTGTCGGCCTGCCAAAAGAGCGGCGGCCTCGATCGATCACTTGGGTCTCGGAGTGCGAAAACTATCAGCCCATCGACAACAGCCCGTTTACAAACGAGTTGTTCATAGCGTGCTCTTCGGATCGCTTGGCGGCAATGAGCGAGTCGCAGCGCAAACTGTACCTGAGGCGTTTCGTGCTTGCTTCCGACTGCATTTCGGAAGGGACGTTGCGCGCGATTTATCAAGCGCAATACCGGCACGCGTTTTTGGAGCCAAGCCACTGCGAAATCACACTGCGGCCGGGCTACACCGTCTCGTACTGCGTCAACGCCGGCGCGGGTCACAGGCTGAGCCTGCGCCGCGGCAGGAGTGAGGTCGAAGAAGTCACGGCCGACATCGTCATCCTGGCCACCGGTTACGAGAACGCGTTGCCAGACTTCTTGGAGCCGATGGCGGGCCGGCTGGAAAAGAGCGACAACGAATTGGCTATCCGCGAAGATTTTTCCGTGTGCTGGGACGGACCGCCTGAAAGGCGCATCTTCGTACAGAACGCGACCCTCGGGCAGCGCGGGCTGGCTGATCCAAATCTAGGCCTGCTGGCCTGGCGAGCGCGTCGCATCCTCGACAGCCTCCTGGGACGCGTGCCGCAGGCGAACCGCGAGCAGGCCGGCTTCATCAGACCTGCCCCCGTCGACAACTGGCCCCACCTCGTCGCGGAAGAAATGGGCAGCGGGATATGACCTACGGCTACTGATCATCGGCGGGGGGGCCGAGGAATGCTGTCCGCCTTCGCTGCAGCGAAGGGCGGGGTGGATGCGGCGTCCGGGTCCCTGCGAAACAGCATTCGCGCTGTCAGCTCGCACTCGACGCTGGGCCTCATCGACAACGGCTTTAGGAGAAAAGCTCAACGTAACCGGGCGGCACTCAGTCGTTGCACGCGGGAGCCAGTCGCGGACCTAACCCCGCCCTTTCGAACGGCGCCGAAGTGCTGCTGCTGGAGAAGCCGAGGCCATCTGACCGCAGAAGAGAGCCAAGCTGTTCGGTTTCTTACGCAGGAGTGGTTGCGGTGTCCAAAAACTTACGGCCGGCAGAAATTTGTCGCGTCGAAGACAGCTGGCCAACTGGGCCTATGAGGTTTTCAAAGGTAACTATGGAGTTAACGGGCACTAAGCGTGCTGGCACGGCCCTTGCGGCAATACTCGTGAGGGCTGACCGCATGAGAACACGCAAGCCGGATTGGTCGCTACCAACTCGTGTGTTCCGCTCCTGAGAGAGAGAACGACCAGCTAACGCATAAGCGCCAGGAAAGGTGTGGGAATTTGGAGTACGAAACGGTGTTGCGTATTGAGTCCCCCGCTCCGCCAATCAAAGTGGACACTTGGCTGCGTGGCGAGCCCATCACGAACTTTCAGCCCGGCAAGGTCTGTCTTGTTGAATTTTGGGCGACTTGGTGCGGACCTTGTGTGGCGGCTATACCCCATCTGATGCAGCTGCAAGAGAAATATCAAGACAGTGGATTCGAGGTCGTCGGAATCGCAGCTAGCGAACAGGCTCCAACCGCAGACGAGGCGCGGACCAAGTTGGATGCGTGGCTGACCGAGAGGTTCCCGAATCTGAATTACCGGATTGCGTTCGATTTTACTGGTGAAATGAACAGACTATGGATGCAGGCGAGTTCTTCTCCCGGAATCCCTGAGTCGTTCCTGGTTGATGGCGACGGCCGCATCGCTTTCATCGGACACCCGGCGGAACTCAATGAGGTTCTACCCAAAGTTCTGAACGGCAGCTGGCGCAGCAGCAATGAAGCGAGGGCCGCCGACATAAGGCGGATCGCTACTAGCCAACGCACAGCGCGCGAACGGGCCCGGACCAAACCGATATACGCCAAACTTAAGCCCGCGACACAGACCGAGGATTGGCCGGCCGCACTCTCGGCAGTTGAAGAAGGCCTGGCATTGATGCCGGACTATATCGGGTTTCGGCAAACTCAAGCGAATCTTCTGCTTCACAAGCTGCGGGACATGCAGAGCGGCTTGCCAGTCATGCGCCAGTTAGTCGAGGACGCGATCAACAAAAAAAACGAGGCCGTGTCTTGGATGGTCATGGCCCTGAATCAGCTCTTCGATCCCGCGATAGACAACGCCCATCTTCCCCGTGCTGAGCGCTTTGCGATAGGCAACACGCTCTCGGAACAAATCCTGACACTGAATCCCCCGGATGGCGACGGGCGCCTTAAATTCCGTTGCTACCTCCCGGTAGCTCAGTATTACCACGAGAGCGGCAACAACGCTCGCGCGATCGAGTTGATCGAAGCGGCACTGGAATCGCTGGATATTCCGGAGCCAATGCCTGATCACATCAAACAGACACACCTTAGCCCCTTGCTTCAAGCCCTGGCCGACTACACGGGTGAGAACGCCTGTTGCGGGGACTTCTGTGTGGCACCGCAATCAAGGCTCCTGAACACTAAAGCGGAGTGGCCTCATGAGCAGAGATTGCAAAAGGCATGACAAGGAATTGAACCCTGATCAATTCGCTCAATGCATGCGGCCCGCTCGCAGTAAGTATGCCCATGCAGCACCGAGGGGATCGTTTGCTGTAGGTCAAGGCTGGGGCGTGAACGACCTCCAAAGACGGATCGCCGCGGACGCGATGTTCGACGAGAATTTAGCTATCGCGGAGGACGTCACAGTCCAGGACATGTTCAAGGTCGGCCCAAGCACAGCATTACCTGGAACCCGGCCCGGCCAAACCGGAGGGCGGCCGCGTAAGCGGCCCGAAGTTGGCGCAGCCGAACGCAGAGCTCGCCCTCTGAGGACGACACTGAATTGAGGAAACGATATGTCTCACACCGCGCTTGCTCCTGCCCGTCAAGAAGGCAGCAATGCCCTTGCCCGACAGACCATCGAACGGCTCCTGACGCTGATCCGTGCTCAGGACAGGCGATGCCAGGGCAAATCGGACCGAGCTGCTGGTCGACTTCATCATCACAAAAACTGCGTCCTTCAGATCCCGATCATTGGCGATTCTGCTGTGTAGGCTCGACATATTTCACACAGCAGCGGGGATTGTGATCGAGGAGCGCTCTTTCGTCACTACATCGCCAACAATGATGAAATCGATCGGGGTTTCGTGGTTTTCACGGTCGGGCAGTTAATCGTTTGAGACGTCCACCGCGTCCTCTTCGAGACTTTCCGGAAACTTGCCAGCACGAAACTGGGCGACGTTGCGACTGCGTTCATTGCCTGTCCGACGTTGCGAGGATGAAACAGAATTTCGAGGAAGGCTCATGTCAAATCTGGATGAGATGGTGAAGAAAGTCCGAAAGCTGCAACTGCGCGCGGCGATTGCCAAGACGAACTTGCGCGACCTTGCCGAGGGCCTCCCGAACAAATGGACTGAGATAGCGGAAGTCGCCGAGACAGCGCACGCTGTTTATGCCGAGTTGAATAGTGCCCGGAGAGAGCTCGCCAAAATGAGGACCTTACGATGAAGAGCATCACCCGCGACGGCTCCAAATGGGTGCCGGAATATCTGGCCGCTATCGACGAGAAAATCTGTATCGGCTGCGGTCGCTGTTTCAAGGTCTGCTCGCGCGGGGTCATGCATCTTCACGGCGTGGATGACGCGGGTGAAATCCTAGGCATCTGCGACGGGGAAGACGACGACTTCGACGGTGAGCTCAATCGTATGGTCATGGTGGTGGACCATGCCGGCCGCTGCATTGGCTGCGGAGCCTGTGGCCGTGTCTGCCCAAAGAACTGCCAGACGCATGTCGCGGCCGACCAGATTGCAGCATGAGCAGCATCAATGACGGGATAGGAGAACGGCTTTGGACCTCATCATCTTTAGTCGACTCGCGGCAGTGGTTTGGAGCGGCAACGCTGTGTCCGTTCTCTCCGCTTAGCACGCGATCCGTCTAGCCGTCGTCGCTACGCTGGCCTGTTCGCTACTGCTCCAGATGGTTTATTTCGGCAGCGTGCTCTTTCTGCTCTGGCGGTCCAGTGTGCTTGTCGAGCACAGGTAAGGGTAAGCCAACGCAGTTGGAACGAGCCGCCATGAGATGACGAGTTGATGAATGAATGTTCAGATGGATCTCAGCTCGTTCTGACTGGGCTATGTGTTGACGCTGTGTTGAGGCGTAGTGACAGAGCGGAACTCACGTTCACGCCCAACAAGGGACATCGAATTGATAGGACAAGCATACAGGTGGGCTTGAACTGGCCAGAGGTTCGCCACGCACATAGGAGGCGTCGCAGCACGCCGGCACGGGTCGATCGAACGGAGACGCGGCGATGATGTTGAGTCACTTCTACAACGTTCCAGAACATAGCTGGCTCAGCAAGAACGCCCATGGCCTAGACTGAAGGTAGTTCAGCTTGATTACCTCTGCTGGAGAAAACATGCTGAAAAAGTTCCCACGCTATCCGCTCACCTTTGGCCCAACGCCGATCGAGAAGCTCGATCGCCTCGGCAAACATCTGGGCGGCAAGGTAGAGATCTACGCCAAACGCGAGGACTGCAATTCAGGTCTTGCTTTCGGTGGAAACAAGCTGCGTAAGCTCGAATACATTGTTCCGGATGCGATCGCGTCAGATGCCGATACGCTGGTCACCGTAGGGGGCGTGCAGTCCAATCACACCCGGATAGTCGCAGCGGTCGCCGCCAGGATCGGCATGAAATGTCTTCTGGTTCAGGAGAGCTGGGTTCCACATGACGACGTTGTCTACGACCGGGTCGGCAACATTCTTTTGAGCCGCATCTTGGGCGCAGAGGTGCGCCTGGTCGACGAGGGCTTTGACATAGGTGTCCGCCACAGTTGGGAAAAAGCGCTATATGACGTCAAGGCACGGGGCGGCAGACCTTATGCGATACCGGCCGGGGCCTCTGTCCACAAATACGGTGGCCTTGGCTATGTGGGGTTCGCTTACGAGGTGCGCGCCCAGGAGAAACAGCTTGGGTTTGCCTTCGACTACATTGTGGTCTGCACTGTCACAGGTTCAACGCATGCCGGCATGATCGTCGGGTTCGCGAAGGACGGTCGACAGCGCAACGTGATCGGTATCGATGCATCCGCCACTCCAGCAAAGAGCAAGGCGCAGGTGCTTAGTATTGCCCAACATACAGCGATGCTCGTCAACCTCGGAACCGATCTTGTCGAGGCTGACATCGTGTTGCTCGAGGACTACGCGTACCCGCGCTATGGCGTTCCGTCTGAGGAAACCAAGCAAGCGATCCGTCTGTGCGCGCGTCTCGAGGGTATGATTACTGATCCGGTCTATGAGGGCAAATCGATGCAAGGGATGATCGACCTCGTCCAGAAAGGCGTCTTTCCAGAGGGGTCGAGGGTCCTTTACGCCCATCTGGGTGGCGCGCCCGCAATCAATGGTTACGGCTACACCTTCCGTAACGGCTGACGGGCGACAGCTCGCGTATGCCGCCGTGCCGTGCCGGACGTGTCCACGACAGTGCCGAACCGGAAAGGCCGGAGCCAATTTCGCGGACGGTCGATGATCTGGTAATAACGTTCAGCGCGTTCCGCGCAGAGGGCTCGCGACCAAATTCCTCCCTGGGCGGTTGGGCCGTCGAGAGACACGAGGCCGTTGAGTTCGTGCTCCGCTGCCATTCTGCGACCCAACGATTGTTCACTCCGCGACAAAGTGCGTTCGGTTCATCTCCTGGGTACCTACCCAGCCCATTGCAATCCGAAGAAAAGCTTTGCGCCCAAGTTGGCACGACTCTTGAAGCTCTGTCGACAGGGCCAGATTCCACCACGCAATTGGGATGCTGGGCTGGAGCAGCTCGCACCAATGAGAACGCAACTGAAGGAGAGATCATGGAATTCTCGCGGATTGCGGCCGAGTTAGGCTTATTCCTCGACACGACTAATGATGTCGCTGAATCCGAACAGTTGTTCGAATTGTTGTCCGCGTTTGCGCTGAATTTCGATTGCCCGTGGATAGCCTATGGCCCGCTTGCACCAGAACAAAGGGTTTTGAAGCCGACCCGACCGGACTCTGCGATGATGTGGAATTACCCTGATGAATGGCAGGAGCGCTACTTAAAGATGGGTTATGCCAAAATAGACCCGCTCATCAAGAAAGGTCGAAAGGGGGTAGGGCCCTTCCGGTGGAGTGAGGTTTATACCCACGAAAGCACAACTGAAAATGAACGCCGCGTCCTGGACGAGGCGGGGACGTTCGGCTTGAAGTCAGGCGTTACCGTTCCGCTACATGGCCCCGCTGGCAGCTTTAAGCTTATGTGTTTTGCTAAATCCGCGGACTGCGAATTGGAAAATAGAGCGATCACCTATCTGCAAATTGCCGCGGTACAGTTTCATCTGAGGGTTGCGAAGCTCGGAACGCAGAGGTCATCGGAGCACGCCTATAAGATCTCTGATAGGGAAAGAGAGTGCATTCATTGGATATCGAAAGGAAAAACGTCAGGGGAAATAGGGACGATATTAGGACGGTCCCAAAACACGGTTGATTTCCATGTGAAAAACGTAATGCGGAAGTTGGATACGACCCGCAGAACGGCACTTGCTGCGAAAGCTGTGGAACTTGGGATTATCGAACCATAGGAAGGAAGATTCGGAGAGCTCGGTGCGCGGCCTGTCGTGGAGCTCGAGCCTCGTCATACGCGGCGCCGATGGCTGCCCCAACCTCCAAATCCATCACTCGCTCGCCCAGAAGGCCTATCATGTCCCGCAAGAGACCGGAATCCACATTCCTCTCCAAGAGCGCACGCATGTTCGTCATGTCATCGGTCATGGGTGATTCCTTTAAATCAGGTTGGTACCCGCAACTGAGCTTTGCCGGGAACATCGATGACCGCCGCAATGCCGCTCGCTCGCTGCGGCACTGTTGAGGGCGCTCGCGAGCGGCTTCCGCAACCGCGGCGCTACAGCCTGTGGTGACGTGCTCCAGCGGTCGTGACCTTGCCCCTCTGATCTAATCCGGTTTGAAGTTCGTTCTGGCCCAGCGAGAGGACCAGGACATGAAACGCAGCCGCTTCTCTGAAGAGCAGATCATCGGAATTTTGAAGGAACACGAGGCCGGGGTATCGGTTGCCGATCTGTGCCGCAAGCACGGGGTCAGCGACGCCTCGATCTACAACTGGAAGGCCCGCTTCGGCGGGATGGATGTCTCCGAGGCTCGGCGGCTGAATGCGCTGGAGGACGATAACACGCGGCTGAAGCGGCTTCTGGCCGACGCCATGCTCGACAACGTTGAAGGATCTTGTGGGAAGGAATGTATGGTCCGCCCCGTCCGTGCAAGGGTTCGCGACATCGCCGATGACGATTCCAGCTGCGTAAATGATCCGGCCTCTCGCGAGTGAGCTGCTGTTGCAGCCAGGCCATGATGAGATCCGCGCACGCCGTTCCCAATAATGGTTCGGGCACGAAGCCCGCTTTTTTGCACAGGGCTTACGGCATGCTGATCCACTGTTTCGTCATCACTATTCCCGAGCCTTGCAATCGAGCCGGAGCGTCAGGCGAAAGCAGGGTCCCTGCGTTCGTAGAGCGCTCCCGGCTTGGTCAGGACAACCCAGACAATGCGCGCCATCTTGGCGGAAAGTGCGACAACAGCTTTGTTCGGGTGCATACGGCTCTGCAACCCGTCAAGCCAGCTTCCCAGGCGATCCCGGGTTCGATCCAGGTGACGGAAGCATGATCGCGCGCCATGAACGAGCAGCTTGCGAACGTAGCGGTTCCCGCGCTTGCTGATACCGAGTAGCTTCTGCTTGCCTCCGGTCGAGTATTCTCGAGGGACCAGCCCCAGCCATGCGGCCAGGTCGCGAGCCTTCTGGAACTGGCATCCGGTGCCGACGGCCGCCAGTAGCGCGGTGGCTCCCAATGCTCCGATTCCGGGGATCGTCATGAGCCGGCGGGCAACATCTTCTCGGTCTGGATCGCTGCGATCTCCCTCGTCACGTCGTTGATGCGCTGCTCCAACTGGCGCAGATCTGCGAACAGGTCCACGAGCAGTTTGCGCATTGCCGGCGTGAGGTCATTCGAAAGGTCATCGAGAACCAGTGGCAAGTCGAGCTTGAACAGTCCGGCGCCCTGTCTCAATGCGATGCCGTATTCCAGGCAGAATGCTCGCATCTGGTTGATCAGACGGGTTCGCGTGCCGATCATCTGGTCGCGCACCCGATGCAAAGCTTGGAGGTCGGATTGCTCCTCGCTCTTGATCGCGGCAAATCGCATCGTCGGCCGCGTGGCTGCTTCGGCGATAGCTTCGGCATCGATGATGTCGCTCTTGTTCGACTTGACGTATGGCTTCACGAACTGCGCTGGGAACCCTGTGCCCCAGTGCCTGAAGTCTCCTGGCGATCCATTGCGATCCAGCGCACGATTCCATCCCGACGATTGCCGGCGCTGCCCGCTCAAAGAACTTCATCAACGTATCGCGTCGGAAGCGAACTCGCTGGACGGGCTCGCCGTCGCTGCCCAAGCCGACGACGTGGAAGATGTTCTTGCCGATATCGACACCATAGACGGCCGCAGGGCGCGGCGCATTGCGTGGGGACATTGCAACCTCCTTTGTTGTGACTGCCCAGATGATGCTGCGGGAGGACGGGGCGGACCATCCCATTAATGGTGACGCCCGCGGCCAAGCGGAAAGCTGTCGCTCGCCTGAAGGAAGGCTTCGGGATGAGCGAACGGCGGGCGTGTAAAGCCATCGGCTGTTGCCGCATGACGGTTCGCTACGAGACCAGCAGGCCGGACGACCGCGAGGTTCGCGAACGGATGAAGGCGATCGCGCAGGAACGTCGTCGGTTCGGCTACCGGCGTCTTCTCGTGATGCTGAGGCGGGAGGGCCTGGTCGTGAACCAAAAGAAGCTGTTCCGGCTCTATCGGGAGGAGAAGCTCGCCGTTCGCCGCCGTGGCGGCCGCAAGCGGGCGATGGGGACCAGGGCGCCGATGCTGGTGCCGCTGAGGCCCGACGAGCGCTGGTCGCTTGACTCGTATCGGACCAGCTCACCGACGGGCGCCGCTTCCGCATCGTCGACGACTGCACGAGAGAGTGCCTGGCACTCATCGTTGATGCGTCTCTCTCGGGCATGCGGGTTGCCCGCGAATTGGACCGGCTCATCACCGAGCGCGGCCGGCCGAGGATGATCGTCAGCGACAACGTCCTAAGAGCGGAAGGAAATGGAGCGTGCAGTCAACGTCTCTCTGTTCGTCAGCATGCTCTTGCTGCGTAACGTTGGTCAAGTCATCGAACCAGGCGGCTCCCGCCGGCAAGGGAAAAGGTCTCGTCCATAGCAAACACAGGGTACGCACGCAGGCGGCCCTCACCGTCCTCAACACGAGCTTCTGATCCAGGCGGAAGACCCGAACATTATCTACAGGGTCATCGAAGCGATGCCTCACGGCCCTACGCACGTCTGCGGTCTTCACCGGATGCGTACGGCAGAAACCTCATTGTTCAGAAACACGCCGAATGATGGTGTAGGCGGCGCATCACCTTTTTTACGACAGAATGCGCAAATTACTTCAAGGCCGCAGGGCATGAACCGGATAAACGTGCTCTGGTCCGCGGTCCCGCCACTGCCGTTAATATGCGCTATTGGTCAATGTTGAGACGGGATTATGGGCAGGATCACACAGGATTCGAGCCCTGGCTGGTGAAAAACGCGCTGGTGCGCAACTATCGGTTCAGTCTCTTGGAATGGGTTTGCAGTCCCACCATTCAGATTGCGATCGTACTGCGTGAACCACGAACTCATGACTTCGATACCGATTCGGTGGCCTGGAAGGAACCGATTCCCGGTTGCGTCCATTGAGAACTCGAAGAGGGTTGGCTCGTGCGGCTCTAGGAGGCGAGGGCTAGCGAGAGAATCGCGGTATCGGGCACGCAGGACGCCACGAGTCAGGAACCTAGCCGAACCATCGGGATAGAGGTCAACAAGACGGACATGCCAGTCTGTATCCCGCGCCGATGACGACGCATACAGCCTCATAGTCACCCAACCGACAACATCCAACGGGGCCGTGAGCACTTCACTCGTATAACACAGGACGCCCTCGCATCCTCGAATCGCTCGATCATCCACGGGCCCTGCTTCCAAGCGCCACAGCATGCGAGGCGATTCACGAGGGTCGTAAACGTAGGAATCTGCTTCCTCGGCGCTCGTTGGAGGGCTCCACGAAAGCTGTCCGTCGCTCCGAGCATCATCATTCTGCGGGGCTCGGAGGTACAAGGACGTGTACTCAGTGGTCACGAGTGGCCAATCGTCCATCGCCCACCACTCGTTGGCGCCCGCTACAAACACCCTTACTAATGACTCCTTGCTCAATTGATTCTGTTTGCCTTTGAGCCAATGGTCGTAGAACTGCAGGATGTAGTCATCGAGGCTAACCACAGCTGACGGGCCAAAATCAAGTCCTGATAGGGTGGTCGTCTTGTTTACTCGGTGTGCCCATGGCCCGATGACCAATCGTTGCCCGCGCCTAGCACTCTCTGTGAGTCCCTGATCGCGCATTCGCTCAAAATTAAGTGGAGAGCCGGGAAAGTTCATGTCCCACCACCCGGTAATACTAAGCGCTGGGACGGCCATTCGTTCATAGCGCTCATAGGAGCCGGCGGCCCAGAAGCCGTCGTAGGTGGGATGTTCAAGCCACTCCCGCCACCAGTCTATTGATGCTCCGGCCATCTCCGGAAGGCAGCTGGAAGGGATGGCCTCGAAATACTCCTGCTGTTGCGACCATATCTCGCTGAAGTCGGTGACTTGCCAGCTGCGATCTCCCATACCGACAGCCCATTCTCCGAATGATATGAGCAGCGCACCATTAAAGATTGGCTCATTCCGCCACAGCGACCCCGGCGGCGAAACGATAGGAACTATGGCGCGCAAATGTGGTGGAGCCTCAGATGCGGCGTACCACTGCGTTTGACCGACATACGACGTACCATGCATGCCGACATTTCCATCGCACCACTCCTGTCGAGCGATCCATTCGATGGTGTCGTAGCCGTCGATGGCCTCATTGAAGTACGGCTTGAATTTCCCGCCGGAGTTGAAGCGGCCTCGAACATCGACTACTATCACGACGTAGCCGTTCTCAACAAGTTTCCGGTAGAACTCCGCACTCCAAGAGCGCTGGTTTGTCTTGTCGTATGGCGTTCTGATCAGAATCGCAGGCGAAGCACGTCCAAGGGCTCCGTCCGCACAGATCAGGTCAGCAGCCAACTCGACCCCATCGCGCATCGGGACACGCAGATTGTGCACCGTTCTTATGGTCACTGTCTCGGAACTTTGGGGCGACGCTGCCGGCCACCTAAATCCGCGAATGATCCGTCGCTCCACTGCTTCTTCCACTTCATTCATCCTTCTTGGGCTCGACTTGGGCACACCCAGCACCTGGCGGAACACGCGTAGGACGTTGGCGTCTTGCCGACACATTTCGGGCATTGCGAGCATCATGTCTGCTTGGGTCGCCACGATATGTGGATTTGGTTGCGAATATCCTCCCACATGTTCAGAAGTAAAGTGGATCGAGAATCCGGCTACTAGCGATGTAATGACGACTTCATCGAAGGAGGCGAGGAACGCGAAGAGGGCGCTGGCCGAACCCCAGCGGCAGCGTCATCCTCAAAAACGTCTGCAGCGGCCCAGCCCGCATGCTCATGACGTTCGCAAGAGCCGCCGAGACGATTACGACGACGTAGGCGAGCGCGCCGGACCCTCAACTCGTCCGAAGGGCTGATGCGCGTCGGCATCGCACCCACGGAGATCGCCGATCCCTCCTGAATTAAACGTCTGCGGTTAAAGTCCGAAAATTCAATTATTGTACGATTAGGTCAAATACTATTTGCATATATCTGCCATCTAGACATTAGATGGACGCTGAAGCTTGCAATGGGCTGATGTGATAGACGACCTCCCATGCGGGATCGCTCGGTCCGATCTTAGCTTGTGGGGTCACACAAGCGACAGCTGTCCCGAGGAACCCAGCGCGTGCCACTGGGTCTGGAAAGCGTCAGGCACCTCCCTAGTGCACGAGGCGAGCAATCGGCAAATAGGATGGTTGCGATGAATTTGCGCCAGCCGTTCGTCGATCTCGCCAAGGCGCGTGTTTAGTTTGTTCAGTTCGCCGTCCTGACCAATCAGAGTATCGAGGCAAAGCAGGCTTCAATGGGCATGGCCTCGCGGATCTCTTCGAAAGCAATCGCAATGTTATCGACGCGTTGCCGCCCCTGCGGGATGATCAGACCGTATTCCGCCAGATGAGCTTGGATCGCGCACGCCACCATTGTCCGCTGCCGCGCACCAGAAGGACGCAGGCCGGTTGCAACATCAGGAATGCCTGATCCTGCTCGGACTTGAGTCGGACCAAACCAAATGCCAGCTCGAGAGACAGCCTCACAGATTGCAGCAGCATCCGCAGCATTGTTCTTCCGTAGGGCTCACATGAGGAGCTTTGGGTCAAGCAAGCTTATCAGGGTGCCATCTGCAGGTCTCCTGCGCTGTTTCGGCATCCAAGGTCTGAGCCCGTTAAGGAGGCGGCTCCATATCGAGCACGCTCAAACTCACATTCGGTCGCCGCTCAAGGCGGCTGCACCATTATCCCGCATGCAGCGGACAGGGCTCAGGAAGACGAGACCATTCTTAACTTCGGCATTTCGGGCCATACCCTACGCCGGTTCGTCCACCCGGATCCGCAGGAATGATCAGGTCCTGGTAGGTTGCTTAGTTTCGCAAAAGCTATCGTCATACGCTGTTCGTCGCGGCGCCTTCGATCAGCACACCGGCGGTCACATATTTCCAGAGCGCGACCAATAATTTTCGCGCTAACGCGACGATCATCGGCTTCTTGAGACGACCGCCATTCCGGCTCACCCGTTCATAGAACCACCGACTGAGTTCCGAGGCCGGCTGGTGCCGCGGCCACAGCCATGCCAGTTCCACGAGCGTGGCTCGTAGCCTCGGATTGCCGGCTTTCGACACGCCCTGTTCGTGAGCGATTGATCCACTCTGCCACGGTGTGGGGGCCAAGCCCGCATAAGCGGCAATCTGGCGCCGATTGTCGAAGTGACGGAAGAGTCCTTCCGACCACAGGGCCCCGGCGAAGCCAGGGCCGACCCCTTTTAGCTCCAGCAACATGGCCACCCGCGCCGACGCGGCGGCGCGCTCTGCGGCAAGCAGGGCATTCCGCTCCGCCTTCACCACATCGATCTGCTTATTCAGCAGTTCCAGGAGGTCCAGTTCACGGCAAGCCACTGCTTTCAAATGCGTTGGCAACGGTCGCCCATCGCCGGTTCGCAGTTCCTCTAGCCGCTGGTGCCGATCATGGCGCCGTGGCTCGTAGTCGACGATCCCTTGTGCGAACAACAGTCCCTTGAGACGAATTGACGTGCCGTATGCGCTCGTTGATGAGCGTCTTGAGCTCGCGGCAGAGGCGGCGGCGGTCCTCCTCCTCAGGGGTGGGCACCCTGACCATCGCACACACCCGAGGCTCGCCTCGCTTGTACGCCAATAACGCGCGAACCAGCGCCTCGCCATCGATCTTGTCGGTCTTCGCCCGCCGGCGTCGGCGTGAGGTTGCGATCGAAGCGGGATCGACGATGTGGCTTTCGAAGCCTTCCTTCTCCAGGACCCGATGAATCCAGAAGCCGTCCAATCCGGCCTCCTGAATGAATATGATCGAAAAGTGCCGCCCTGTTCGCACCCGCGCCTTCTCCTGGAGTTGGCTAAAGCGCGCGAGGAGCGCTGCAACATCTGCGCCAGAGACGGTATGCTTCGACATTTTCTCTCCACCGCCTGGCGACGGCGAAGTGATCAGCCAGATCGATCGACTGAGTTCCAACGAAACGAAAATCGCGCCCCAAGATCGGTGCGGATAGGGGTCGGTGTTTCGGGTCATTCTGCTGCATCTTGCATGGTCGCCTCCAGAGAGTGAAATTCAGCAACCTCACTCTGCAGAGCGCTGGCCGCTATCCACCTCCTCATAGGATCTTAACGTGTAGGACGGTGGAATGACCGCACGATCTGGTGATTGTCGCGCAGCGCGATAGCTGCCTCGATCGGCCTTTGGGTATAGGAACAGCTTGGCCAAGATTTCGCGCAACCGAATGGTCCATAATTCCTTGCCGATGATTCTCGTTGTAAGGACAGCGCGAGTTCCTGGAGACGTGGGTGTCCCAAAATTTGCCTTGAAGCCCAAACGGCCGTCCAAAGAAGGCCCGAAGCTGCTACCGCTCCGGCCCTCGCGTACTGAGCCGCAAATACTCCGCCTCTCGACATCCGCTGCGGCATAGCGGTGGGTCGTGGCGACCGGCGGCACGGATCGCTGTGTTTGGCGAACCCGAGAATGTGCTCTTCCAACGTTCTGATTTCTTGCTCAATGCGTGCGCGGACAGCCAGCAACGCTGAGACAGCCCCTTCCAGCCCAAGCTCTCCCGCGCAGAGCTCGCGAACGGATTCCTCATATTTCCTTCCGCTGACCTTCCCGACAATCCTGCCAAATGTCTTCAAAAGCCCACGTATCTTTGTTCCGAGATCGCGGCGCATGTTGACCAGCTGGGCACGGGAGGAAAGCAAGGTCCGCACACGATGGCTGTCGAGGCTCTTGACCGCACTTTCTTATACCAGCCGCTCCGAATAAGCTGGGCTAAGCCGTAGGCATCATTGTCATCCGTCTTGTTCAGCTGAACCGACAATGCCGCCTTCGCATGCCTGGCATCAAGGCAGACGACAGGAAGGCCGTTTTCCCGGAGTGCGTGCCAATGCCATGTGCACAACGGTCCTGTTTCCAGGCCAATCTTTACAACTGATGGTGCATGTTTGCGAATGGCTTCAGTCAAAGCTTCCGGTGTTGAGGCAACCTTGCCAGCCACACCACGGCGCCGGCTTCGTCAAGAACGCATACCGACGTCAGGTCGAGGGAACATCCAGACCAACAAAGTGCTTCGTCATTCCATTTCTCCACATGGCGAGATCAAACGTCAGCAGTTTAGCTGAGTGCTCGATGCTCCGCGATCACGCCATGTAATCGCGGAAGCGAGTCGCCCTGAAACCAATCAATAGTCTTGGAGAGCGGCTGTTCCCCGATAGGATGGAGATACGGGCTCACGACTGGACGCCGGGCCCAAGCATCGAATGGAGAACAGCCATGGAAGAATATATCGGTCTCGATGTGTCGATGAAAGAGACGGCAGTCTCGATCCGCCGAGCAGGTCAACGGATCTGGCGCGGCAAGTGCGCATCTGATCCCAGCATCATCGCCGAGCTCATCCGCAAGCGGGCGCCAGCCGTGAAACGCGTGGTGTTCGAGACCGGACCGCTGTCGGTATGGTTCTATCATTCACTGCGCACCGAGGGGTTGCCGGCGATCTGCATCGATGCGCGCCATGCTAAGGCGGCGCTCGATATGGCGGCGAACAAGACGGACGCTAACGACGCCGATGGTCTGGCGCAGCTCGCGGAAGTCGGGTTCTTTCGTGAGGTCCGCGTGAAGGGATTCGACAGCATGCTGACTCGCACGCTTGTCGCAGCGCGCACCCGGTTGGTCCGAATCACTACCAAGCTTTCCAACCAGATCCGCGGTGTCATGAAAACCTTTGGTCTGCTCGTTCCCGCCGGAAAGGGAAGCACCATCGAGAAGAACGTCCGGAGCCTTCTTGCCGATCAGGACGGACTTGCATCGATCGTGCTTCCGATGCTGGAAGCCTGGCGTGGCATTCGCATCCGCGCCGCCGAACTCGGACGGCAGTTGGTCCGGGACGCGCGCCAGAGTCAGGCTTGCCGCATCCTCATGTCGATTCCCGGCATCGGTGCGATCACCGCAACCTCCTTTACCACAGCCATTGAGGAGCCGGACAACTTCAGGAAATCCCGATCGGTTGGCGCGTGGATCGGCCTGACGACATGCAAACCGCGGTCTCTTTCACCGATACATCCAGTGCACAATAGTGTTTCATGCTGCGCTTCTCCGTTTCCTGCGGTCGAGGCTGTTGAAAGACATGACCTCGTTCCCATCAGCCAGAAGCGCAGCACCACAATCCACAAGGGTCAATGGTAAGCCTGCAAAGCCAAATATCCCATCTAATCGCAATGTTGATGACAAGTATCTGCACGTCTTAACACGCGTGTGCCGGGTGCAGGGTTGTCTTCGCGGTCGACATTAGCCGCCGCATGATGGAGCTTCGCGGGTCGAGCCTTCAATGTGGACGACGCACTTTGCTGAGTCAGCGGTGCAACCCATCAGCGGAATGGCTCGGCTCACGTCCCGGCAGGGACACCTTAAGCGTTTGAACGCTATCCGGATTTATGCGGCTGCTCCAGCATTCGGATTAAAGATCTCGCCGGTCTTAAGCAACGTATGCTTATAACCGCCAGTTTGCGGGCTACGGCAACGGCGGCTCGTTTGAAGCCGATCCTCTCCCGGAGCTGCAGACCCCACGTGCGCAGAGTGCTGTCGGTTGAGCTGCGCGTCAGAATGACCGCCGCCGCTTCGTAGAGAAGCCCCCGCAAATGGCGATCGCCACGTCGGGATATATGGCCGTCATTAATCGACTTCTCCGGATTGGTAGCGGCCATCATTGATGAAACAGGAAAAATTTGCCGCGAAACAAAGGTTACTACTCACCCCGATGATTTGATCTCGGTGATAAAGGACCCGAAGTGGCAGATTGAGCGGATCGGTCTTGAAGCCGGACCACTGTCGCAATGGCTTTACGAGGGACTTGCCAAGGCAGGACTGCCCGTGATCTGCATTGAGACCAGGCATGCCAAGGCATTTGAAAGCTCAACCGAATAAGACCGACCGTAACGATGCCCGTGGGATAGCCCAGATGATGCGCGTCAATCTCTATCGGCCTGTGCATGTGAAGACCCTGACGAGCCAGAAGCACTGGGCATTGCTGACAGCGCGCAAACTCTTGCAGGGAAAAGCCATCGCCATCGAGAATGACATTCGCGGATTGTTGCGCAATTTCGGCCTGAAAGTCGGATTGGTTGGAAAGGTTAAATTCGAGGAGCGGATCAATGGTCTCGTCGAAGACAGGCCTGAGCGACATCATGCAGCCTTTGTTGACTGGGCGCAAATTGCTGCGCCAAGAGTTCACCAAGCTGCACAAGAAGGTCTTGGATTTGGTCCGTGAGGATGAAGTCTGCCGCCGGTTAACGACGATCCCCGGCGTCGGGCCCGTTGTCGCTCTGACCTATACGGCAACCATCGATATACCTGCGCGGTTTGCACATTCAAAGGCAGTTGGTTCGGTGCTCGGCATGACGCCGTATCCTGTTGTGGTGACGCGATGATGCGATCCCTGCTTTAGCAGCGCAGGTCCTGCTGGCTAATGTCAAGAAATGATCTTGGCTAAAAGCCTGGGCGGTGAATATCGCCAAACACCGCGGCAGGCAAAAGGCGGTTGTAGCTTTGGCCCGACGGCTTGCGGTGATCATGCATCGCATGTGGAGTGACGGAACCGAATTCTGCTGGACACGGGAGAGCTTGCCTGTTGCTGCGTAATTAGCAACCAGGATAGCGAGAGCCAAAGGAGACAATAAGATTCCGCCGCCGGTGGAAAGAGTCCTTCGCAGGACGATGGATGGGGCGAGTTCGCATGGTTGCTGTTGCGGTCTCATGTTGCGATCAGGTCGCCGATTAGATTGTTCCGCCCCATTCTTCTGGTCCCATAATGGGAGGGCCACAAAGGCCGATCCCGTCTCAGGGGATCTGAACCATGATGCAGAATGCGCATCGGTAGGCGAAGCTCCGGGGCGGCGGGCCCATTCTACGTCCGCGGTCTGAGGACCATGTGTAGCTTCGGGTTGCCGCCACCTCGGATCATCATCGGCAGACCGTCTGCGGGCCAGCCAATTGGGTGTGCGTTGCTCTCCTCTTCCCACGTGTTCCCACCACGCCGCACGCAAACTGACGCCCTGTGGCGCCTCGCCCGTGGTGACGAGGCGCCACAGCGCAATCAGAAGCTTGCGCGCCAGCGCCACGATCATTGTCTTGCGCGTGGCCTTGCGGCCGTCCGCCGTGCGCGCCTGGAACCATCGGGCCAGCGCACCGTCCTTCTGGAAGAGGAGAAAGCGCCAGCCCAGTTGGATCACGCCATGCCGCACGCGGGCACTGCCGGCGCGTGCAAGCCCCTTCTCGCGCCGGCGTTTGCCGCTCTCGTCGAGCGAACCCGTGAGTCCGGCATAGCGCGCCACCGCGCGGCGATCACGCAATCGGCGCGACAGGATCTTGTGGACCAGCATGTCCGCCGTCTCTACACCCACGCCGATGACTCGTGCGATGAGGCGCACCATCGCATGCGGGCCTTCTGGTGCAGCCGGAGCCGCGGCGAGCCTACGCAGGCGGTCGCCCTCGATTGTGCGGATCTGCGCACGCAGGAGGTCGAGCCGCTCAAGCAAGCGGTGCAACTCGGCGCGGGTGTTGTCCGGCAGCGGCGTTCCCTCCGCTATGCGGATGGCGATGAGCCTGTCGGCCGCATTGCGCAGACTCAAGCGGAAGCTGCGAATGCCGAAGCGGGCGAGAATCGCCTTGATGCGGTTGACGAGCCGCGTCTGCTCACCAACCAAGGTCTGTCGCTCGCGGTTCGGCCGCCGCGCGTCCTCTTCTTCGAGCGTCGGAAGCGCCGCCATACTGCAATGGCGCTTCTCGCCACGCAGCCGGCCGAGAAAGGCGCGCATCAAAAGCTCCGTGTCGAGCCTATCTGTCTTGGCACGCCGGTGCTCACGCGACACCGAAACGCTGGCAGGGTGGATGGGGCATAGGCCTCGATGTCGCGCGCCCGGCAGCCAGCGCGCCAGCCAAAAGCCGTCGCCGGCCGCCTCCTAGGCGACGGCGATCCGCTTGATCGTATGCCCGGCCTGGGCCGGCTTCGCCGCGCCAGCGCTGCATCAGCTTCAACAATGATGGCGCGTCGGCAGCAATGGTATCTTTAGCGGCTGGCGCTTGAATCCCGGAACAAGCGCGGCAATCAGCCACTTCGCCTTGCTCATTTCGATGACGGCGACGATCGTGTTATCCTGTTCGAGAGCGGTAAGGGACCGGCTTGCGTCAAAAGACTGTGGCATGGGGCGCCTCCTTCTGAAGAGTTGCTTCTAACAGCGCCGAAAGATGCCACACCCTCGCCGCTTGCCCCACATCTACGCCCTGGGACACGATCACTACTTCACTGCCGCATGACATGGACTCACATTAAAGTCCGCCGCTCTAGCTCAAGCAATTGTGGCTTCCGCCTAGATTCCTCGTTCATACGCTGGACATTCCACGACTGGGGAGGTTGCCGGTCGCAGTCCTTGTCCTTGCGTCCCGCAAGTCCATGCCGCTGCCATGGTCTGGCTGTGTTCTCCCCATGGCTCCCTGCAGGCGACCTACATGTACGCCCAAATTCGGATGCCGCCGACATACGTCTCCGGCGACCTCATCAGCATTTCGCCTCAGCCCTCGGCCTCAATTCCCTTTACCTGCGGGCTACGTGACCCTGCCAGTTGACGCCAGGTCACCGCCGCTTGGGCTCTTGCCCCATCACAGCAGAGCAGAGCATTCTTCAAATCCTCCTTTCTCGATGCCGGGACGGGGCGCACCGTAGGTGAAGTCGGAGACCCACAGCATGTTCGGCGCCTGGGCATGGAACTGGCGGTTGACGTGATCGAGAGGGCATGGCGCCGCCTTGTCGCTCACTGTGGCGCGGATCGGCTTGCCGCGGATGATGCCTTCGACGCCCATGGCCTTCATCAGGCGGGCAACCGTGCAGCGGGCGACGTCGAAGCCCTCGCGTTGCAACTGCCGCCAGACCTTGCGAACGCCGTAGACGCGGAAGTTAGCCTCGAACACACGTCGGACCTCATCGTTCAAAGCCTCATCCCGCTTCGTCCGAGCCGACACCGGGAGGGATCGATGCGCGTGGCGACATGGTCGTGGTAGTCGACGGGGTGATCGGCAGCACATTGCAGATCGGCTCGATCCCATGCGCCTCGCGGTGATCGTCGTGAACGCGATCATGGTCTGAACCGGCGGTCGAGCTCAGCCTGGGCAAAACACGCGGAAGCCTTGCGAAGGATCTCGTTGGCCTGGCGAAGCTCGCGGTCCAAAGCCTTGAGTCAGCCACTGTCGCGTTCGGCCTTCACCCAGTCATGCAGCGTCTGCGCCGTACGGCCAATGTTGGCGGCGATCGACGAGACCGCCGCCCACCGCGAGGCATGCTCTGATCCAGAACCAGCCGAACCGCGCGGGTCCGGACCTCGGGAGAGAACTTGTTAGTCGTCTTGCTTGCCGTGGCTCGACTTTCTCAGGAAGTTGGAGCCTCCGATCAACCCGGGGCGGTTCAGAACGGTCCCGAAGCCGCCGCAGCGTGAGAAGCGTCACCCTACCAGCTTTGACAGTTCCTGAAAAAGCTCAACATGCTATGTTTCAGGTCCAGTCAGCGACCAAAGGGCACAACTCGCTGGGTCACGCGAAGCTAGACAAATGAGATTGGCCGCGCTCAGGCAAGTGCGGAGTGCGATGTGTCCTAGTTGCTTCCTGAAAACCGCAGGCGGAAGACGAAGACCATGAGGGAGACCATACGATGCAGATTCTGATACCGACCCTCTCGGGTCCGCGCCGGCCGGTACGTTTTGGCCACGACAAAATCGGAAATGTTATCGCCACGACTTTGGAAAAATTTGCGTCGAACACCGCTGTTCATACGAGCGAGAATGGCGAGATAAGTTACCAGGAGTTGGGGATGTCCGCGTCGAGTCTTGTGCGGCGTTTCGAGGCCATCGGCCTCCAGCCTGGCGATGCGGTGATTGTCAAGCTCCCCCGATCAGTTGATTTGGTCACGGTCATTCTTGCTACCCAAATGATGGGCGTTGCGTTCGTGCCTGTTGATCCATCTGAATCCAACCAGCGGTTGGACCCCATACTCCGCAACACAAACGCCAATGCAATCGTTAGTCAGGATGCAAGCGGTTCCATCCACGTTGAGCACCTTCTGACACGCGGTGTCAGCAACTCGGCGTTCTCGGACATCTCATACATCATGCATACCTCCGGGACCACGGGAACCCCGAAAGGGGTACCAGTTTCCCAGACGGCTCTTCTGAATCTGGTCGACTGGTATATCGATATGCTCGATTTGTCGGAGGGCATCCGCATATCGCAGCTTACGCGGCCAACGTTCGATCTCTCGGTCCCCGAGTTCTTTGTCCCATTTGCGACCGGAGGGACAATTGTCTTGCCCGCTACAGAACTCCGTGGACAGATTATGCAGACAATCGAATTCCTAATCCAAAGCAAAACGAATGTTGTTCAGATCGTTCCAACACTGCTGCGTCGCTTCTTGGGAGCACTTGAGCGTCTTCCCTACATAGTAGAACAGTTAACGGATCTCAGATATGTGATCTGCAACGGTGAATCCTTGCCAGATTCACTTAGGAAGAGATTCTACTCTATCATTCCACGGGCGAATCTAATAAACAGCTACGGCCCCACTGAGTGTTGCGTTGCCGTTAGCTATCACTATTGCCAACGTTGTGATGCTGATCTGCCAATGTACATCGGCAAACCCGCATGCAACATTGACTTCTTTGTTCTTGACAGCGCCAAATCCGGCGTTGGGTTTGAAGTCGAGGGCGAGCTCTGGGTGGGAGGCATGCAGACGTCCAAAGGCTACGTGGGTGACGATGCCCAATCGCAGCTGCGCTTCGTGCCATTCATTACGTCCAACGGTGAACAAGTGCTGTATCGTACTGGAGACTATGTCTTGGCGTCGGAAGAGCAGGGATTGCGGTTTGTCGGAAGGAAGGATGATCAGATTAAGTTTCGAGGGATCCGACTGGAGAAAGGGGAAATTACGAGCGCGATCGATCGGACGGGCCTATGCGCAGATTCCGCGGTTGTCGTAGTGGATAGAGATGACGACATGGGGCAGGAGTTGGTCTGCATCGTCACGCCCACGAGCGTCGACGTGGATGATGTTCGCCGGCGGCTCTCGGATGCACTGCCGAATGATCGTGTTCCGAGGCTCGTTACGCCTCTTGTCGAGCTTCCTTTTACCGCCAATGGAAAACTGGACCAGCGCACCCTTGAGAGAACTGCCAAGGAGGCGCTCAGGGCGAACGTGAGTTGTGCTGCACCCCAAACAGAACATGCAACGGCGTCACCGTTGGACCACTTGCTGAGAGCGGTACACGCCGTCACGCGAAAATGGGTATTACCCAGCTCGATAGCTCGGGAGTGCAACATTGATTCGCTGAACTTCCTCGAGATACAGGTCAAGTTGGCCGAAACCGGCCTTATGTTCTGCGACGACGTCTATCGAGAGCAAGACTTGTCGCTTGAGGAGTGGGCAAGGCGAATCCAACCAGTCGATCGCAGCGGATCTCAAGCGGGCGCCAGAGGCAAGAGCGGACAGGCTGCCGAATTTAGGGACGAGCTCGCGCGGATTATCGGATACATTGAGTCACTGACACCCAGCACGATTGTGCTGCATTCGTCGCTTGTGGCATTGAGGAATGTAACTGCGAATGAGATAGCATCCATTCTTCTTGAAGGGATAGAGCGCGTCTCCGCGTCGTCCACGGTTATTCTTCCAGCGTTCACATTAAGCTACTGCGCTACGCGGTATTTTCATTGGACGAAGACAAAGTCTGAAACAGGAGTGTTGGCCGACCTTGTGATGCGAGAGCTTCCCGCTGGGCGCACCAAACATCCCGCTTATTCAATGGTCGTGACCGGCCCGAGAGCGCACGAATTGTGCCAGACGGAATGGTGGAGATGCAGTCCGTTCGGTGATGACTCGATATTTGGGTTGATCAGCCGGCTCGGAGGCCTTGTCATGGGCCTCGGTACGTCAGATGCCACGCATGTGCACCGCTGCGAACTGTTGGCTCACGTGCCTTATATGAAAACGATCGATATCGAGGGTGTCTTAGACTTCGGGACGGGGCCGTTTAACGGCTCATCATCAATCTATGTCCGCGATGTCGTGGGAAGGCCGGAATACAGATTTCTTTCGCGCAATGTCGCCCGTGACGTTCATGAATTGAAGGAGGTCACACGTGAGTTCGCGCTGGGTGGAACCTACGCGAGGCTCGTCAGCGTGAGAGACATGGAGTCCATTTGGGTTCCCGCCATGCGCAATGAGCCATATGGCTTCCTCTGGGAAGAGCGCAGGAGCGAAGCGCAACGCGCATATCCCATGGAGAAGTTGCCGAAGAACTATCCAACCCTTGTAAACTCATCTGATTCGGAAGCTTCAAAATGACTGCGCACATATTGGCCTGGTCGAACTTGGCCAAATGCGGCTCAGAAATTTACTATTACGGTCAGAGCTACTCGACATAGTCGGGCGGGGTAGGCAGTGCCTCCTATGTCGAACAAAAGTAACCGGCCGGTTACCCTTCGTCAAAACCTGAAAACGGACTATGCCTCGATCGTCATCCTCTCAGACGCCGACACCATCCTGGCCTTGCTTCGACGATTATGGTGAGGTCCACCCGCACTCCGGCCTCAAGTTCCGCTCACCTCGCGAGTTCTTGCGCCTCAGTGCCTAAACCCAACCGCCGCGTCTCCGGTGAAAATGGGGCCCACTCCACGGTGCAGACGAGAAAGTCGTCTTGTCATTGCTGCCATCCGGGCTAGGTCGTTGTTCCCCTTTCCGCTTCAAGGCGTGGACTTTTGACAATGAAGCGCCGCATGAATGAACTCGTGGTCTCCTGGTGCAGAAGTCAAGGATTGGAAGTGACGCGTTCCCGTGCTTATCGGAAGAATGATCAGGCATCGGTCGAGCAGAAGAACGGTGCCATCGTTCGTCGCCTGGTCGGCTATGCAGGTTCGTTGCGTGCGGAAGTGTATTGGCCCATCCCGAGGTGGCGGAGGTCGACAAGGAGCTGTTGCGCCACGCTCGACCGGCAGTGCTGGCTGACAATAGCGAACAGCATCACCGGTTCGCCGTTGCGAGCATACCCGCACCTCAGTGCGACAAAATCTGATGGAGGAAGAGTTTTGTTCTTTCGTGCTGAGGCTTGGTGAAGAAGTCGTGCGGCTTGCCTTCCTCGACGATCCGGCCTGCATCCATGAAGATGACGCGATCGGCGACGGAGCGCGCGAAACCCATCTCGTGGGTGACGCAGACCATCGCCATGCCCTCGCGCGCGAGACTGGTCATGGTCTCGAGCACCTCAGCGACCATCTCCGGATCGAGAGACGAGGTCGGCTCGTCGAAAAGCATGACCGCAGGCTCCATGCAGAGCGAGCGGGCAATTGCGACGCGCTGCTGTTGTCCTCCGGAGAGTTGACCAGGGAATTTGTTCGCCTGCTCGGGTATGCGTACGCGCTCGAGGAATTTTAGCGCGATCTTCTTTGCCTCGGCCTCGGACATACTCTTAATCCACACAGGCGCTGCCATGCAGATCATCAGCACCGTCATATGCGGGAAGAGATTGAAGTGCTGGAACACCATGCCGACGTTCGTACGAACCTCAGTCAGGTCGCGCATTTTGTTATGCAACCGGATCCCATTGACAGTGATCTCGCCCTCTTGGTGCGCCTCGAGAGCTTCAACGGCCGATTGCGCGATGAACTGCTCAACGAGACACTGTTTACCTCGCTGGCTCAGGCACGCGTAGCCATCGCCCTATGGCACGCCGACTACAACACCGCGCGGCCGCACTCCCAAATCGCTTGGCAGACAGCGGCCGAGTTCGCCAGCACTTCAACCCGCGACGGTCGCTCGCGCTGCGCTATGCCAAAGGCTCCGCGCCAGCGCCCGTCGCTTCACCCGCCCAGCAGGGCACAACCCACGCCGGAAACGAACTCAAAACTGGATAGAAACTGGGGGCAACGTCAGTCGGACGACTCCTATGGTTTTGGTCGGCCGAATTCTCGCAGGGGCGATGGGGCTGATCCGTCAACTACTCGATGCCGTAGTATCGGTGCTTGCCTGGAAAATCTATATGTTGTCCACCGCATTTCCCCTAGGTACCAGCTCTGGAACAACGCAATAATGGGGGTATTTTGAAGAGAGAGAGCCACACCAATTAGCATTCCGGCGAAGTACCGGCCCAAAAAAAGTCGATCCGACGATTCTGGTGTCAATGTGAAGAACATTTACCACGATCAGAAAGTTTTATCACTCTCCCCGTGAATGATCTCCGTGCAGAGGACCTAAAGATGAACATCAACGCTTTCACGGCTCATGAATCCAATGTTCGCCGATATTGTCGGGCCTTTCCCGCAGTCTTTACGAAGGCCCTGGGGGCGACGATCTGGGACGAGACCGGCAAGCCTCACATCGATTTCCTTGTGGGTTCCGGCGCACTCAACTACGGACACAACAACCCGAATATTATGGGACCAGCAATTGAATATCTTGTCGGTGAGAACATTGTCCTGTCGCTTGATATGCATACGGTGGCAAAGCGTGACTTCATTGAAGCCTTTGTCGATTCGATCCTGAAGCCAAGGGGCCTTTGCTACAAGATACAGTTTCCGGGGCCAACCGGCACGAACGCCAACGAAGCGGCGCTGGCCCTTGCGCGAAAGTATACCGGCCGCTCGAGCGTCATGGCATTCACCAATGCTTTCCACGGTATGTCCCTCGGCTCGCTGGCGGTGTCCGGGTCGGCGTCTACCAGAGAACTGGGAGGCGTTGCGCGCCACGATGTGATTCGTATCCCTTATGACGGCTATCCGAGCCAAGCGTTCGATTCCGCCAATTACATTGATTGCGTTTTGAGCGACCCAGGGAGCGGCATAGAAAAGCCGGCCGCAATCATTCTGGAGACCATCCAGGCAGAAGGGGGCATGAACGCCGCATCCGCGGCTTGGCTCATAGAAATTCAGCGCATTTGCCGCAAGCACGGCATTGTTTTTATCGTCGACGATATCCAGGCGGGTGCGGGCCGAACAGGCGATTTCTTTTCCTTCGAGTTCGCGAAAATTGAACCCGATATCGTGTGCCTTTCCAAGTCACTGAGCGGTTCAGGTAGTCCGTTCTCAATTGTCCTTATTCGCCCCGATATAGACATATGGAAGCCCGGAGAACATAGCGGGACCTTCAGAGGCAATAATTTCGCCTTCGTGACGGCAGGGGCCATGTCCAAAATGTGGTCGGACAGCCGGTTTACTGCAGGCGTGGAGCAGACAGCGGCCAAACTGCAGGGGCACCTTGACGGCCTCGTCGCGAAATTTCCCAGATACATTGAACAAAAACGCGGCCGCGGCCTGATGGCTGGCCTCAAGTGCCGTTCACCGGCCGTTGTTGGCCGCGTGCACGATGTCGCGTTCGAAAACGGTCTGCTTATCGAATCTTCAGGGCCAGTTCGCGACGTTATCAAAATTCTCCCGCCGATAACCATCACCAATGTCGAACTCGATAACGGCATTGCCATTCTTGATCACGCACTAAAGGAGCAAGACAATGCGTAGTAAGGCCCCTCAAGCGCCGGCCATCTCGCCTGTTTCCATCATAAAGCGGATCGGCTCGATCAGCACTGCGGACATCATCTCAGTCCTGAAAGGCGAGACGACCGCTCTGCACGTTAAGCAGGCTTTCAGTACTGAAGTAGCCGAGGAGATCAGCGCAAACTTCAGTGTCAGTACCGGTCTCAAGCAGCGAAAAGATGGAGTGCCAGGAGACTATGTCGGCGCATCCCACTACAGGAAGGATGCAGCCACCTATTTCGCCGAGGCCGAAAATGCACGACCGTACGTCGAGGCCCTGTTTAAGAATTTGGTTGACCCGGTCCGAGCAATATTCAGCGCATTGAAGCGCGAGCTTCACAATCAGGGCATTGAATTGCGACTGGCCCGTTCAGAACACGGTCAGGCCAATGTTTGTCGTGCTATCAGCTGGTCTGGGAGCGGCACATTTTCATTGGACCCCCACGACGATGTCGCTCAAGTCCTATGTGCTGGGAGCGGTTATGAGCTCTCATCGGTGGCGCACAACACTGTCGCAGCACTCAACTTTTATCCCAGCATGCCCGAGGAAGGTGGCAATCTGCGGCTCTGGAGCCATAAGCCGACCGTCGCGGACCGAAAGTTGCAGGGTGTAGAGGCCACGGGTTATCCCTATTCGGCAGCTTATCTAAAAACCGTTCCTTGTCGCGAGTTCCAGCTTAAGGCCGGGGACATCGCCCTGATCGACGGCGGCTTCGTTCACGGGGTCACCGGTCAATCAGGCAACGGAAAGCCTCGCCTAGTGCTGAACAGCTTTTTCGGGTTCGCACGGGCGGATCTTGTTCTCTGGTGGACATGAAAAGCTATGGCGGAGGCCACATCCTTTGAAGATGAGGTGCGGCGTCTGCAGGATGAGGACCTGCTTGTGACGGCACAGTGTTTAAGCAACGGCAGATACCTCGCGGAGGAGGGCGCCCACTACTGGGTTTTCCAAGTGACCCATAAAGCCAATGCGCGAACGGAGAAGCAGCTATGATCACGCTACCGCAAATCTCACTGACAAAATTGACAGCCGATGCAACGCGACACGAAGAGCGCGAGCGCCTGCGCCTGGCATGCGAGGAGTACGGGTTCTTCTACCTTGAGCACGGCATCCCGAAAGAACAGATTACAGAAGCCATCCAGGCTTCCCGGCGGTTCTTCGCGTTGCCACAATCGACAAAGGAACGTTTCGGCCACGCCGCCCAAGACGTGTACCCCACTACCGCCCGTGGATACAGTCCCTTGCACGGCGAGGTGCTACATCCCGAGGCTGGTCCCGATCCGAAGGAAATGTTCGACCTCGGGATAGAGAACGAAGGTGACCGGCGCCTGTTTGCCGGACGCACACACCTTCCGGATGACGCGTTGGCTCCTGGTTTTGCCCGAAGCCTGCTTGCTTTGCAGGCTACCGTGGTCAATGAGGTTGTGCCGAAGCTCGGAAGCGCGCTGGCCGACCTGCTCGAAATGGAAGAGGGCTGGTTCCGACGCCATTTCAGCCCGCCGACCGTCCTGCAGCGCGTGATCCGGTATCCGTCTACTGGTGGCACAGCCGGAAAGCATACCGACAATGGGTTCTTCACGCTGCTGCTGCAGGAAGAACTCCCGACGCGCTCCTTGCAGGTCTGGTTCGGGGGGCGCTGGGTGCCGGCACCGAGCTTGCCCGACAGTCTCGTTGTCAATCTGGGCGACATGCTTCAGGCCTTGAGCGAAGACCGCTTTAAGAGCACGCCCCATCAGGTCGTGCACACCGGTCCGGCCGAACGAATTTCCCTTCCCTTCTTTATCTATCCGGACATCGACGCTCGCCTAACTTCCCGGCAAGGGAAGCAAACCTTTAGCGTTGCGGAAGTGATGTTACGCAACTTTGACTCGATCTGGGAAACTCGGAACGGCGCTGGGCGGGCGCGAGAGTTGCAGTAGATAGTTCGGGCTTTGTCAAGCTACGCAAATACGGCGACGACGCGCCGCACCTCGGCGAGGTGCGCTGAGAGAACTCTCCCTACCGGGCTCTGTCGAGCTCTGCGACCTTGTCGAACACCAACACTAGATGTTTATATGGGTTGTCTGCTCTATTTGGCGTGGTGAGGTCAAACACCTTCTGACCATCCGCACCAATGGTCATTGATGTCTTCGCAGTATCGCGCTTCTCTCCGGGCTCGGCCTTTGTGGCCCTCCCATTATGGGCCTGTTGCGCAGTAGCGGAGGGATGTTTGAAGGGATCGGATTGCAGGGATTTCGCTCGTAATCTTGAGCTCTAGCGCCTTGGTGGGGTTTTGGCGGCGGTGCGGCCTCTTACGGCCGGATTGTAGGCGCACCTATCCCGTGATGGCGGCCCATCCGCGCATGTTGAATGCGGTCGCCGCCATCGTCAGCTGGGCGGTCGCCTTGGCCAGCCCGACATAACGGATCGCGGTCAGCTTCATGCGGTTTTTGAGCGTGGCAAAGGTAGTCTCGACCGTCGCGCGGCGTCTTGCGATCAGGCGATTGTAGTGCTTGAGCAGCGGCGGCAACTGCGGATGATGCTTGTTGGGGCGGCGCGCAATGCGCACCTTCTTGCCCTCGGCCTTGAGCCGGGCGCGGCGAGCAGGGGTGTCGTAAGCGGCGTCCGCCCACACCGTCTTCTCGTCTCCGCAGATCAAGGCATCGGCCATCACCGTGTCGTTGACGTTGGCTAGTGTGGTGATCACCGTGCGGATCAGGCCAGAGCCCTCATCCACCCCGACATGAGCCTTGTAGCCGAAGGTGAAGCCGCCCTTGCCCTGCCGCACGGTGCCACGGGCGTCCGCTTCCTTTGAGGTCCGCTCGTCCGTCGGCGGCAATGAGACCGCATTGATCAGCGTGGCATCCAGCATCGTGCCACGCTTCAGGATAACGCCGGCCTTCTCCAACTGCCGGTCCAGTTCACCAAACAACTTATCAAGCAGACCTTCGCCGACAAGCAGATTGCGAAAGCGCGAAAGCACCGTGTGATCGGGAATGCTCTCCTCCAGCCCGAGCCCGACAAAGCGCCGGAACGACAGCCGGTCGCCAAGCGCCTCTTCCAACTCACGGTCCGAAAGTCCGTACAGCGACTGCAGTAAAAGCGCCTTGAACAGGACCAGCGGTGGCCAAGCCGCCCGACCCTGCGAAGGACAACTTTCCACCGACGGCGGAATCTTATTGTCTCCTTTGGCTCTCGCTATCCTGGTTGCTAATTACGCAGCAACAGGCAAGCTCTCCCGTGTCCAGCAGAATTCGGTCCCGTCACCCCACATGCGATGCATGATCACCGCAAGCCGTCGGGCCAAGGCTACAACCGCCTTTTGCCTGCCGCGGTGTTTGGCGATATTCACCGCCCAGGCTTTTAGCCAAGATCATTTCTTGACATTAGCCAGCAGGACCTGCGCTGCTAAAGCAGGGATCGCATCATCGCGTCACCACAACAGGATACGGCGTCATGCCGAGCACCGAACCAACTGCCTTTGAATGTGCAAACCGCGCAGGTATATCGATGGTTGCCGTATAGGTCAGAGCGACAACGGGCCCGACGCCGGGGATCGTCGTTAACCGGCGGCAGACTTCATCCTCACGGACCAAATCCAAGACCTTCTTGTGCAGCTTGGTGAACTCTTGGCGCAGCAATTTGCGCCCAGTCAACAAAGGCTGCATGATGTCGCTCAGGCCTGTCTTCGACGAGACCATTGATCCGCTCCTCGAATTTAACCTTTCCAACCAATCCGACTTTCAGGCCGAAATTGCGCAACAATCCGCGAATGTCATTCTCGATGGCGATGGCTTTTCCCTGCAAGAGTTTGCGCGCTGTCAGCAATGCCCAGTGCTTCTGGCTCGTCAGGGTCTTCACATGCACAGGCCGATAGAGATTGACGCGCATCATCTGGGCTATCCCACGGGCATCGTTACGGTCGGTCTTATTCGGTTGAGCTTTCAAATGCCTTGGCATGCCTGGTCTCAATGCAGATCACGGGCAGTCCTGCCTTGGCAAGTCCCTCGTAAAGCCATTGCGACAGTGGTCCGGCTTCAAGACCGATCCGCTCAATCTGCCACTTCGGGTCCTTTATCACCGAGATCAAATCATCGGGGTGAGTAGTAACCTTTGTTTCGCGGCAAATTGTTCCTGTTTCATCAATGATGCAAACCGCGGTCTCTTCCACCGATACATCCAGTGCACAATAGTGTTTCATGCTGCGCTTCTCCCTTTCCTGCGGTCGAGGCTGCTGAAAGACGTGACCTCGTTCCCATCAGCCAGAAGCGCAGCACCGCACTCAGCTGAGCCAGCGGTGCAACCCATCAGCGGAATGGCTCTGTCCACGCCCCGGCAGGGACGTCTCGGCGCGCTCAGAGACTGAACGCGATCCTTAAAGCCGTCATGCTGTCGCGCCAGCGGTCCTGTCGAAGAACTCGCCGGTCTTGAGCATCGCATGCATTGTCACCGCCAGTTTGCGGGCTACGGCAACGGCGGCTCGTTTGAAGCCTATCCTCTCTCGGAGTTTTAGACCCCATGTTCGCAGGCTGCTGTCGGCGCAGCTGCGGGACCGTCGCAGCTTCGTAGAGAAGCCCCCGCAAATGACGATCGCCCCGCCGGGATATGTGGCCATCATAGTCGACCTCTCCCGATTGGTATCGTCGGGTAGTCAGGCCAAGCCAGGCGCCGACGGAGCGAGATTTCTTGAAGTTGTCCGGCTCCTCAACGGCGGTCACGAACGAAGTCGCGGTGATTGCGCCGACACCGGGGATCGCTCGGCTTTGACGCGCACCAGCGACAAGCTGACGCCCGAGTTCCGCGGCCCGAACGCGCATGTTGCGCCAGGCTTCCAGCCTCGGCAGCACGATAGGAGGCCGTCCTGGTCGACAAGGAGATTGCGGACATTCCTCTCGAACGTGCTTCCTTTGCCGGCGGGAACAAGCAGTCCGAATGTCTTCATGAGCCCTCGGATCTGGTTTGAGAGTTCGGTCGTGATCCTGACCAGCCTGGTGCGTGCCGCAACGAGCGCGCGCGTCAGCATGCTGTCGAAGCCTTACGTATTCCCTGCGGTGACGCCATGATGCGAACGCTACTTTATGAAGCCGCTCAAGTCTTGCTGACGGTGATGAAAAAGTGGTCATGGCTGAAAGCTTGGGCGATGAACGTCGCTAAGCGCCGGGGCCGACAAAGAGCGACCGTTGCCCATGCCCTGCACAGAATATGGTCCGATGGCAATGAGTTCCGGTGGGCGCGAGAGGAAGCGACGGCGGTGATAAAGCGGGTCCACCAAACGAAAGGGAGAACATCCGATAACCAGATCCGCCAGGGGCGGATGAATGTCCTTCGCGGGACGGAGGATGAAGAGAGGACGTGCCGGGACTCGTTTCCACCGCGGCAACATGGTGAGAACGCTGTTTATGTTGTCCCCTTCACTCCAACTGATCCCATGCTGGGAGGGCCAACGCGCCGATCCCGAAGAGAAGCACGGCCTCGCGAAAGACATCAAATGCGCGTGGTAGAGGAAGCTTGAAAGCGATTGCCTTCAACACGCCGAATAGAGAAGTCCCGGCATTTGCGGAGCGGATCAAGCTTGAAGCGTTCTGCTGTGCAGCCCATGCCTTGCAAATGAACTCGTAGGGCGTGAGGCCCTTGAGGGTCTTGAGCCTGCGAGCGAAGTTGTACGCAGCGACGAAGTCGGTGAAATGCTGCCGGAGCTGATCGTGGCTCTCATAGTGGAAGCGCTGGACGGTGGCGTCCTCGATGGTCCGGTTCATTCTCTCGACCCGGCCGTTGGTCCATGGGTGCTTTGGCTTTGTGGTTCGATGTTCGATGCGTGTTGTAGCCGATCGATCTGCGGCGCCTGCCGCTATCCACCGATCTTGGCGCGATCTTCGTTTCTTTGGAACTCAGCAAATCGACCTGGTTGATCAGCTCGCTGTCGCCGCGCAGTGGGGAGAAGATGTCGAAACATGCGGTCCGCGGCGGCGATATCACAGGACTGCTGGCACGGCCGAGGGATCGAAAGCCATGTCGTCGACGCCGCCTCTATTGCCACGTCGCGCCGGCGGCGTCGTGCCAAGACCGACAGATCGATGGTGAGGCGTCGTCGCCTTCTCTCACGGAGAACTCGCCGACTCCGGATAGGCGGCCGCCGACCGCTGCTAACCATAACCCTGCAACAGATCCTTCAAACATCTTTACAGTATCTTTGCAACCGCAAGTCGCTGACAATGTTACCTTCACCGCAAGGGTCTGAGGCTCGGTAGGGCACAAGAAGCCGACGCCTATTGACGCTCAGGCAGCCGGACAGCACCCAACGGAGAGTGAACAGCCAATGACAAGAAGAGCGCTCATCCTGGTTGAAGGGCATAATCGTATCGGACTGCTGTATATGAAAGCAGCCCAGCGCCTTGGTCTTCATCCAATCACCCTGTCGGCTGATCCAGCTCGGTACGACTACCTTGCGGCGGAAAGCATCGAGACAATCCGTGTCGATACAAACAGTCTCGATGCGCTGATCTACGAATGCTCCCGGCTGGGTGGGACGTATGACATTGCTGGCATTACGGGCTTTGCGGGCGACGACGAGTCGATCTATGCCACAGTTGGCCAGCTCTGCCGGTATTTCGATTTACCGGGGCCGAACCCCGCATCGATTGAAGGATGCTGCAACAAATTTACTCAACGTCAGCTCCTCGCGGAGGCCGGCGTTCCAATGCCTTCTTATCGCTTGGCAGCGAATGCGGCGGAGGTTGAAAGCGCTGTCGCGCAGATCGGTCTGCCGGTGGTTATCAAGCCAGCCCTAGGCAGCGGAAGCATTGGGGTTCGCTTGTGCCGCAACGTCGATGATCTAGCCGAACATGCGACCTATCTATTGAGCGGGAGGCACCGGTCTTCGCCGCGTATATTGGTCGAAGAATTCGCACAAGGCCCGCACTATAGCGCTGACATAATGGGAAATGAAGTCATTGGGATTGAGGCCGCTGAATTCGGCCCCCCACCGCATTTCATCTTTCGTGAGTACATCCATCCAGCCCCGCTGACTAGTGAGGAGTATAAATGCATCGCCGACCTTTCGCTCAGCTGTTTGCGAGCTCTCGGCCTTGGCTGGGGGCCATCCTTCGTTGAATTCCGGTGGACGAAGCGTGGCCCCGTCGTCATTGAAGTCAATCCGCGCATTGCGGGTGGGGCCAATCCTCAGCTGGTTCAGCTGGCTTACGGCGTCGACCTCGTCACCGAGCACATCAAGCTAACGGTCGGCGAGGGATCGGATTTGCGCAAAAAGTATTCGCATTCTGCGGGCGCGCGGTTCCTGATCGCAGATCGCGATGGCACCCTAGATTGGATCAGTGGCGACTGTCAGGCGGCTGGTTTACCTGGCGTCGCCGAGGTGGAATTGTACGCCAAACCCAAGACACCGATCGTCAGGAAAGGCGACTATCGAGACCGCATCGGACATGTCGTCGCTGCTTCACCCAGCTATTCTGAGACCGAGACGATACTTGAGGGAGCCGTCAACTTAATCAATTGGTCGATCACACCTTTTCCGACCTCCGGCGAACAGGAACAATCTGAAGCCCCTCACCCTCCGCACCAGAGGAGGAAGCTACGCAACGGGTGATCGTCGTCAAAGATTGGTGCACTCGAGACCGGGGAGTTGCAGGTCGAGATGACTTTGTTTGTGTGGTCCCGGCATGAGATGGCGCGGATCGATCTTGAAGATTGACGGGTCTTTCGTCCATGCCCCGCAGATCATGGTAGAGTGTTTTCCATCGCAGAGCCTTGAGGTGCTTGGCGAAGTTGTAGGCGGCGACGAAGGCCACGACATGGGCCTTGAGGCTTTCTAGATCGTCGTAGTGGTAGACCTTGACCGTGGCATCCTCGATTGTCCGGTTCATCCGCTCGGCCTGACCGCTGGTTCAAGGATGGTAGTTTGGTCAGCCGGTGCTCGATCCCATGATGATGCAGACGCGGTCGAAGATGTGCGGCCCAAGGAAGCGTCGGTTGGGACCATCGCGGTTTTGGGCAGTTCGTTCCTGAGGAAGGCCGCGCCTTCCATCTTGCCAGCGCAGTGATGGAACTCGACGTGGTGAACTTAGAGACCTGGTCGGTCGATGGCCAGGAACATGCCAAGCCTGCACGCACATTATTCATGAATTTGGGTATTGCTATAAGCGAGGAAAACGTGAGAGATATTCATCTGACGCGATTGTAAATATAATTGCAGAGCACGCCCCATCAGGTCGTGCACACCGGTCCGGCCGAACGAATTTCCCTTCCCTTCTTTATCTATCCGGACATCGACGCTCGCCTAACTTCCCGGCAAGGGAAGCAAACCTTCAGCGTTACGGAAGTGATGTTACGCAACTTGGACTTGATCTGGGAAACTCGGAATGGCGCCGGGCGGGCGCGAGAGTTGCAGTAGATAGTTCGGTTTGACGAAGAAGGAGATCAGGAATCTTAAGAGGCGGCTGGCGCAATCTTAATGACGGAGTCACAATGGGACTAGATCTCGCCAAGAATGTGCTTCAGACGCGCGGAGGGTGCTCAGATGCGACGCCTTTCAAATGAAAATCACCTGCCTAGTGGTTTGGCAAGTGCCATTGATCAGCCATGTTCCTTATAACTTGGCGGGTGGAACGACCTCCTATACCATCGCCTCACATTGCTCCGCGTCGATACCGACGAAAGAATCGCGGTTGGGGTGATGTGTATCGAGGGTACATGGGGGTCCGACGTTACGACGGGTGCACTCCTTCACTTGGCGCGTCGACGCCATCCAGCCGGATCATGAATGCATGCGATCTATCGAGTTACGTTACTCCGCGGCTCGATCCTTTCGCCCCAGCTCGCCGCAGCGGCCATATTGCGCCGCCTGAGGGCCTGGGCATTGGCGTGAATCCGGATCCTGAAGCGCTCGGCAATCGGCCGCCATTATCAGTTATCTCCCACAACCGCAGCGCTATCTCTCGCGTTTACGAGCTGGACGACCGGAACGATCAAAGGAGCGTCGCCTCGGCAACTACTTCAAGTTTCGAGTGCAGCCCCTCAGTAAGCTCGCCCGACGTTGTCATTTCGCCAACCAGGCTCGCTCCGCATATGCGAGCTGCCCATCGTGCGAACCAGCTCGGACTACACTCTCAACTTTTGGTGTGCACCGTACAGCGAACCGGCATTTATTGAAAGAGAGGTGATCCCCGTTTCGGGGTGTGCTTGAGGCGACCCAATTAGCCAAGGTGAGCAGTGCGGCCGTGCTCGGCCAGCGGTGCGCACCACATGATGCAAGGCATAATCATAGAGCGCTGCGGTGCGATCGTGCCTAGACGGTGTATCATGGTGCGGGTGGCCAAGCGGCATGAGAGCGCGCGCATGCGGTGCGCCTGGATATGGTGCGGTGCGCTCGGCAGGCATGCGGCATCAGCCTGTGTCTTTTTTCCAAGCCACGCGGCCGTTCAGTGCAATGGAAATCCTGACTGGCACTGGTGATGGCACGGGATCTTCCAAGAGCGGGGGCAATTCGTCATCATCCGCTCATAAGACAGACGCCGATTGCTGTCGTACTCAACCGTGTACCATTCATGACGTCTATATTCGAATCCCCACACACCGGGGCGCGACCATTCCGCCGGCGCAGCGCAGATGACATGATTATTCCTCTTGCTCGCGCCATGTCTTCGGCGGCACGGCGATTGCATGGAACGTAGTGAAGGGGCACGGGCTCCAGACGTGCTGATCCCTTCGATTGACAGAAGGCGAGCGAATAAACGTGACGGCGGACAAACATCAAGGGAGTAGCTTATGCGGGTAGCAGTCGTATCGAACCATGATCATACAGGTGTGATCAACCGGTTCGGGCAGCCTATTCCGGAGTTCGGCGACCGCGAAGAGGTGGAAAGCGTGGTGGCGGCGCTGCAAGAGGGAGGTCACGAGACGCTGATTTGCGACGGCGACAAAGGACTGCTCGCTACGCTCGAGCGGTTCATGCCCCCCGATCGGCAATCCCGGCCCTCGGGGATCGTCTTCAACTTGGCGTGGGGAAGTCAGGGCGAGCGCCCTGAAGCCGGCGTTCCGGCCATGCTTGAGATGGCAGGCGTGCCGTGTACCGGACCGGGCCCGCTTGGATATGGTCTGGCGTTCGACAAGGTCATCATCAAGAGGCTCATCCGCGATCGCGGAGTGCCGACGCCAAATTTTCGGGTGATGCGTCTCGGCACCGAGACTACCGGCGACCTGCGATTCCCATTGGTAGTGAAGCCGCGTTACGAATGCGCGAGCTTCGGGTTACAGCTGGCACATGAGCCCGCTCAGTTGAGGCAGGCCGTGGAGGTGATCGTAACGCTGTATGCTCAGGACGCACTCGTCGAAGAATACATTGATGGGCGAGAAATCACTGTCGCGCTGCTTGGAAATCGAGAGCTCGAGGTGTTACCCCTTGTGGAATACGACTTCCGCGACCGCGAAAAGCGTTGTCTGACTCGGGAAGCTAAGCAGCGGAGAATTTGCCCGGGGCAAATCGGGAGTAGGCTTGCGACTGTGCTGCAAGATATTTCGGTTGCGACGTTCCTTGAGTGCCAGTGCCGGGACTACGCCCGCGTCGACCTACGGATCGACCGCTCCGGCCAGGCCTTTGTCCTCGAGATCAACAACATGCCGTCACTCCGTATGCGCGCCTCTTATGTTCTGGCAGCGAGGACCGCCGGATACACCTTCTCGAGTTTGGTAAATCGCATCCTTGATGTTGCGCACATGCGGTATTTCGGAATCGGCATCCCCAACGCCGAACACGCGTCGAATCGCGGCCGGAGGATCGGAAGTTCCTGAAGTGAGCATCGCGAATGACGGGAGCGAGCGGCGCATAGTGCCGAAGGCCCTCGCCAAATTCAGGCGCTGATCCGGGATATGAGTACGCCAGACCCGGGGCATAAGTCTGCGGCAGCTGGCCCAGGCGTCGAAGCCAGTACCTCATCGGATGGCGCGGCTACTTAGGCTTCTGCCAGACCCCAGGGGTGCTTGCCAACTTGGAAGCGTGGACCCGCGGAAGATTACGCATGTATCTCGGGCGGCGATTGGGAACGGGCACAACCACGTCCCTTCAGCCGACCACTGTCATAGCGACAATCCAATGAATTCTGGCTTATTCTCGAAATTTCATCAAACTGTGCGGCAACTCATGAAAGCAAGTCGGCGCCACAATTTGCGAGGTTCCGTATTACGTCATATCCACATATGCTTGGTAAATATTAATTGTGCAAAATTTAAAGTGATTTTAATATAAGAAAGCTTGCCATGATGACATCATCCATTTATTTGTGGGCCTAGGTTCTGTTTGAACTGTACGTAGCACTAATCGCGACTGACCTATGAAAGGAAGTCCCATTGTCTACTGTAGAAGCCGCGCCCGCCGCTCTTTTCGGCAACGCCGAACGCATCGGATTCGTTGGTACCGGCAGCATGGGGCGGCCGATGATCGCCAAGCTCCTGGAGGCCGGCTATCTGGTGAATGTGTACGATATTGATCCCGCGGCTGCAAAAGACGTGGTCGAAAAGGGAGCCCGGTGGCATGATGCACCGTGTGACGCGGCCCGCGATTGCGAGATTGTCATTACTTGTCTGCCGATGCCCCGCGATGTCTTTGACAACATGACGGGCGAGCAGGGCGCTATGGCCGGAATGCCACCGGGCGGCGTGTGGATCGACGCGTCTACTACCGACTACCACAATACGATCGAGATCGCCCGACGGGCGGCAGCAATTGGCGTGTATTCGCTAGAAGCGCCCGTGAGCAACTTGTCTCACATGGGGGTCGATTTTGGCAATGTCAGCTTCTTCGTGGGTGGGCCATTGGAAGCCTATGTACGTTGCGAGGCGGCGTTGCAAGCCATGGGAGCCGTCTCCTTCCATGTCGGAAACATCGGTCAGGGCCAGTCGGTCAAACTTCTGACGAACCTTCTCTTTTACGCTGCGGCCGTTGCCAGCGGTGACGCGCTCTGCCGAAGCGTACGCGACGGCGTTCCAGCCCAGCAGGCGTGGCGCAAGTTTGTCGGTTCTTCGGCGAACTCCGTTGCAGTCGAGCAATTCGTCCCGTTTCTCCTAGATGGCAGTTACGATCGCTCTTGCACTCTGGAGATCACGATGAAGGATATGGACTTGACCGTCCAGCTGGCCGACGAACTCGGCGTGGGACTGCCGATCGGGCGCACGATCGAAGAGCGCTATAGCCTGGCGGGAAGGAAGTTCGATCGACACGACAGCCATCTGAGCGTCGTCGAACTGGCGCAGGCGGCCTACGGCGCTGGACTGCAAGTGCCGGGTTATCGCGCGCCATCCAAATACGGTGCCGACCCCGCGCATCCGCCAGACCAAGAATTTCTGACCGATCCCGTCGGACGGATCAAACCGAAGCGCGAGCATATGTTTCCGCTCGAGGACGTCCCGCTAAGTGACGTCCAGATACGGCTACTCGAGTCTCTGTCCGTCGAGCTCACTAACTTGAATCGCCTGATCCTTGACGAGGCGTTTGATCTTGGGCGCGGCATGGGCCTGAGCGATGCCCTGATCCACGACGTTATCACCTGGAGCGTAGGCGCCTCCGCATGGTCGGATAGCCATGCTCAGCAATACGGCAACCGACAGCCCATTGCCCCGCCGCTGACGAATGTACCCCATCTCATCTACCCCTACACGGAGGAACTGTCATGACCACTCTGAATGAGCAGACGGCAATAGAGCAAGCCGCACGAAAGCGCATCAAGGACTCCCATGCCCTCGACGGCGACGTCGGTCGCTTGGCCCGCTTCTATCGCGGATGGGCCAGTTCCTATGAACTGGATGTTGGCCGCGAGGGCTACTGCGGGCCGACGGTTGTTGCGGAACTCGCGAGCGCGGTGCAGACGGCGTATTTTGCCAATGAACGAGCAGCCATCGCAATCCTTGACGCCGGGTGCGGAACGGGCCTCGTTGGCGCGCAGTTGAATCGCCTCGGCTTCCAGTTGCTAGACGGGTTCGACCTTTCCGAAGACATGGCAGGAAAGGCGCGAAAAAGCCACGTCTACCGCCATGTCCAAGGCGATGTCGACCTTAATGGGCCGCTCTCCGACTACTCCAGTGCGACTTATGACATTACTGTTTGCTGCGGCGTCTTCACGCTCGGGCACGTCCGACCGGACGCATTGCGCGAACTTGCTCGCGTGACGCGCCCCGATGGGTTCATCATCGCAAGCACCCGCAAAAGCTATGCGGAGGCCACATCCTTTGAAGATGAGGTGCGGCGTCTGCAGGATGAGGACCTGCTTGTGACGGCACAGTGTTTAAGCAACGGCAGATACCTCGCGGAGGAGGGCGCCCACTACTGGGTTTTCCAGGTGACCCATAAAGCCAATGCGCGAACGGAGAAGCAGCTATGATCACGCTACCGCAAATCTCACTGACAAAATTGACAGCCGATGCAACGCGACACGAAGAGCGCGAGCGCCTGCGCCTGGCATGCGAGGAGTCCGGGTTCTTCTACCTTGAGCACGGCATCCCGAAAGAACAGATTACAGAAGCCATCCAGGCTTCCCGGCGGTTCTTCGCGTTGCCACAATCGACAAAGGAACGTTTCGGCCACGCCGCCCAAGACGTGTACCCCACTACCGCCCGTGGATACAGTCCCTTGCACGGCGAGGTGCTACATCCCGAGGCTGGTCCCGAGGCCGTCAGCAACATCCAGCGATTTCATCAGCGACGCCAGGAGCTTGGTATCTACTGGAGTGAGGATCAACGATGAATATCCCCGCGATGCCGCCGATTGTGCCCCTGCGATCTCTGGAAGCCCATTACTACACCGACCTAGAGATCTTTGCCAAGGAACAGGCCGGCCTGCTAGCTCGCTCATGGCAATTTGCCGGGCACGTCAGTCTGGTGGAGAAGCCGGGCGACTACTTCACGTTCGAGATCGCCGGCCAGAACCTGTTCTGTATCCGGGATCGCGACGGTGAAGTGCGATCCTTCTACAATGTGTGCCAGCACCGGGCGCATGAGTTGGTGCACGGGACCGGAAATTCAAAGCTCACCGTTTGCCCCTATCATGCTTGGACGTATGAGATCAGCGGACAACTGCGCAGCGGTCCGAACATTAAGGCGGTTCCGGGTTTCGACCGGCACGACGTTTGTTTGCCATCCGTGAGAACCGAGGTTTTTCTGGGCTTCGTGTTCGTGAATCTCGATCCAGATGCGCACCCCATGGATGAATGGTTCTCGAGAGTTCGAGAAGAACTAACTGAATATGTCCCTGACATCGAGCGGTTGAAACCACTAGAATGGGTCGAGATTCCCGAACGCTGCAACTGGAAAGTCTCCGTCGAAAACTATTCCGAGTGCTATCACTGCCAGTTCAATCACAAAACTTTTTCGACCGGCGTGATCAAGCCGGAAACCTATGACATCCAGCCTCAAGGCTATTGCCTCAGGCATACAACCGAATGCCAGAACCTGGAGCGCATGAGCTACCCGATTGATCTCGCCGCCAATCCCCGCGCCCGGAAGTATTCGTCGTGGTTCTTGTGGCCAACATTCTCCTTCCAGGTCTACCCCGGCAACGTGCTGAACACCTATCACTGGCGCCCCAAGGGCGTGGATGAGGTCGTCGTATGGCGCGGCTGGTACACGATCAACGGAGCCGATTCGGATATGATACGCAAGCTGGCTATCCAAGATCGGGCGACCACGGTGGAGGAAGATATCCACATCGTTGAATCCGTCCAGCGCGGTCTGAAAAGCCGCGGCTATCGGCCTGGCCCACTCGTTATCGACCCCAATTGCGGCGTCAATTCCGAGCACTCGATACGTGTGCTCCAAGAGTGGATGCGCGAGGCCGTCCATGCCTGAGGTTAAGGCATATTGGCAGAACTATATTGACGGCGCATGGACCGACGGCGGTGCCGGCAGGATCGTGGTCGACGATCCCGCAACAGGTGAAAATCTGGCCGAGCAGGGGCTTGCCGATGCCGGCGATGTCAACCGTGCGGTCGTAGCTGCCAGAGCGTGTCACGAAACTGGCGTGCTGACTGCAATGCGTCCGGTCGAGCGCGGCCGGATGGTCCAGGCGATGGGTGACTACCTTCTGGCCAATATCGACATCATTGCGGAAGTGCTGTGTCGTGAGGCGGGCAAGCCGCTCTGGGAGGCGCGGCTCGAGGTCGAGGGTGCGGCGCGTTACTTCGAATATTACGGCAACCAGGCCGAAACGTTCGAGGGCCGCTCGATCCCGCTCGGCGAGGGCTATTACGACTTCACCAGCTACGAGCCCTATGGCGTGTCCGCGCAGGTGATCCCGTGGAACTATCCGCTGGAGATGGCCGCACGCTCGCTAGCGCCGGCTTTGGCCACGGGCAATGCCTGCGTCGTCAAGACCCCCGAACTCGCCCCGCTGTCCAGCGCATACATCGCTAAGGCGGCCGAGCATGCTGGCCTGCCGCGCGGCGCAGTCAACATACTGTGCGGGCTTGGTCGCGAAGCCGGGGCATCGCTGGTCGGCCACCGAGACGTCAGCCAGATCGTCTTCATCGGCTCCGTGACGACTGGCATCAGTATCGCCTCAGCTGCGGCCAGGAACGTCGTCCCCTGCGTGCTGGAGCTCGGCGGCAAATCGGCCGCGATCGTCTGGCCCGACGCCGACCTCGACGCGCTTGTGTCGTCGGTGCGCTGGGGGATTTTCTTCAATGCCGGCCAGGTATGCTCCGCCATGTCCAGACTGATCGTCCATGATGACGTTCACGACGAGGTCGTCGAACGGGTGGCCGATATGGCCCGCTCGATCTCGGTCGGACCGGGCCTCGATCGACCGGACTTCGGCGCAAATATGGGGGCGATGATCTCCGCTGCTCAGCGCGATCGCGCCGAGGCAATGTGCCGCGAGGCTAAACGCCAGGGCGCCCGACCCGTGGTCGGTGGTCGCAAACTCAACCAGCCCGGTTACTTCCTCGAGCCGACCATATTTGACGGTGTTACACCGGACATGAACATCGCCCGAGACGAGATCTTCGGACCGGTCCTGTCCGTCCTAAAGTTCGGTGAGGACGAGGAGGCAGTGCGCATTGCCAACGGAACCGATTACGGGCTCGTAGGTGGCGTCTTTACCGCCGACGTCACCCGAGCGATGAAAACAGCCGCGCGGCTGCGCGCCGGACAAGTCTTCGTTAACGAATGGTTCGCCGGGGGCGTCGAGACGCCCTTCGGCGGCTATGGCAAGTCCGGCTACGGGCGGGAAAAGGGCCGCGAGGCGTTATGGAACTACGTGCAAACCAAGAACATCGCGATCTCACTTCAATCTTAGGAGTTTCGTGTGAAGAAAGATTTGTTCGACGAGGGCCTTCCCAGGCGCAAGGCCACCTTGGAGGCCGAATACGTGGAGAAGAACCTCGCCGCTGCAGACGCCTTCACCCGTCCCTTCCAAGAGGCGATGACCGCCTGGTGCTGGGGGTTCGGCTGGGGCGACGAAGCGCTCGACGCCCAGACGCGATCGCTCATGAACCTCGCGATAATCGGGGGGCTCGGAAAGATGCACGAGTGGGAAACCCATTGCCGCGGCGCGCTCAACAACGGTGTGTCCATGGAAGAGATCCGCGCCGCGATCCATGTCGTCGGTATCTACTGTGGCGTGCCGCAGGCGCTTGAGCTTTCGTGTCGCCAGCAAGGTTCTTGAGGAGCGCCCCGCTGCTATGAAGATCACCCGGATTTACGTGTGGCAGCACGAGCTTCCGCTGACGAAACCTTACTGGCTGTCCGGCGGCCGGCTGAAGTTCGAGAAACTCGACAGCACTTTCGTGCGCATCGACACGGATGCCGGTCTGTCCGGCTGGGGCGAAGGCTGTCCATGGGGCAACACCTACCTGCCTGCCCACGGACCTGGCATCCGGGCTGGCATCGCAACGCTGGTGCCAGCGCTGCTCGGGCGCGACCCGTGCGCGCTTGACGCGATCAACCGCACTATGGACAAAGCCTTGCCCGGCCATCTCTACGTCAAGTCGGCCATCGACATGGCCTGCTGGGACATTCTCGGCAGGGCGAGCGGCATGCCGCTGTGGCGCCTGTTTGGTGGCGAAGAAGCAGATCCGGTCGCAGTCAATTCGTCGATCTCGACCGGCTCGAATGAGGAGATGATTGCCCTTATCCGGGAGGCGTATGCGCACGGCTACCGCACCCATTCGGCAAAGGTGGGTGGCAGCGACCCGGCGCACGACATCTCCAGGATAGAGGCAATCGAGGCCGCCCTGCAGCCCGACGAGACCGTGACCTATGATGTCAATCGTGCCTGGCTGCCGGCGGTCGCGATCCGGGTCTTGAATAATGTAGGCCTGCGGGGCTGGGTCGAGCAGCCCTGCCAGACCCTGTCGCAGTGCGCGCAGGTGGCGAGAAGGGTGAGCCAGCCGATCATGCTGGACGAATGCCTGCACACTTTCGAGGACCATCTGGAAGCCTGGAAGCTCGGTGCCTGCGAAGGCGTCAAGGTGAAGCCGAACCGGGTCGGGGGACTGACTAAGGCCAGGCAGATCCGGGATTTCGGCGTGTCGGTGGGGTGGCAGATGCATATCGAGGACCTCGGCGGCTCCGCACTGGCCGATACGGCTGCCATCCACCTGGCGTCCTCCACGGCAGCCGAAAACAGGCTTGCGAGCTGGCTTTGCCATCATCATCTCGCTGTCGACCTGGTTGCGGGCCAGGGTGCCAGGAACATCGACGGCTTTGCTACCCCGCCGAGCGACCCCGGTCTCGGCGTCGAACCGGACGTCGAGGTGCTGGGTGAGGCAGTTGCGGTCTATTCGTGATCCCGAGGAGAAAAACGTGACTCGGCCGACATCTATGCGTGCGGTGATCCTGACCGGCCACGGCGGTCTCGATAAGCTCGAATACCGCGAAGATTGGCCCATTCCCGCGCCGGCTGCCGGCGAAGTGTTGATCAAGGTCGGAGCCTGCGGCCTCAACAACACCGACATCAACACCCGCACCGCATGGTATTCCAAAGCCGTCCATGACGGCATCACGCTGTCGAGCGGCAGCGCGGGCTTCGCCGTGGCCGAGGCCGATGTCGGCGGTTGGGGAAGCGCGGCGCTGCAGTTTCCGCGCGTCCAGGGCGCCGATGTGGCGGGCCGGATCGTGGCCATCGGCGACGGCGTTGACACCGGCCGGATCGGCGAACGGGTTATCGTCGACCCGTGGCTGCTTGGCCCGGAGGACTGGTTTGACGCCAAAAGCGCGGCCTATTTCGGGTCCGAATGCGACGGCGGATTTGCCGACTTCACTACCGTGCGCGGCGACAACGCGATCCGAATCGAGAGCCCGCTGTCGGATGCCGAGCTGGCAACCTTTCCCTGTGCCTACACCACGGCGGAGAATTTGATCTCGCGCACCTGTCTGAAGCCTGGGGAGGCCGTGGTGATCGCCGGCGCCTCGGGAGGAGTGGGATCGGCCGCGATACAACTTTGCCGGTTGCGCGGCGCTCGCGTCATCGCGATCGCCTCGCGCTCGAAGGCGGCCCTGCTCGAGGAACTCGGCGCTGAGACGGTGATTGACCGCGCATCGCCCGACTTGGCCGAAGCAATTCGCGCGGCTGTCGGCGGCGGTGTCGATGTCGCACTCGACGTCGTTGGCGGCAGCGTTTTCGGATATTTGATCGAGGCGTTGCGTCACGGCGGCCGCTATTCCACTTCAGGCGCGATCGCCGGGCCGGTTGTCGAATTCGACCTGCGCCAACTGGTCTACAAGGACCTGCAACTCACCGGCGCGACGATCGTGCCCCCAGGCACGGCATCACGCCTTGTTCGCCTGATCGAGCGGGGTCTGCTGAAGCCGATACTCGCCGCTCAGTACCCACTACGCGAGCTTGCCGCTGCCCAGCAGGCGTTCATGGAAAAGCGGCATGTCGGCAATATCGTGGTCGCTATGTCCTGACGTTTCGCGGCTGGATGGGACGCTGAGGATCAGCCCTGCGCCCCCGTCCGCCGCGTCGCGCTCCCCTTGCGGGGCGACCATCGCTGATCAGATGACCATTGGACCGGCGAAACTCTCCGACCTGAACCTGCAGGACTGTCTCGCCAACGTGCTATCTAGCATCAATGACCACATCGTCAGCCCGCTCGATGAACTCTTGCCCGGACTGGAAGTTGCCGGCTGTCCCTCACCACAGGGGGCAAGAAGCCGGCCACTGTCGGCGACAGGACCTTGACCGGCCTTTCCTTTCTTGGTCGAAGCGGCGACGACAGCAATGGTGTGCAAGGGGCCGAGTCACACTCAACCAAAGATGGGCGTTCGTGCCGACGGGCGTCTTACCAATCGGCCGGGTAGCCGCCAAACTGGCGCTTCCCGAAGGCGATCATGCGGACACATCTTTGAGACCGCAGGACAAAACGCCGCCCAGCTTCGCAAGTGTACCGATCTATGCCTTGGCCAAAAGCGGTCCAGTTAGATCAGGCTGTTCCTATTCACTAACGGGCGGAAACGGTGTGATCGACCAATTGATCAATTCGACGGCACTTTGAAGTATTGCCTCGGTCCGAGTATGGCTGCGTGAAAAGGCGATGACATATCCCATGGAGTCTAGGTAATCGCCTTTCCTAACGATCGGCATCTTGGGTTTGACCCACAATTTGATCTCGGCCACACCAGGTACCGCAGCTGCCCGACTGCCGTCATCGATCCAGTCGAGGGTACCCTCGTGATCGGGAAGTAGGTTCCGCCAGCCAGCAATTTCCGAATGCCTTTTACGCAAATCCCATTCGTCGCCGGTGACAAGTTTGATGTGCTCGGTGATGAGATCGATACCGTAAGCCAGCTGAATGTGTTCAGGACCGCCACCAAGACGCGGATTGACTTCAATGACGACTGGGCCACACTTCGTCCACCGGAGTTCAATGCACGTTGGCCCCCAGCCAAGGCTCAGAGCTTGCAAACAGCTCAACGAAGTATCGATGATACGCTTATGCTCGTCATCAGTTAGCGGAGCGGGAAAGATGCCCCCACGAAAGACGAAATGCGGTGGGCGGTCGAAGTCAGCTGCCTCAATCCCAATGACCTCATGTCCCATCACATGAGTGATATAATGCGGACCTTCTGCGAATTCTTCGACCAGTATTCTCGGCGGGGACCGCCAAATGTGCTTGCCGCCCAATAGATAGGTCGTGTGTTCGGCTAGCTCGTGGATATTGCGGCACAATCGGACGCCTTGGCTGCCAGTGCCTACGGCTGGCTTGAGAATCACTGGCAGGCCGATCTCTGCGGCAGAGCTTTCGACGTCCGCCACATTAGTGGCCACGCGATACGCTGGTATTGGAACCCCGGCTTCCGCGAGAAGCTGGCGTTGGACGAATTTGTCGCAGCATCGCTCAATAGAGGTGGGGTCCGGTCCGGGTAGATCGAAATGCCGGCAGAGCTTGCCAACTTTCGCACAGAACGGTTCCGCGGAGGATGTAATTCCAGCAATATCATAGGTTGCACGCAGCTGGGAACATTCACGGATCAGCGCATCGAGATTGTCTGTATCGATACGGACTGCGTCAATGCTTCGGGTTGCAAGATAGTCGTACTGAGTTGGATCAGTCGACAAGGTAATTGGATGAAGACCAAGACGCTGGGCCGCTTGGACGTACATAAGACCATTGCTCCTCCCGGCTTCAACTAGTATGAGCGATCTTCTTGCCATTTTCTGCTGTCTCCACGTTGCGTGCGGTCGAGATAAATAGGCATCAACTTCTTCAGTTTCGCCTGACCAGAGTGTCTAGTGAACGTACTGTCGTCAGCAGCGTACCACTATCAGCGGTTTGCAATCGCAAAGATTCTGCAAGCTTGTTTGAAGGATATGTTGCAATTGGTTCATTGTGAGAGCCTAACTCATCGCAGCGACCAAGCCGAGAGGCTCGTTGTTCTCTCCTTCGAAAGCCGATCCGGATGATCTCTCATTCTTGATCTTGCCAGAAGCCCGAACTCAGTGAACGGTCAATTCGGAGCCCGCTTTCCGCATCAACAGATCGCACGAGACGTGCGCGTCATCAAAAAAACGAACGGGCTTGTGATCGGAAAGCTCGAAAGCTCCGTTTCGTTTTTCTTCGCTGAGGTAGCGGACTTCCAGAGTCCGCAGGGGCACGATCGGCGACCTGGCGGGACGTTCACAGCGCGTCGCGGCGCATCAGCCCACTATGGAGGTCCTCGCCATGGAACCAATCCGGATCACATGGTCAGTTTCAGTCCGTGCTTAACGAGTAAGCGGTGTTTCGGGGCCACCTTTCGGGAGTGATCGCGATCTGTGAGGTTGCCGATCCTGTATTGGGATCGGAGATAGGCTTGTGTCTGGACTTGACCTTACGCTCGACCCGGAGCGGCAGCCTCGGCGTTTCGAGGTGATCAACGGTGCTGGCGGCCGGCGTCACTGGTCGCTGGATGACAAGGCGCGGATCGTCGCGGAGACGCTGGAACCGAACGCAATCATTTCCGAAGTCGCCCGGCGTTATGGTCTCAGGCCACAGCAGGTGTTCGCCTGGCGGCGCGAAGCGCGCAAACAGGCCGCTTCGGTGCAGCAGGAATCCCCGACCTTCGTGCCGGCGGTGGTGGCGCCTCCGGAACCCGCGCCGACGCGTCCAGCACAGCCACGGAAGCGGAAGGCGACCCGAGATGCTGGCCTGATGGCGGCGCAACGCTCGCCTTCTGCTGGGCACACGTGCGCCGGCGCTTCTACGAACTCGCCGCGGCTGGCCCAGCGCCGATCGCGAGCGAGGCGCTCCGGCGCATCTCAGAACTCTATCGCGTCAAGGACGACATCCGCGGCCAGCCGGCAGACGCACGTCGTGCCGCGCGCCAGGAAAGGAGCCGGCCCATCCTGGTCGAGCTCGAGCCGTGGCTGCGCGAGAAGCTCGGCCTGATCAGCCAGAAGACCAAGCTCGCCGAGGCGATCCGCTATACGCTGTCACGCTGCGAGGGGCTCACCCACTTCCTCGACGACGGACGCATCGAGGTCGACTCCAATATCGTCGAGCGGTCGATCCGCCCGATCGCGCTCAACCGGAAGAACGCCCTCTTCGCGGGCTCTGACGGCGGCGCCGAGCACTGGGCCGTCGTCGCTTCGCTGATCGAGACGTGCAAGCTGAACGGCGTCGAGCCGCTCGGCTACCTGGCCGACGTGCTCGCCAGGATCGTCAACGGCCATCCGAACAGCAAATTGACGAACTCCTGCCCTGGACCTACATCGCCAAGCCGGAGCTCAAGGCCTTGGCCTGAGAACGACGCTTACCTTAACGAGGCCGGTCTCCAATCCAATCTGAAAATTAACCGGTGGGAAATCAATTTGCGTCAGCAACCGAAATTGGAGAATTGTACCTGCACAGGTCACATTTCGAAATACTAGCGCAACATCTACTTCACGCAAAATAACCTTACGCATTGCGGCAATGTGATACAGCTTTGGCGACGCCCGACCTGCGGTGACGGCATGGCGAGCCTGGTACCTGACAGCTCTGTGCATCTGTATGCCAATCACAACATCCAGCGCAAAATGGCTGCGGAGAGAGATTATGGAACGCCCGCGGATCCTTAGTCTCGTCGATGCATTCCCCGAGGCACCCAGGGAGGCGTTTGCGGTCGAGTTCAGCCGATTTCTCGACAAGGCTGACGGCATTGCTCAATCCGAGCGGTTGTTTGACCTTTTATCCGCCTTTGCCCTGAATTTTGATTGCCCGTGGACCTCCTATGGGTCTCTTGCACCTGACTAACGGGGTTTAAAGCCCGATGATTCTGCGCGCATGGTTCTGGAGGATGCAGTCATGCAGTCGGCAGCTGGACCGCCAGCAGGATCAGCGAGCGGATCATATGGGCGATCTTGTCCAGTTCCGTACGACAACAATCGAGTTTGATGTGGGGCGCAGCCGTACATTTCCCGATAGACTTTTGAGAAATGTGATGCAGAGACGAATCCGCACGCTACAGCTATCTCTATAACGGGCAGGTTCGAGCTTCGAAGCAGCAAGTGCGCGCGCTCGAGACGCAGTTCCAGGTAGTAGCGGCTCGGACCTCGTCCTAGTTCACGCCTGAAGAGTCGCTCAATTTGGCGGCGTGTAAGGCCAGTCGCTGCCACCAGTCCATTTACCGACTTGGGATCGCCGATATGTGCTTCCATCTGATCGATGACTGTTATCACTGCCTTGTGATTGCATCGTACGCGGGAATTCGGCGGCAAGCGTTGACGGTCCCCAACAGAGCGGACACGACACGCGATGGCCTTCTCACATATGCGATTTACGACGGCAGCTCCATGATCGCGTCCAACCAGATCCAGGAATGTATCAAAGGATGCGCCTGCGCCAGAGCAGGTATACAGCTCACCATCTTCCTCGAATGCGGCTTGCGTAGCTATAACGCTTGGAAACTTCTCCAGGAATAGCGGGAATTGCTCCCAGTGCACGGCGCAGCGGCGACCTTCTGCCAGGCCCGCTCGAGCAAGGACTAGGGTTCCGCCACCTATGCCGATAAGGCGCGCGCGACGGTTGCGGCACTCTCTGAGCCAGGCATCCAACTGGCTGTCATGTCGAGGGAGGGAACGGCCTCCACACACTATCGCGACCGTGGCTGGGTTTGATCGAAGGCGGTCACGCTCCGATCGCAATGCGGCGGCTGAGCTTATGGTGATGCCGCAACTCGACACCACCGGTTGTCCGTCGCCCGAAACAACCTGCCAACTATAGGCGTTTCGTCCCGTCGCTTCGTTAGCCAGCGTAAGCACTTCAATCGCGGAGGAAAAAGCATGCAGGGAAAAAGCGGGAAGCAGGTAAAAGTTAAACCTGCCGGGCATGGTTTCCAGGCCTTGCTTTCGGGCCTCGTTGTATCGACCCGAGGAGCCCCGCGCTGCGTCAAGCGGTGTCAGCCGTTGCAAAATCGAAACCCTGTCTTCACACGAGTAGCCTGAGTACGTTCATCGTTGCCGGACCAAATTCTCACGGCGCACCCCCAGAATTGTTCGATGTCGCTCAGAAGCCGCGGCCCAACACCTGATGGTGGCTACGCTACGCGGCCTCGAAAAGATTCTCGCACAAGCCGAGCCTTTTCGCCGGCCGCCAGCCCAACGTCGACCATATCAGGCCCGACGAGTTCTTAGGCTTATAAGAGA